>JAVERM010000070.1:0-9656 GCA_034007105.1 Trichlorobacter sp.
ATCATTGGTCGGTTCATCCAGCACCAGAAAATTTGCAGGTCTGGCAAACAGTTTGGCCAGCAAAAGCCTGTTCCGCTCACCGCCGGAAAGGATGGAGACAGGAGAACGGGCGCGATCCGGTGTAAACAAAAAATCCTGCAAATAGCCGATAACATGGCGTGAAATTCCGTTTACAAGCAGGGTATCGCTGCCTTCACCCAGGTTTTCAGCCACGGTTTTATCAAGCTCAAGCTGGTCACGCAGTTGATCCATATACAGGATTTCCAGCTTTGTACCCTGGCGGATGCTTCCTGTTTGCGGTGCCAGTTCACCCAGCAAAAGCTTCAGCAAGGTGGTTTTGCCGCAGCCGTTGGGGCCGACAATACCCACCTTATCCCCCCGCTGGATGGCAGCAGAAAAACTGCTGATTACCGGCTTGCCGGCATAGGCAAAGCTTACATCGTCTGCCTCAAGTACCAGCTTGCCGGAACGCTGCGCTTCCTGCATCCGCATCTTTGCCGTGCCTTGACGCTGCCGGTAAAGGCGATGCTCTTCACGTAATGCCTTTAAAGCCCGCACACGACCTTCGTTACGGGTGCGCCGCGCCTTGATTCCTTGCCTAATCCAGGCTTCTTCTGCTGCCAGTTTCCTGTCAAACTGTGCCTGGCGGGTTATTTCCGCTACCAGCAGCTCTTCCCTACGCTGCAAAAACTGGTCGTAACTGCAATCAAAGCTGTACAACCGCCCGCGATCAAGCTCAGCCACCTTGTTGGCTAGTCTGCGGGCAAAGGCACGGTCATGGGTGACAAACAGGTAGGTGGTAATCTGCTTTGCCAGAAAATCCTCCAGCCAGATGATGGTTTCAATATCCAGATGGTTGGTTGGCTCATCCAGCAGCAGGATATCCGGTTTGCAAAGTAAAGCCTGCGCCAGCAGAACCCGCCGTTTGGTACCACCGGAAAGAGCTGCAAAATCAGCCTCACCATCCAGATGCAGGCGGTTTAAAATCCGCTGTGCCTCCTGCTCATGCTGCCAGGCTTCATCTGTTGTGGCAGGCAGCCCGTCCAGCAGCAGATCAAGCAGGCGACCTTGCATTTTATCAGGAATAGTCTGGGTAACCAGTGCGGTACGCAGTCCCTGATTGCTTGTTATTTCACCACTTTGCGCTGTTTCCTCGCCATTTATCAATCTTAATAATGTTGATTTGCCGCAGCCGTTGCGCCCCAAAAGGCAAAGCCTGTCACCTGCTTCCACTTGCAGATTGATGCCGTCAAAAAGTGGCGGTCCGCCGTAGGCAAGGGTTATGTTGCGTAATGTTAATAATGCCATTGGTTTATAAGCCTTTTCCTGTTCTTGCAAAATAACCACAATACTGCTAAAAATGCAGACTGTTTAAGTATACAAAAAATAATGTTAACAGGGAGAACATATAATATGCAAAAAAACGTTTATCGCCTGTTGCTGTTCTGCTGCCTGTCAGGCATGGCATCAACGGCATTTGCCGCTGATCTTTATGTGGAATCAACAACGATGATGCGGTTTTTCCAGGATAGCCGCTATGGTTATACTGATAAAACCTATGCACCGGCAACCCAGTTTTTAAATGTTGATCTTGAAAAGCTGGCTGATGGCAACCTCTCCTTGCACCTTTCTGGCTGGGGGCGGGCTGATCTGGCAGATAAAAGCTTTGGCGACAAACGTCACGACCATACCAACGGTTATCTTACCTACGGCTATCTGCAATACGATTGCCCAAAGCATGATGCCCGTCTGCGTGCCGGTCGTTTGTTTGTTATGGAGGGGATTATTAACGAGCAGGTGGATGGTGCCAGCCTGCGTACTGCCCTGCCCTACGGCTTTGGTCTTTCTGTTTTTGGCGGTGCCACCGTACATAACGCTGATCTTTACCATGAAAAAACCGATGGCAAAGGTGATGCAATCTACGGCGGACGGGTTAATTACAACTATGACAACATTGTGGAAGTCGGTTTTTCCGGTGTGTATGAAACCAACGTGCCGCACCTGGTTTCCACCGGCAATCGCACCCTGGTGGCTGATGGCAAGTACGGCAGCCGCCGTCTGATCGGTGCTGATATCTGGCTTTCTCCCTTTGAGCAGCTGGAGGTGATGGGGCAAAGCAGTTACAACACCGAAACCAGCGAGTTTGCCGAGCATAACTACCGCCTTAACCTGCGCCCAATGGATAAACTCACTTTAAGCGGTGAGTTCAGCGAATACCGCGACAACAGCTATTTCCTTTCTTCAGTCATGTTCTCCCGTATGTATCAGGGGTTAAATGATAAATCCCGCATTTATGGCGCATCTGCCTATTACAGCCTTACCCCCCAGCTTGATCTGACTGCTGATTACCGCCATTACAAGCGTGAAATCGGTAATGCTGACCGCTTTGGTGCTGATATCAGCTACCGCTTTGATGCCAATAAAATCCGCACCGGTGCTGCTTACCATTACCTGCGTGCCGGATCAGGCTTTGCAGTTATCCCCGAATCAAACGCATCGGCATCTTTCCACGAACTGCGCGGCTATGTAATGCGGGATGCAAAGAAATATATCGCCTCTGCTGATGCCATTGCCTATGTTTATAAAAAGAAAATTTCCGGCAAACGTTCGGCCTGGGAGGCTATCTGCTCCCTTGGTTACAAGTTTACGCCTGATCTTATCCTGTCCGGTGATATGAGTTACGGACAAAGCCCTGAATATAAAGATGATTTAAAAGGGCTGCTGCGCCTTAGCTACAACTTCAGCTTCAGCAATATTTTGGGAGGTAACAGATGAAAATAAAAGCAGTTATTTTAACCATAACCATAGCACTTACGCTGGTTGCAGCAGCAGTGGCTCAACAGGCTGCCAATCTTTCGCCGCCTGCATCCCACCCTGATATTACTTCATTTGGCAAACAGCTTGATTGCTCGGAGTGCCACACTGATGCAGAAAGAGGAACCTTAAAACCGCTGCATGATTACCGGCATTCACGGCAGTTCATCAAAGATCACCGTTTTTACGGAGCAAAGGATGACCGCACCTGTGCCGTATGCCACAAAACATCCTTTTGTAATGATTGCCACACCAACCAGACCGAGATGAAACCATCCATTAAAAAAGGCAATCGTCCGGATATGCAGATGCCGCACCCGGGCAACTACATGACCACCCACAAGATAGAAGGCAAGCTTAACCCTGCCAGTTGTTACCGCTGCCACGGCAGAGCCAACAACCAGCGTTGCTTTGCCTGCCACAGATAGGAGATAAACCGGTATGCAGATAAAAACAACAAGCAAACTATTGACCATAACCGCTTTGCTGGCACTGCTCACCGCCTGCGGCAGCGGCAACAGCAAGGATGCACCTGTTATTCCGGATGAAAACGGCAACCATCCGGCAGGCTGGGCAAAAGCTCACAAAACAGCAGCAACATCAAACCCTGCAAAATGTGCCGAGTGTCACGGCAAAACCTTGACAGGCGGCATCAGCAACCTTGGCTGCAACACGCCTGATCCGGTAAGTGGTGTACGCTGCCATGCAACTGTACCGGTTACAATCGGGCAACAGGTTAAAGCTGATTGCAAATCCTGCCACACAGGCGGCAATGGTCAGCCTGGCGGCAAAACCGCTCCTGACAGAGCCGGTGCCCACGTAAAACACCTGGCATTAAGTAAGGTTACTTGTGCCACCTGCCATAACGGCAAAGGCACAGGGCAAAATGACCATGCCGATGGTAAGGTGGATTTCAGCTTTGACCTTGCCTATAAAGCTAAAAGCGGCGGAGACACCAGGTTCAACCACAACGCAGAATCTTGCTCGGCGGTAAGTTGCCACGGCGGCGTAGATACTCCATCATGGTACGGAACAATTGATGTGAAAACTGAATGCGCAAAGTGCCACCAACTGGGAACAGCAGCAGCAACACCGCAATATAACAGCTATTATTCAGGTTACAAAGATGGTCTTAACAGCCTGCACCAGGTGCATCTGGCCTTACTGGATAATGGTGAAGAGATAACCTGTTCCGATTGTCACAGCCATAACAAGCTTGCACCAACGCATTTTGCGAACCTGGTAACACCGGCTTTTGAAACAGCAGCAAAAGAAACCATTGCCGGTGCAGATACCAAAACATCTGCCTATGATAAAACTACCCAGACTTGTACCACTTCCTGTCATGTGGACAGGAAATGGAATAATCCATAGCAAAAACCCTTTTGGGGGTTGATTGAAAAAGGCGACCGTATGGTCGCCTTTTTTGTTGCTGTGGGTGTGGGGCGTACCCTTCAATCTTGCTTTCATAACTCCCCTTGACTTTTATCTTCATTTTTATATATATAAAAAACCGAATATATAAACTTTGGGGTTTGTTATGAAAATCAAACAGATAGTGGCAGCAGTTTTTTTGCTGGTGCTGATTTCATCCGGTATTCAGGCTGCTGAATTGCAGAAGCTGACCCTGCAAGAGGCGATCAGCCAGGGGCTTATGCAGAATAATCAGGTTAAGGCAGCCGGTTTTCAGGCAGAGGCTGCAGCTGCTGCTGCCAATGCTGCTTCGTTTCATTATCTGCCTGCCATAAACTTTGAGGAGTCCTTTAACCGCTCCAATCTGCCTGTAAATACCTTTATGATGAAGCTTAACCAGGGCAGGTTTACCAGCCAGGATTTTGATCCCGCCAGATTGAATAATCCATCACCAATTTCTGATTTCAACACCTCTGTAACCGTTGAACAGCCGCTGTTTGTGCCGCAAGCCTGGGCAGCAGGCAGTGCTGCCCGCCGTGGTGCCGAAAGGCAGCAGGCAGTAACCGAGCAGACCCGGCAGCAGACAGCTTTCCATATTTTCCAGCTTTATTTGAATGTGCAGAAAAGCCATGCCCGCCTTTTGGCAGCTGAAAAAGCATTGGAGGAAGCCACAGAAAGCAAAAGGCAGGCTTTGGTGCGCACCAAAGCTGGTTTGGGGCTTGTTTCGGATGAACTGCGGGCTGATACCCATCTGGCAGCAATGGAGCAACAGCTTATTTCTGCTGATAATCAGCTTGTTTTATCCCGTATGCAGCTGGCGATGATCATTGGTGGCAAGTCTGGTGAAGAGGTGGATGTTGCCACGCCTGTGCAGTTGGCTGATCAGCAAATAAGTCTGGAAGAGCTGAAAAGCCTGGCTGCGGATAAACGCAGCGATCTGCTGGCAGTTGAAAAAGGAGAAGAGCAGGCAAAGGCAATGCTTTGGCGCAGCCGCTCTGCTTTTTTGCCCAATGTCGGTGCTGTGGGTCGCTGGCAGATGAACCACCACAATACTGCTTTTGGACGTGACCGCGATTCCTGGATGGTGGGGGTGGCTCTGCGCTGGAATATCTTTGATGGTCTGCGCAGTTGGCACAACAATAAAGAAGCCAAAGCTGTCGCAGCAGCGGCAGGTGAGCTTGCCACGCAAAGCCGTAAGGAAGTCAGCTACCAGGTGCATGAAGCCTGGCTTTACCGGCAGGAGGCGATAAAGCGGCATGAGGTTGCCAGCAAGGCTGTGGCAGCTGCTGAAGAAGCAACCCGCCTGCTGGCAAAACGGTTTGATAATGCCCTTGCCACCATGGTTGAGCTGCTGGATGCCCGTACAGCGGTTAATCAGGCGCGTGCTGATCTGGTGGATAGTGAGGCTGCATTAAATCAGGCAACAGGTCAGCTTTACCATGCAGCCGGTATTTTTCTCAAGGAGGTGCAGTAATGCTGCACAATATTCGTAATCTTACTGTCTGCACGCTGTTTGCAGCTTTGACTCTGTCAGGTTGTGCGGATAACAAAAAACATACACCGCAAGCAGTGCCAACAATCAGTGGTCTTACACTTGGCAAGGTGCAGGAGGTTTTGCTGCCGGAAACCGTTGATCTTGTTGGTACGGTTAAGGCAAGAACCAGTGCCCTGGTTTCGGCACGGGTTGCCGGTACGGTCAGCCTGCTTAATGTGCGTGAAGGGGATCGTGTGCAAAAAGGGCAGCTGCTGGGCAGGCTTGATGCCCAGGAAAGCCTTGCCCAGGCAACCGCTGCTTTTGCCGCAAGCGATGAAGCCGAGCAGGTGTTGGAAGATGCTTTGGCACGGCAAAAACTTGCCCAGGCAACCTTTAACCGTTTCAGACAGTTATACGATGAGCAGGCTTTGACCAAACAGGAGTTTGAAACCCGCCAGACTGATCTGGAGCTGGCTGATCAGGCTGTAATCCGCGCCAAAGCCCGTTTGCGCCAGACAGAGCAGATTGCTGCTGCTGCCGGTACAATGGCTGATTACACAAAAATTGTGGCACCAATATCCGGTGTGATTATTTCCAGACAGGCAGATTTAGGCTCCACCGTGTTTCCTGGTCAGCCGTTGATGGTTATTGACGATGAAAGCAGCTATCAGCTGGAGCTGGCTGTGCCGGAATCCAACACAGGCAAGGTTAAGGCAGGCACAGCGGTGCAGGTGCAGATTGATGCCCTGGACAGCAGCGCAAGCAGCAAAATTACCGAGCTTGTACCTGCTGCTGATCCTGCCAGCCGCACCTACATTGCTAAAGTTCCGCTGACCATGAAAAACCTGCGTAGCGGTATGTTTGGTCGCGGTGCTGTTGCCCTTGAAAAAAGTGCCAAGACTCTGCTGGTGCCGCAAACAGCGGTTTTTGAGCGGGGCGCGCTAACTGTAATCTGGGTGGCTGGTGATGACCGGATTTTACGGATGCGTCTGGTGAAAACCGGTCGCAAGTATGGTGAAAATATCGAGATTCTGTCCGGTCTGGACAGTAACGAGCAGATTGTGACTGCCGGATTTGAAAATGCCATTGACGGCGGCAGATTGCAGGATAATCGCCATGAATAAACTGGGATTTGCCGGCAGGGTTGCTGCTGCTTTTATAGATTCCAAACTAACGCCGCTGATCGTCATTGCCTCGCTTTTACTGGGGTTTTTCGCCATCAAGGTAACCCCACGGGAAGAAGAACCGCAGATATCAGTGCCGATGGTGGATGTTTACCTGCCGCTGCCAGGCTCATCCCCTCAAGAGGTGCAGGAGCGGGTTGTAAAGCCGTTTGAAGGCAAACTGTGGGAAGTTTCCGGTGTTGAATATCTGTACTCCATGAGCCGCCCGGGGATGGGGATTATTACTGTCCGCTATAAAGTGGGCGAAAATATGGAAGAGTCGCTGGTCAAGCTTTACAACAAGGTGATGAGCAGCAAGGGGTTATTGCCCCAATCAGCAGGGGAACCGCTGGTACTTGCCAAATCAATTGATGATGTACCGATTCTGGCAGTTACTTTATGGTCTGACCGTTACGATCATGGCATGTTGCGCAAGCTGGGGCGTGAAGTCTGCGATGAGCTTAAAAAAAGTGAAAACGTTGCCGAGGCAGAGATTAAAGGCGGGTTTACGCGGCAGATGCGGGTAACTCTGGATGCAGCACGGCTGGCAGGTTATGGCTTGTCACCGGTGCAGGTTGCCAATGTGCTGCAAGGGGGCAACATCACCCTTACCTCTGGCAGCTTCAGCAGTGCCAATCGTGAGGTGCTGGTGGAAACCGGCAGCTTCCTGGAAACTGAAGAATCGCTGCGCCGTCTGGTGGTGGGGCTGCACAACGGCAGGCCAGTCTATCTGGCAGATATTGCTGATATTAAAGACAGTGTGCAGGAAGCACAGGATTACGTTTTTATGGGATTGGGACCGGCAGCATCGGCAAAAGGTTTAAGCGGCAATCCCCATGAAGAATATCCGGCGGTCACTGTATCAATTGCCAAGCGCAAAGGTGCCAATGCCACCTGGGTTGCCGATGATCTGGTGGAAAAGCTTGAATTTATGCAGGGCAAGGTAATCCCTGCCGATGTCCAGGTGACTGTTACCCGCAACTACGGCGATACCGCACGGGAGAAAAATGATGAGCTGCTTTTCCATATGTTTCTGGCAGCCATCTCAGTCACTATTTTAATCGCCCTGTTTATGGGTTGGCGGGCAGGGGCAGTGGCAGCCATTGCTATTCCGGTTACCCTGGCGTTAACCATGCTGTTTTTTTACCTCATCGGCTACACCCTTAACCGTATTACCCTTTTCGCGCTTATTTTTTCCATCGGTATTTTAGTGGATGATGCCATTGTGGTGGTGGAAAATATTCACCGCTACTTTACAACCACCATTATCAAACCGCTGGAGGCAGCGGTGCAGGCGGTGGATGAAATCGGTAACCCCACTGTGCTGGCAACCTTTGCGGTTATCTGTTCCATTTTGCCCATGGGTTTTGTGGGTGGGCTGATGGGACCCTACATGCGCCCGATTCCGGTGGGTGCCAGCATGGCAATGCTGCTTTCCATGTTTATTGCCTTTATCGTTACCCCTTACTTTGGCTACCGTTTTATGCGGGGTTCGTGCCACAGTGCCGAAGATGAGCTTGAAGAATCAAAACTTACTGCTTTTTACCGCCACTGGATGGGCAGGCTTATCCATGAGAGCAAGCTGCGTAACGGTTTTCTTGCCGTGGTGGTGATTTTGTTGCTTGCCTCCTGTTCGTTGATTTACTTCAAGCTTGTAACTGTAAAAATGCTTCCCTTTGATAACAAAAACGAGTTGCAGGTAATTATTGACGCGCCGGAAGGCACACCTTTGGAGCAGACTGCCCGCATTACCCGTGAAATGGCAGATGCCCTGCGCACTGTACCGGAGGTGACAGATTTCCAGAGTTACGTTGGCACCAGTGCGCCGTTTAATTTTAACGGGCTGGTGCGTCATTACTTTCTGCGTAAAGGCTCAAACCTGGCTGATATCCAGGTAAACCTGACCCATAAAGATGAGCGCAAACTGCAATCCCACGATGTTGCCAAAAAAATCCGCCCGCTTTTAACCGCTGTGGCACAAAAACATAACGCACGGGTAAAAGTTGCTGAAATACCGCCCGGACCGCCGGTGCTGTCCACCCTGGTGGCTGAGGTTTACGGACCTGATGATACAGCCCGTGCAGATATTGCCCAAAAAATAAAAGGGATTTTTACTGCCACAGCAGGGGTGGTGGATGTGGATTGGTATCGGGAGGCAGAGCAGCCAAAGCTTGCCTTGCAGGTTGACCGTGAAAAGGCTGCCCTTTCCGGAATTGCCGTGGCAGATGTGGCAAAGGCGTTACAGATAGCCCTTGGCGGAATGGATGTGGGGCTTTTGCACCAGCCAAAGGAAAAAGAGCCGGTAACCATTAACCTGCGCCTGCCAGAGTGGCAACGAAGCAGCGAGGCTGCCCTTTCCTCCATCTATCTACCCGGAATTGCAGGTAATGTACCGCTTTCGCAACTGGTTGAGCCTGTGCATGGCAGCGAAGCAAAAACACTGTATCGCAAGAATCTTAAAAATGTTGTCTATGTAATTGGTGATGTGGCAGGCGAAATTGAAGCTCCGGTGTACGCTATCCTTAAAATGCAGAAACAGATTGCCGCACTGCCCACGCCCGATGGCTCAGCAATCGAGATTCTGGCTTCCCGCCAACCTTGGTCAGAAGAGAAAATGGGGATGAAATGGGATGGTGAGTGGCATATCACCTATGAGGTTTTCCGCGATCTGGGGATAGCTTTCGGAGCAGTGATGGTGCTGATTTACATTCTGGTGGTTGCCTGGTTCCGCGATTTTACCACGCCGCTGGTGATTATGGCTCCCATTCCGCTTACGCTGATCGGCATACTGC
>JAVERM010000071.1:0-9577 GCA_034007105.1 Trichlorobacter sp.
TTGCCAAACATCTTCTGGATGAAAAACTGCGGCTTAAAAAACTGGAACTCAAGTCATCTGAAAAACATGTTACCAGATTACAAAAAGGCAGGATTGAAAGCCTTGAAACCAGTGCACTACATCTGGATATTATCCGTGATTTCAAGCGTATTCACTCCCATATCTGCTCCACCGCTTATCCGGCACTGGAAGCAGCAGGTGAGCTGGATGCAATGGATCTGCATCCACTGCACCTGACTGCCGCACAAACAGCGGATGACTAAGCAGTGCTACGTATCAATCATCAACCAAACAACCTTCCAATGCTGTTTGTAAGTTTGCAAGGTGCAACTGCACAGTATCCCAGACCATAACAATATCAACTCCAAGATATTCATGGGCAAGGATATTGCGCATACCTGCAACTTGCGCCCAGGGTATCTGTGGTATTTTTGCTTTAAGCGTATCAATTCCATAATCCTTGATGGTCTGTCCGATTACCTCAAGATTGCGAATAACAGCATCCTGCGTTTTACGGTCATCAAGAAAAGTATCAAGCGTATAATCAGATGTGTACTGTTTTATCTGATTGATACAATCAAGGGCAGCACTGATATAGACCGCTTTGTTTTTCATAACGGCACAAGTTCCTGTTGTATTTTATCTGCAAGAAAAGGATTTAATCCACGGGAACTGACAACATCAACAGTGCGCCCAAGCTTGTTTGTGAGAGCATCAACCAAAGCAAGCTGATCAAAAAGAGTAGAGCCTGGTCTGAAATCAACAAGTAAATCTATATCACTGTCAGCCTGCTCTTTTTTACGTGCCACAGAACCGAAAAGGCGAATGTTACCAGCATGATGAGCATCAGCAATGGCTATAATCTCTTCCCTGTTTTCATGCAAAACATCAATAAGATGTGCCATTTGTGTTAACCTCCGCCTAAGCTGATTTCTGTATAGTAACTATCCAAGCTTCCTTATCTTTTTCAGGCTGGTTTCCAGCACCTGTTTTTTACCACTAACTTCAGTTAGTTTTGCCCTTTCCTTTTCCACAACATCTGCCGGAGCGCGATCAACAAAGCTTGGGTTTTGCAGCTTTTTACTGAACAGCTCAATCTCTTTATCAAGCTTGGCTATCTCTTTTAAAAGCCGTTTTTCCTCCTCAGCCACATCCACCAGCCCTTTTAATGGCAGATAAACCTGAACATCTCCAGCCACCTGAATAGCGGCATCTTCCGGTTTTTCCAGATTTGCACCAAGGGTAAGTTCTGCCACACGTGCCAGTGCCTTGATGGAGTTTTGCTGCTGCTGAACAAGTAATAAGGATTTATTGCTGTTGCAGGAAAGAATTACGGTCACTTCCCTGGATGGTGGTACTTCCATTTCACCACGTATGTTACGGATTGCGGAAATAACATCCATCACCTGCTCCATCTGGGCTGTTTCTTCAGCAAATTGCAACTGTTCTTTAAAATTGGGATATGTTGCCTGCATGATGCTGTCAGACATTTTTTTGCCAGGCAATACCTGCCAGATTTCTTCGGTGATGAACGGCATAAATGGATGCAAAAGCCGCAAAGTTTGCTCAAGCGTGTACCAAAGTACGTAACGGGCAGCTGTTTTACGTTTTTCATCATCACCATACAGGTCACGCTTGGAAAGCTCCAGATACCAGTCGCAAAACTTGTTCCAGACAAATTGATAAAGCCCCATGGCAGCATCATTAAAACGATATTGCTCCAACAACTGGCTGGTTTCTGCCGCAGTCTGGTTGAGTGAAGACAAAATCCATTTATCACTTTCCGACAACTCAAGCTCTTCCGGCCTGATTTTGTCCGGATCAAAGCCGTCAAGGTTCATCAGGGCAAAACGGGCAGCATTCCATACCTTGTTACAGAAGTTGCGGTAGCCGGAAATCCGCTCTTCAGCCAGTTTGATGTCTCGCCCCTGGGCAGCAAAAGCTGCCAGTGTAAAGCGAAAAGCATCGGTGCCATACTGGTCAATCACAGTAAGGGGATCAATAACATTGCCCTTGGATTTGGACATTTTCTGCCCTGCGGCATCCCGCACCAGGGCATGGATATAAACATCCTTAAACGGCACTTCGTCCATAAAGTGCAGCCCCATCATCATCATCCGTGCCACCCAGAAAAAGAGGATGTCAAAGCCGGTTACCAGGCAGGAAGTGGGGTAAAAAGTGGCAAGTTCAGCGGTTTTGTCCGGCCAGCCCAGGGTGGAAAAAGGCCACAATGCAGAGGAAAACCAGGTGTCCAGCACATCAGTTTCCTGACAAAGTTCAGTACTTTGGCAATGTTTGCAACAGCTTGGGTCTTCCATGGCAACAGTAACCTTGCCACACTGGTTGCAATACCATGCCGGAATACGGTGCCCCCACCAGATCTGGCGGGATATGCACCAGTCACGGATGTTCTCCATCCAGTCAAAGTAGGTGTTTTCCCACTGTTTGGGCACAATGCGGGTACGTCCATTTTTAACTGCTTGCAGTGCCTGTTCTGCCAAAGGTGCAACCTTTACATACCATTGCAGTGACAGATATGGCTCCACAACGGTTTTACAACGGTAGCAACCGCCAACAGAAAGCCCGTGATCATCAATCTTTTCCAGCAGCCCGGCAGCATCCAGCTCTTTTACAATCTGCTCACGGGCAGCAAAGCGATCCATTCCCTGGTACTGCTTGCCGGCAGCGTTGATGTTACCTGATTCATCCAGTACATTTATCCGCTCCAGGTTGTGGCGCACGCCAACCTCAAAATCGTTAAAATCATGGGCTGGAGTAATCTTAACCACTCCGGTGCCAAACTCCTGATCAACATAATCATCAGCCACTACTGGAATTTCACGGTTTACAAGCGGCAGCAACACCTTTGCACCATGCAGATCAGTATAGCGTTCATCCTCGGGATGCACTGCAACCGCTGTATCCCCCAGCATGGTTTCAGGGCGGGTTGTGGCAACCACCACAAAGCGACCAGGCTGCCCCACCACCGGGTAACGGATGTGCCAGAGATGCCCCTTCTTCTCCTCATGCTCCACCTCAATGTCCGAAAGCGCGGTATGGCAGCGCGGGCACCAATTGATCAGCCGGTTGTCGCGGTAGATAAGTCCTTCATCATAAAGCCTGACAAAAACAGTGCGCACCGCTTTTGACAGCCCTTCGTCCATGGTAAACCGCTCCCGCTCCCAGTCGCAGGAGGCACCCAGCCGCTTTAACTGACCAATAATCTGACCGCCGGATTCGGCTTTCCATTGCCAGACCCGCTTGATAAACGCTTCCCGCCCCAGATCATGGCGATCCTTACCTTCGGCAACAAGCTGACGTTCAACCACATTTTGGGTGGCAATGCCGGCATGGTCGGTTCCAGGCATCCAGAGCACGTTATAACCCTGCATCCGCTTCCAGCGGCAAAGTATATCCTGCAAGGTATTATTAAGTGCATGTCCCATATGCAGGGCACCTGTCACATTTGGAGGCGGAATTACAATACTGTAAGCAGGTTTATCCGAGTTGGCAGCGGCACGGAAACAACCGTTTTGTTCCCATGTTTGGTACCATTTTTTTTCAACATCATGGGGCTCATATCCCTTGGCAAGCGCAGGTTCGTTCATCTGATCCACCCTATATTTTATTGATTAGTTTTCATCCGTAAACAGCTCTCATCTCAAAACAGTTTCCTGATTGGAAAGGAGGAGTTTTTTCTTGTGGCAAGGAAATCCAGGGGTTGTGCGGAGGCGTATACAGAAATACGTCGCACAAGCAATCCCGAAGATTGACACAGCCAGAAGGAAAAAGAACCCTTTCCGGACGGAAGCTGATAAATGTACACCGGTACACGGTACAAGGTCAAGCTGCGGCGGGCTGAAGATAGTTATCCACCACCCAGGCTGCAAAAGGAAAACTGCATGTAAAGGCAGGTGATACAGCGTTAAGTATATGGATGCTGTTTTTATCCCCTTCAACCACAAAATCCTGCACCAGTTCTTTGGTTTTGGTGTTCAGCAACTGGGCGCGGATGCCAGGCTTACTCCACTGATTAAATCCGGCAGTGTCAATCTGCTTCACCATTTTTTCAGCAAGTCCGGTGAAATAGCTGCGGTTGTATTTTTTTACTTCTGTCATCGCCAAAGAGCGGAAACCAAAACTATCTGCCAGAAAAAGCCGTGCCTCCCAACTGATAATCTCTGACATCTCTTTCAGGCTGAAATTTTCCAGCCCCACATAATTTTGCCGCCAGAAAGCAGGAATGGCAGTGGGGCCAATCTTTATAGTGCCATCAACAGTAACAGTATAATGTACCCCTAAAAACGGATTTCTAAGATTGGGCACCGGATAGATATTGGTACGCACCGGCTTATCTTTTCCGGTGTACTTCAGATAAATACCTTTAAAGGGGATGATGGTGTAATTTTGGGAAAAACCATAATCACGGGCAATACGATCTGCATATAAACCGGCAGCATTGATCACCACATCTGCATGAATGATACTGCCGCGGCTGGTTACAACACTGTTTGTATCCAGCCTTTTCTGGTAGCCATGCCCAAAAAGAAAACGCACTCCGGCTTTTTCAAGATCATTACCAATGGCGTGACAAACCGCCGATGGATCAACAGTGGCAGTTGTGGGAGAATGCAGCGCAACACCAGTTGTTCTGGCATTGGGATCAATCTCTGCCAACTGCTGTTCATCTATAACCTGCACATCCACACCATTACGCTCACCTCTGCGTTGCAACTCATAAATTCCGGCTACTTCAGTTTCATCCGCAGCCACCACCACCTTCTGGCACCGGTTTATTGACAACCCTGTTGTCTGTACATAATCTTGCATCATGCGGTTGCCATCGCGGGTAAAACGTGCCTTCAGCGAATCAGCGGTATAGTAAAATCCGGCATGAAGCACACCGCTGTTACGTCCGCTGCCATGGAAAGCCAGATCCGGCTCCTTATCAATCACCAGAATATCTGCCGCAGGAAAACGGCTATTAAGCTCACGTGCCAAAGCCAGACCAATAATACCGGCACCAATAATCAGATAATCACAAGCAAGTTTGTTCATAGCTGCACCATTCATCAGGTTTAAATTTGATAGTTATGTAAAGCATTAGAAATTGTACAAATCAAAGTAGATTTAACAATAGCAAATGCGCTATATTGTCAAAATGGAATGGATGATTACCTACTATAACAAATCGGTGCAGGATGAAATCCTTGATATGCCTGCCAGCTTCCTTGCCCGCTATCTTCGTTACACTGACAGAATGGAAATTTTCGGACCAGATTTGGGTATGCCACATACAAAAGCAATGGGAAACGGGCTTTTTGAGCTAAGGCTAAAAGCTGCTGACGGCATTGCCCGAGTTTTCTACTGCACCGTGGTAAACAAAAAGATAGTGATACTTCATTACTTTATAAAAAAGACGGACAAAACACCGGCTAAAGAATTTAATAAGGCTACTAAAAGAATGAAGGAGTATAAAAATGCTGACTCACAAAGAACTTAAAGCTCGTGCACTTGAACGTGCTGATGTTAAAACCGAGTATGAATTATTAAACAATGAATTCCGCTTTATAGATCAATTCCTTAAAGCACGCAACCATGCTGGTGTTACACAGGCAGAAGTTGCCAAGCGTATCGGTACAACACAATCTGCCATTGCCCGCCTTGAATCAGGTGCTGGAAAACATTCTCCGTCAATAGCTACACTGGAGAAATATGCCCATGCAGTTGGTTGCAGGCTGGAACTAAAATTAATCAGTGAACAAAATGTCAAATATCAAGCTACACAACAAAAAGAAGTATAAACCTGGCTTTTAAATTCATCTGTCTTACATAGTAGATTCTTGCGATAGTGTAATAAAATTACCCAAAAGCTCCATACCTGCTTCACTAAGTATTGATTCAGGATGGAACTGCACCCCCCAAACAGGCAATGTTTTATGCTGCATCCCCATGATTTCACCGTTATCCACCCATGCGGTTACCTGCAAACAGTCCGGCAAGGTTTTACGCTCAACCACCAAAGAGTGATAACGTGTGGCGTTAAACGGGTTGGGCAGTCGCTCAAACAGTCCTTTGCCATTATGATGAATCGGCGAGGTTTTGCCATGCATAAGCTGCACACTGCGCACAACTTTGGCACCAAAAGCCGCACCAATTGACTGATGCCCCAGACAGACCCCCAAAACCGGTATTTTGCCTGCATACTCCTTGATGGCTGCCACAGAGATACCAGCCTCTTCCGGTGAACAGGGACCTGGTGAAATCACAATCCTATCCGGCTTTAAGGCTGCTATATCGGCAACAGTTATTGCATCGTTGCGCACCACTTTAACCTTTTCACCCAGTTGCTCAAAGTACTGAACAATATTAAAAGTAAATGAATCATAATTATCAATCATCAGCAGCATGGTTTTTACAAACCTCCGAATTTATTGTGAATAACCTGTTAAACATCAGCTATCTACTCCATACGCCCCACCTTGACTGTTAAAGGCCAGATCACCCTACGCTTGCCACTACCCCACATGGTTGACAGTTCTGCCAGAAGCGGCTTAACCGGATCCATACCGTGATATTCCTGATAACGACTTACCGCTGACCAGCTACGCAGATAGCCTGCCAGATCATCCAGCCCCCAGCTAACTTCCATTGTAAAATCAGGTACCTCAAGCAGAGGAAAGGGAAAAGCAAGTTCTGCATAGCCATTTTCCACATGTCTGCGCTCGGCAGGCCAGAATTCATTGATTGTGAAATTGTAAAATCTGTCCAGCAGGCTTTGCACTTTATGCGAATCACAACACTCAACCTGAAAAACACCATAACTTAAGACAGCCAGAAGCCCGCCCTGCTTCAACACCCGCCGCACTTCTGTGTAAAAAGCATCAAGATTAAACCAGTGCAATGCCTGTGCCACAGTTATTAAATCCACAGAAGCATCTTTAAGACCAGAGGCATCGGCAGGGGCAACCCGATACAGGATTGATGGATGTGCAGTTGCTGCTGCAATCTGCGAGGCACTGGCATCGGTTGCCAGCACTTGCTCAAAATATGCAGCCAAAGCCAGTGCTGCCTGCCCATTGCCGGTGGCACAATCCCAGGCTTGCTGACGAAACCTGCACATGTCAGCCAGCCAGCTAAAAAGTGCTGCCGGATAATGGGGTCGATGGGCAGCATAGCTGTCTGCCACTTTTGCAAAATAATCTTTAAAATCAGAAGTTTGTTGCTGAATGGACATACAACCTCTTTTAGAGGAGGACAGGTGTAAATTTATATTTGTATTAAACAGCTCGCAATCAGAAAGCTGATTATACCAATAACAGACCATTACGAAATTTATTTATTGACATTTAATTAGAAAATGCTATTGATAACAAAAATCAATTACGCTTTCTTTAATTTCAATAATCGGACAAAGGATTTAATTGAGCATGACACTAACCAAACGTTTTTCAGACCCATTGGATTGCCTTACCGCCCACCTGATTTTTCAGTGTTCTGAAGTACTTGCCGATGTAAAACCGGCTAACCTGATTGCACTGCCAAACAGACAGCGTTGCTGCGGACGTAACCTTTATCAATTGTGGCAACAGTATCATGACGAGCTTGAAACAACGCTTTACAACCTGACTTTTAAGGTGATCAGGCAAACTGATGACTCTATTTTGCTGTTTTGCTTCAACCCTGCCCTGCTGGAAACACATCTTGCCCACAATGGAATCAGGGTTTTGTTATCAAAATCAGGTTACGATATCAATGCCACCCTTGATGAATTGATTGATGAACTGGGTAAAAGAGCAAGTAGCAGCAAAGGTTTTCCCCATGAAATCGGGCTGTTTATCGGTTATCCCGCCAAAGATGTTGCTGCATTTATGGGTTTGGCAAAACTGCCTTTTACTTGCCAAGGTCCCTGGAAGGTTTTTGGATGCCCTCAAAAAAGCATTGCTTTGGCCAACAGGCACAAAAGCAGCCGCCGTATAATCAGAAATATGATTGAACATTGTTCATCCATCAACGAATGCTTACAAAATATCAACCATTTAAAGCCTGTTTTTTACCATGCTAATGAAACAAGCTATCAATATCATGCAAAACATGTTAATTAGTCTGCCACAAAAAACAAACGGTCTGACTGCCTGTCAACCGTACCATCAAAAGGAGAGTATTAAAAACATGATAACAACCCGTATTGCAACAATCACTGCCCTGGCTGTATCAATGCTTTATAGCGTACCGGCAATTGCTGGTCCGCCACTGTTAACCAATGATGCTGGCGTTGTAGATGTCGGTAATGTTGAAATAGAGCTTAACTTTATGCATGCCTATGACAAGGAAAAACAAGGTGGCGAGAGAGTAAAACGTCAGGCACATGAAGGGGAAGTCAAGGTAACCACGGGACTTTACGAAAATCTGGATGCTGCCATAGCCGTACCTTACACTTTTATGGAGCGGGAGAGAGTTGATGGAGCCCTGGAAGGTAAAGCTGAAGGTTTTGGCGATATGACCCTTGAATTCAGATACAAGCTTGAGGATGTTGGTGGTATTGACTTTGCCATTAACCCATTTGTAACCATGCCCACCGGTAAATATAGCGCAGGACTTTCTTCTGATCGCTGGCACCCGGGTTTAAAGCTTATTGCCACCAAAGAATTTGAAGATGGCAAATATGCCCTCCATGCCAATATCGGCTACGAACACCGCAGCTACAAAGATGCCGATGACAAAGCAGAACTGCGTCGTAACTTCTTCTCTGCATCCGTTGCTGGTGAAGCAGAAGTGCTGGACAGCTTTTTCTGGGTGGCTGATTTTGGTCTTGAAACCACAGAAATTAAAAAAGGTTATGGTTCAACAACAATGCCGGTTTATGGTCTCACCGGTTTCAGGTATGAAATTAATGATCTGATTGATGTAAACGCCGGTGTAAAGGTGGGATTAACCAAACCAGAGGATGATGTGGCGTTGGTCTATGGATTGATGCTTAAATTCTGATAATAGTTATCATAAACAGCAGAGGTTAAAGCTTTTAGGAGTCTATCGGACTTGTCCGTTTGTGGCGAGGGAAAGTCCGACAGACTCCTGTTGACCGGTAAAGCTTGTAAATGTTAGAACCTCTGTCTATGCAAACAATTACTTCCAGCAAACACTGCCGCCAATTTATTGTCCTTCTTTTTATTCTGCTCATCCCTATTATCTGTGCCTGCCGCGACGCTGATGCCGACAATTTCAGGCTTGATCCCCAGCTTGAACCAGCTGCCCAACTGCTGCGTAAAAACAGTTGGCAGCAAGCATTGTCATCAATCGAGGCTGCTTCACCATCCCCTGCTGCCAGCCTGATGTCAGGTTTTGCCTGCATGAAGCTGAAAAAATACGATGAGGCAATGCCATATCTGCTTGATGCCCAGCAAAACCTGCCGCAACTGGCAGATATTGCCTCTGCAATGCAGGCAGAAATTTATTTTCAATTGCAACGTTATGATGAAGCGTTTGCAGTGGCAAATAAAGCAGCAGAAATTGCTACACTTGATTCACGTAAACGTAAAATGCAGAAACTGGCTGCTGATGCCCTTTATGCAGCAGA
>JAVERM010000037.1:0-16015 GCA_034007105.1 Trichlorobacter sp.
GGTGCGCCGTTTACCCTTGCCTGCTACATGGTGGAAGGTAAAGGCTCCAAGGATTGGTCAAATATCAAGCGGATGATGTACTCGGCACCGGATGTTTTCAATGCGCTGATGGAAAAAATCACCATGATGGATATGGAGTACTTAAACGCCCAGATCCGCGCTGGTGCCCAGGCTATCCAGATATTTGATACCTGGGGCGGTATTCTGGCTCCCCACGATTATGAGCGTTACGTGCTGCCATATACCACCAAACTGATTAACGGACTGAACAGGCAAAACATACCGATCATCCACTTTGTAAAAGGTGCAGGCAACATGCTGCCGATTGTGCAAAAAGCCGGCAGCGATGTGATGGGGCTGGATTGGCAAACCAATCTTGGTACAGCTCGCGATCTTCTGGGGGATAAAATGGCTGTGCAGGGCAACCTGGACCCAACAGTGCTTTACTCCTCAAACGAATATATAGAGAAGGAAGTAAAGCGGATACTTGATGAAAACAACAACAGACCAGGGCATATCTTCAACCTTGGGCACGGTATTTTGCCCACTATCCCGCCGGAAAACGCCATCCATATGGTTGAATGCGTACATCGGCTTTCCCAAAGGTGATTAGTGATGAAAATCCATATGAAAAACGTCGTGGTTTTTGTAAATGATCTGCCCAAAGCAAAGGCGTTTTATGCTGATGCACTGGGGCTGCCGCTGGCAGGTGAAACCCAGATGAATCTGGAGTTTTTCCCGGGCAACAGTACAACACTGGGTGTTTCACTGGCTTTGCAGGATGAAGCACGCAAGCTGGTGGGCAGACATACCGGCATTACCCTGCAAGTATCTGATCTTGAAAAGCTGTGCGACCAGATGAAAGTAAAAAATGTACGTTTTATTGAAGATCTGGAAATATCTCCCTGGGGCAAAATGGCTGTAGTTACTGATCCTGACGGCAACCAGTTTGCTTTGGTGGAATTACCGGGGTAAAATAATACCATGCCCATTATTTCCATGTTCTACGGTATCATCATCCGTCTGTACCTGATCGATAACCAGCATCACAATCTGCCACACATTCATGCCAGGTATGCCGAATTTGAGGCATCAATAGATATTAGTGATGGTGAGATTCTTGCCGGTGACCTACCGCGCAAGCAATTACGTTTAGTGCAAGCATGGATAGAACTACATCGCGACGAACTGATGGCCAACTGGGAGCTCGCTGTAAGTGGGGAAAACCCCTACAAAATCGAACCACTTTGAGGAGGTTTCCATGTATTGGGATGTCAAAACCGTCAAACCACTACCTGACTTCCGTATTTATGTTGAGATTGAAAACGGTCGCAAAGGCATTTTTGACTTGAACCCGTACCTTGACCACGGCGTTTTTCGTGAACTTAAAGATGTGCATTATTTCAATCAGGTAGGCATTTTATTTGGTGCAGTTACCTGGCCAAACAAACAGGATATTGCCCCGGAGACCCTGCTGTCAGAGATGCTTCCAGTAAAGTGAGCCAAAACCAGGACTTCCTGACAATTAAAATGAGTAAAAACTGATTGACCACATTTAATGGTCATGCTAATAATTCCAAATTATGAAAAGCGTAATCAACAACATAGCGGCGCAGGCGGTTCTGGCGGCATTTAATGCTGCCAAGGTTGCTGCTGCTCGCTGATTACGACAAGTTTCTGACCAATAATCAAGCCGCAGGTACGCAACCTGCGGCTTTTTTTGTGCTTTGTTTTCATCCCCAAAGCACTATCTAAATTGAAAAACCTTGAAGCCACACCACCTTAAAGGAGTAAAAACACCATGCGCACCCAGCTTGTCCCGTCCGGAAGCGGAGAACTGACCTACGAAATCAGAAATATCGTAAATGTTGCTGAAAAACTGCAAAAATGCGGAGTAACTGTTAACTGGGAGAACATCGGTGACCCGATTGTTAAAGGTGAGCAGATTCCGGACTGGATGAAAAAAATTGTAGCAGATGCGGTAATGCAAAATGACAGCTGGGGCTATTGCCATACCCGCGGTGTGCTTAAAACCCGCGAATTTATTTGCCAGCAGAACAACAGCAGAGGCGGCGCACAGATTACTCCTGAAGATATTGTATTTTTTAATGGTCTTGGTGATGCCATCTCCAACATTTACGGTTGCCTGTCACCTACCGCCAGAGTTTTGATGCCCTCACCCACCTACACAACCCATACCCTGGGAGAAGTTGGTCATGCCAAGGCTCCAGCCATCCATTTTAACCTTGATCCGGAAAATGGCTGGAAACCGAATCTGGGCGACATCAGAGAAAAAGTGCAAAACAACCCCGAAATATGCGCCATTATGATCATCAACCCTGATAACCCCACCGGTATGGTGTACCCAAAAGAAACCCTGGAAGCTGTTGTGACAATCGCCCGCGAGTTTGGACTTTTTGTTATTGCTGACGAGGTGTACAACAACATTGTTTACAATGGTGAAAAAACCGTGCCGATTAGTGATGTTATTGGTGAAGTACCAGCCATCAGCCTGAAAGGAATCTCCAAAGAGTTTCCCTGGCCTGGCTCCCGCTGCGGCTGGATTGAGGTTTATAATGCTGATAAGGATGAGCAGTTCAGCCGTTATATCAACGTTATTTTGACTGCCAAAATGAATGAAGTCTGCTCCACCACCCTGCCTCAAGTGGTTATCCCCATCATCATGCAGCATCCTGAGTATAAGAACTATCTGCAAGAGCGGATTAAACTGTATGAAACATCCAGCAACATCACCTGTCAGTATTTACAGGAAGTACTGGAACTGATGGTCAACCGCACCAACGGTGCCTTTTATATGTCTGTCGCTTTCAGAAGTGGTGTTTTAAACAGCAAGCAGACTTTACCCATTGAAAACAATGAAGTACGTACTTTGGTTGAATCTCTGGTTAACCAGCCTGGCGTTGCCCCTGACAAGCGTTTTGTGTATTACATGCTGGCTGCCACCGGAATCTGTACTGTACCGCTTTCCTCCTTTGCAACTGATCTGCAAGGTTTCAGGGTAACACTACTTGAGCGCAACCCATTGGAAACAGAGCGCATTTACCGGACACTGGCAAGTAAAATAAAGGAATATATCGCTTCCTGAACCTGTCTAAATATCCACAGTGCCTGTCACGTACAAAGGCAGGCACTGTGTGTACGGCTTAGTTTATCATCATATCCTTATCCAGCTTGTATTCCCGCTTGCAAAATTCACAGGTTACTTTTGCTTCTCCCTGCTCTTCAATCAGCTTGCTCAACTCTTCTTTTCCCAGTACTGCCAGTGCCTGCTGTGCCTTTTCCGGCGAACAGCTGCATCTGAAGCTTAAATCAGTGCTTTCCAGTGCAATAAAATCCAGCCCTTCAAGTAGCAGCTCAAGTATCTGTGCCGGAGTTTTTCCGCTTTTAAACAGCTCTGTTAATGATGGGAGTTTTTCAATTCTTTCCATTACCTGATCAACGGCAGCTTGATCAGCAGGTGGTAATGATTGAATCATAAAGCCGCCGGCAACCGCTATGCTGCCATCTGCTGCAAGTACGGTAGAAAGCCCGATTGCCGAGGGTATCTGCTCAGATTCAGTCAGGTAGTAGGCCAGATCTTCACCAATCTCACTGGTATAAAGCTGCACTGTACCTCGGTACGGTTCTTTCAGCCCCAGGTCTTTGGTTACAGTCAGAAAGCCTGCACGCCCCAAAAGCTCGGGGATAGTTGCTGCCATGGCCTCCGGATTACCCACTGTTGCCCGCAGGGTACCGTCCTGGTCTGCCTCACAAATAAGCTTTTGCAGTGGTCCGTTGCCTTCAAACTTGACTGCCAGTCTCTGTCCCTGTTTGAGTATGCTGGCCAACAGGGCAGTGCCGGAAAGGGCACGACCCAGTGCCAGTGACACAGCCGGAGAAGCACCTTGTAAAAAACTGATTTCATTGACCAGGCTGGTGGTAATGCAGGCAACTGCCCGTATTTTACCTTTGGCAGCCATGGCACGTGCAATATGGTCTTGCATAAATCCAGTTCCTTTCGTTTTCTTAAATGGAGAAAGCCCCGCTGCTGAATACTACAACAACGGGGCTTTCGGTCATATGGTCTATATGGTCATATGAACCTGGTTGCGATATATGCCTTTATTTTTTTTCGCACATATCTTCAAAACTTAATGCTGCCAGTTTCTGATAATAGGCAAAATGCTCTTTTGCCCATTGACCAGCTTTTTGCATCAGTTCATCAGCAGATTCGGGATTGACCTTTTTCAGCATCCGGTAACGGTTTTCGTTATTGGCATAATCCATAAAGTCAATGGTGGCTGCCTTGCTATCCAGTTGCAGCGGGTTTTTACATTCCGCAGCCAATACTGGGTTATAGCGGTACAGTGGCCAGTATCCTGACTGAACTGCCTTTTTCTGGGCATCTACGCCGGCTGTCATATTGATACCGTGGGCAATACAGTGTGAGTAAGCCAGAATAATGGCAGGACCATCATAGGCTTCTGCTTCCAGCATTGCCTTTATGCACTGCGCAGGATTGGCAAGGGAAACAGCAGCCACATATACTGTACCGTAGGACATGGCAATCATGCCCAGGTCTTTTTTGGCAACAGGCATGCCACTTGCTGCAAACTGGGCAACTGCCCCCAGCGGAGTTGATTTGGATGCCTGACCACCGGTGTTGGAGTACACCTCTGTATCAAGCACCAGCAGGTTAATGTTTTTACCGCTGGCAATAACATGGTCCAGACCGCCAAAACCGATATCGTAAGCCCAGCCATCGCCACCAATACACCATACTGATTTCTTCACCAGATAATCAGTAATCGGCAGCAGCAGTTGTGCTTCTTTTTCCTTGCAGCCTTTAAGAGCTTTTTTAAGTTCAGCCACACGACCACGCTGGGCTTCAATACCTGCTTGTGTGGACTGGTCTGCTTCCAGTATTTCTTTCATTAAAGATACAGATGGCTTGCAGGATTTGCAGTTACAATCAAGCAGTGCCTGGAGATATTCAGTGGCAGATTTGGTAAACTGATCCACTGTCAGGCGCATACCAAAACCAAACTCGGCGTTATCTTCAAACAAAGAGTTTGACCATGCCGGACCGCGACCATCAGCCCGCTGTGCCCAGGGGGTGGTGGGCAGGTTGCCGCCGTAGATGGAGGAACAGCCCGTAGCGTTGGCAATCAGCATCCGGTCGCCAAACAGTTGTGACAGAAGCTTCAGGTAAGGGGTCTCACCGCAACCTGCACAGGCACCGGAAAATTCAAACAAAGGACGTACCAGCTGGTTGTTGTTGAGCATTTCCAGTTTTACCTGACCGGCATCAACATCTGGCAACTTGAGGAAGAAATCAAAATTGGCAGCTTCCTGGGCACGCAGCGGCGGCTGGAAAGCCATATCCAGAGCTTTATGATCCGGATTCTGCTTGTCCTTGGCAGGACAGTTGTGCGCACAGGCACCACAACCGGTGCAGTCTTCCGGAGCAACCTGTACAGTAAGTTTTTTACCTTCCTGGCCTTTAATTTTGCAGTCTGCGGACTTGAATGCAGCTGGTGCATCCTTCAATAAAGCTCCATCGTATGATTTCATCCGTACAGCAGCGTGCGGGCATACAAATGAGCAAATACCGCACTGGATACAGATTTTCTCATCCCATACGGGGATTTCTGTGGCAATATTCCGCTTTTCATACTGGGAAGTGGCAGTGGGGAAAGTGCCGTCAGCAGGCATCTTTGATACAGGAAGATCATCCCCAAGCCCTGCTACAATAACACCAGTAACATCTTTAACAAACTTTGGTGCCTTAGCTGAAACAGCAGCAGCCATCTTGATTTTGCTGGTGGCTTTTGCAGGCACATTTACTTCGTAGAAGTTATTAAGACCTGCATCCACTGCCTTGTAGTTCATCTCCAGAACTTTTTCGCCAGCCTTACCGTAGGAGTTTCTGATGGCATCCTTAATTGATTCAACGGCATCCTTTAGCGGAATAATATTGGAGATTTTGAAGAATGCAGTCTGCATAATCACGTTAATCCGAGGTCCAAGACCGATCTCGTTACCCAACTTAACGCCATCAATCACATAGAACTTCATTTTTTTGTCAATAAGCTGCTGCTGCACCTCTTTTGGCAGGTTATCCCAGACCTCATCAGCACCAAACGGAGCATTAAGCAGGAAAGTAGCACCGGTTTTTGCCTTGGAAAGCATGTCGTATTTCTCAAGGAAAGAGAAGTTGTGACAGGCAACAAAGTCAGCCTCTTGCACCAGATACGGAGCGCGAATCGGCTTTTTACCAAAACGCAGATGTGAAGTGGTCATTGAGCCGGCTTTCTTTGAATCATACACAAAGTAAGCCTGGGCGTTGTTATTGGTTTCTTCACCAATAATCTTGATGGAGTTTTTGTTTGCACCAACAGTGCCGTCAGAACCAAGACCGTAGAACATGGCCTGGTAGGCATCGTCCATCGGGTTTTTGTAACTGTAATCAACCTTTAGGCTGCAATTGGTAACATCTTCTTCAATACCGACAACAAACTTGTTCATCGGCTTTTTAGCCTTCAGGTTATCAAGCACTGCTTTTGCCATGGCAGGAGAAAATTCTTTTGAACCAAGACCATAGCGACCACCAACAATAACCGGATAACCGTCAACTTTGCATTTTCCTTCTGCCATTCCCTCGCCGATTGCTGTGCGTACATCAAGGTAAATAGGCTCACCCAGTGAACCAGGCTCTTTTGTACGATCCAGCACAGCTATACTTTTTACGGTTTTTGGCAATGCTTTCAGGAAGGCATCTTTAGGGAAAGGACGGTAGAGGCGAATTTTTACAACACCAACTTTTTCGCCGTTTTTAACTAGGTTTTCAACGGTTTCCTGTACTACATCAGCACCGGAACCCATTACAACAACGATCCGCTCGGCATCCTTTGCACCAGCGTAATCCACCAGCTTGTATTTGCGACCGGTAAGCTTGGCAAACTTGTCCATCTCTTCCTGTACTATTTTTTCACAGGCAGGGTAATAGGGGTTAACTGTCTCACGACCCTGGAAGTAGACATCGGGGTTTTGGGCAGTGCCGCGCATTTCCGGTCTGTCAGGATTAAGACCCCGTGACTTGTGCTCAATAATCAGCTTATCATCCAGCATTTCACTCATTTCATCCCGGGACAGCTCAACAACTTTCTGCACTTCGTGGGAAGTACGGAAACCGTCAAAATAGTGCAGGAAAGGAACTCGGCTGCGCAAAGTGGCTGACTGGGAAATCAGGGCAAAGTCCATAACTTCCTGAACGTTGTTGGAACAAAGGAAAGCCCAGCCCGTGGAGCGGCAGGACATTACGTCTGAGTGATCCCCGAAAATGGACAACGCCTGGGCTGCAATGGCGCGAGCTGAAACATGGAACACTGTGGAGGTAAGCTCGCCAGCGATCTTGTACATGTTGGGAATCATCAGCAAAAGACCCTGGGAAGCGGTAAAGGTGGTGGTCAGTGCGCCTGCCTGCAAAGCACCGTGTACTGCACCTGCGGCACCGCCTTCAGACTGCATTTCAACCACTGTTGGAATATTGCCCCAGATATTCTTTTCGCCTTGCGCACTTTTGGCATCAGAAATCTCTCCCATTACAGAGGAAGGGGTGATCGGATAGATTGCAATTACTTCGTTTGTGGCATGTGCCACATGGGCTGCTGCGGTGTTGCCGTCAATGGTAACCATTTTTTTGCTCATGCTGCTCCTCCTGTTTTTGTAGTACAAAATCTTGCCTGGTTGCTGAGAATTAGTGCCTTGCAATAAAATCAAAATAACATCAGACCTCGTTACGTCCTGCAAGTGCCCATTGCACAGTGGCTGGATCCACATACTCTATATCAGAGCCAAGCGGTATGCCGTGGGCAAGGCGGGTAACCTTAACTCCCAAAGGTTTTAGCTGTCGTGCCAGATAAAGTGCTGTTGTTTCACCTTCAACCGAAAAGTTGGTGGCTATTACCACCTCTTCAATGCCACCCCTGGCTACCCTTGCCAGAAGCTCATCAATTTTCAGATCAGCAGGATTTACACCTTTTAATGGCGAAATAGCACCTTGCAGAACATGGTAACTGCCCAGATAGGCATTACTGCGTTCCAGTGCCATCAGATCCTGGGTTGTCTCCACAACACAGACGATTGAGTTATCTCTGTTGCCCGAACAGTGTTGACAAGGGTCTTGCTCGGTAAGTGCAAAGCAGGTTGAGCAGGAGCGAACATGCTCGCGGACATCAAGCAACGCCTCTGCCAGCTGATTAAGGCTATGTGGTGATTTAAGCATGTGAAATGTCAGGCGTAATGCTGTACGCTCACCAATGCCCGGGAGTTTTTTCAACTCTCCCACCAACCGATTCAACACTGGCGCGTTATGTACCATACTTCATCACCCAGATAAAACCATTTTTTATAATTACAGTATACTTAAAAAGTATTGTCAAGAGAATCAGCATAAACATTGCGTTTTTATCAGTTTAAAAAAAGTTGTTTTACAGTATGGGTAAAACCAGACCTGCCGGACTTTTAAAATAACCCCGGTATATTAAGACCGCCGGTTATTTTTGACATTTCTGCTGAAATTTCAGCATGAACTGTTTTAAGTCCTTCGTTTACAGCAGATACTATTAGATCCTGCAACATTTCCACGTCATTTGGATCAACAGCTTCCGGCTTGATTACCAAAGATTTGATTTCATTTTTACCGCTAACCACCACAGTAACTGCACCACCTCCTGCCGATGCTTCGGCTGTTCTGTTTGCTGCTTCTTCCTGTAGTTTTGCCATTTTTTGCTGCATCATCTGCGCCTGCTTCATAATACCTGCCAAGCCTTTGGACATCTGTAAAATCCTCCTGATTTATTTTGTTATCTGTAAATACTACAGAGCTTTTATTTCTACTATTTCACCTTCAAAAACTCTTACAGCTTCTGTTACCACCGGATGGTTTAATATTTCACTGCGGATTTCATCCTGTTTTTTCTGTTGTTTCTGCTCTTTTGTTTCTGCCAATGAGGTGACCTGTTGCCTTGCAGCCTCAGCAGCAGAAATAATTACCTTGACAGCAGTGCCATTAAAATCAGCGGCAAGCTGCTGCAACTGTTGCTGATTATCCTTATCCCGCATACTGCTTAAGTGAAAAGAACCCTCCGGAAAGCCTATTTCCATCAGCTCCTTGCCAAACTTTAAAGGCAGGCCATGCTCTAAAGCACCACCCAGAAGCGGTTTTTGCGCTCGGCAATACTCCACAAAACCTTCCCAGCCTTCACCTTTGGGAGCTGCCGGGGCTGACAACGTTTTTTCTGCCACCTGTTGCAACTTTACGGTTTCTTGCACCACTGGCTGATGGTAATCCGGAACATAAGTATCTGTAACTTTCTGCCTGTTATCTGGCTGCAAAGCAACTGCCGGCATACCTGCTTCCAGCTGCCTGATCTGCTCCAGAAGCTCTTCTATGGGCAGCACTGGTTGCAGTTTTGATATTTTGATAAACACCATCTCCAGCAACAAGCGGGGAAAAGCAGAGTGTGCCATATTACTTTCAGCCTGCATCAATAAAACAAGGCTGCGTTGAATTTCATCCGGCTTGACTGTTGCTGCCTGCTTGCTCAATTCGGCAAACTCTGCCTCTGCCAGATCAAGGATATCACCTGCTTTTTTTACAGAACCGGTAATTAACAGATTACGGAAATGCCCAATCAGCTCCTGGGTAAACTGTCGGATACTGTACCCATAGGTGCCAACCCTCTTAATCCCTTGTAATGCTTCCTGAGTATCACCACTAAACAGTGCTGCTGAAATATCTGCCAACAGCTTGCGGTCAACCACTCCCACTAAAGTTATTACATCCTCATCAGCCACTTTATTGCCACAAAATGCCAGCACCTGGTCAAAGCAGGAAAGCGCATCGCGCATACTGCCATCACCTTTACGAGCGATCATGGCCAAAGCTGCATCGCTGATTTCAATATTTTCCTTTGTTGCAATATGGCGCAGCTGAGCAACCAACTTGCCAATGGGTATCCGCTTAAAGTCAAAACGCTGGCAGCGGGAAAGAATGGTAATCGGCAGTTTGTGCGGCTCAGTGGTGGCAAAGATAAACTTTACATGGGGAGGAGGCTCTTCCAGAATTTTAAGCAATGCGTTGAAAGCATTGTTGGAAAGCATATGTACTTCATCAATGATGTAAATCTTGTAACGGCTTTGAGATGGCAGATAACGACTGTTATCCCGCAGCTCACGCACATCATCAACACCGGTGTTGGAAGCACCGTCTATTTCAAGCACATCAGTGGAGGTACAGTTGGTGATTTCCTGACAGATATGGCAACTGTTGCAAGGCTCGGCAGCAGGGCCGGATATGCAGTTTAATGCCTTGGCAAGGATACGGGCAGCACTGGTTTTACCCACACCCCTGGCACCTGTAAACAAAAAGGCATGGGCAACACGCCCACTGTTAATGGCGTTTTGCAAAGTGCGGCTTACATGTTCCTGTCCGGTAAGTTCGGCAAAGGTTTGGGGACGGTATTTACGGGCTAGAACGACGTAGGACACTTAATCGTTACCTAAATTGAAGTAGACACCTCCATCCGGAGGTTTAAGGAATTGAAAATGTCGGTTTGCAGAACAGGAAAAGAACCGTTTTCTTGATGTGTTTGTGGGTACAGATGGTAGCCGGGCTGCCCTGCGGCACACAACGACAGCCGCTGCCGTTGCTTCCTTCCGGACCTGGCGGAGTTCACGACCTGCTGTTGCGCAGGACCCGGCTACCATCTGTACCCACAAATCTTCTTTAGTAAATCAAACAGTATACAGAACTGAAGTTACTAACATACTGCTACCTTTTTGTCAAAGCTCTGTTAAAACGGGATATCATCGTCCTGAAAGTGTGGCTCATCATAACTAATCACTGGTTCAGCTGTAACTTCATTATTAGTATTATTATTGCTGCGACGGGTGGGACTTGCACCTCCCGAATCTCCGCCTCTGCCACCAAGCATCTGCATCCGCTCACCTACAATTTCGGTGGTATATCTGTCATTGCCGTCACGGTCTGTCCATTTACGGGTCTGTAAACGACCTTCAATAAATACTGTACGGCCTTTTGCCAGATATTCACCGGCAACCTCTGCCTGTCTGCCCCACAGAGTCACCCGATGCCATTCGGTTTTTTCCTCAAAATCACCGGTTTGCTTGCTTTTAAAACGCTCCGTGGTGGCAAGATTAAATGTGGCAACTGCCATTCCCGAGGTTGTATAGCGCAGTTCCGGATCCTTTCCCAGGTTGCCGATCAGCATTACTTTATTAAGACTGGCCATATCCGTAGCCTCTCCTTTATTTTAATTTTGAGGGGTTGTTTATAACACTATGGTCGCTGCATAGTCAAAGCCCTGTTAATCAGGATTTATTGCCAAGGGCAAAATGATTTTAAACTCCGCGCCATCTTCATGGTTACGCACAGTTATACCACCTCCGTGGTTTCTGACAATATTGCCGACTATGGACAAGCCAAGGCCGGTGCCGCGCTGCTTGGTAGTGAAAAAAGGCTTGAAAATACTGCTGATAAACTCCTCCGGAATGCCTCCTCCGCTATCCTGTATAGCCACAACAGCTGAAGCTTTTCTGTTGTAACTGCGAGTAAGGCTGATCTTTAGGATTCCACCATCAGGCATTGCTTCCTGTGCATTTACCAGCAGGTTGATTACCACCTGCTTAAGTTGATACGCATCACCTGTAATCAGGCAATGCTCATCAGGCAGCTTTAGCTGGCAGACTATACCTTGCTCTTCAAATGCAAGGGCATAATCTGCAACAGACTCCATTATTACTGCACACAGATCAAAACAATCTGAGCCCGGTGCTGACTTACGTGAAAATGAAAGCACATCACCCAGAAGATGCTCCAGACGGTGGGTTTCGCTGCTGATAATATCTGCGTACTGCCGCTCCAGAGCTTCCGGCGGCAAGGTCTTGCTCAAACGGCTGGCAAAACCACCGATGGTGGCAAGCGGGGTTTTAAGCTCATGGGAAAGCGATGCCACCACTTCACCCAATGCCGCAAGGTGTGTGCTATGCACAAGCCGCTGTCGGACGGTGCGCAGCTCGGCATGGGTTTTTTCAAGGTTACGATAAAGCTGACTGTTTTCAAGTGCCATACCGCACTGGCTTGCCACCAGCTGTAGTAACCGCAATTGCCTTTTTTCAAATCCGTTGCCACCATCTTTATCCACCAGTAAACCCCCAACAAGACGGTTATGTGTAATAAGCGGTGCAATGGCAAAGCTTTGCAGATTTAATTTTTTCAACAGTTCACAATCCTGGCAATCAAGGCACTTTTCACGGTTTACGACACAGGGACTGCTCTTTTGTACTGCACGGGAGATAACCTGGCATCCTTTTTTCAAGTCAAACTGTGAGCTGATAACAGCCTTATAAAAGATGTTATTGCGTTGTTTCTCAACAGCTTCATCAGTAAGCGTCCAGTAGCCAGGGCGCATATTTTCGGCATCCTGATCAACAATATACAGATCAGCAGCTGCTTCACGGCAAATACCTGCAACCCCCTTTAAAACCTCTGTTTTGGGATTAAACATATAAAGCATTGCCCGTTTAAAAAGCTGGTTTGGTTCGTGCACCAGTGCAGATAAAATCAGATGGGATAACCTGGTAAAATCAATTGTGGAAAGCAAGGTTGAGCAAAAAAGGAACGGCAGATCACAACCGCATTTTTGCGATATGAAAGGTGATGGTCGAATGTTTTGGTCAGCAGTGTCGCTCATAATCAGTCCTTGTGTAGTTAACAACGAACTGTTACACGGCACAAAATGTCAGGGGCGTTTTTCTTTTTGCTCTTCTTCAATTTTGCAATCTATACATTGTGTTGTTACCGGACGCACCTTAAGACGCGCCTCACTGATCTCGGCACCGCAGTCTTCGCAAACACCGTAACTACCGTCCTCAATCCGATCCAGTGCTTCTTTGATCTTGCCCACCAGCTTGCGTTCCCGATCTCTTATGCGCAGCTCAAAAGTACGGTCAGATTCCTGGGTGGCACGGTCAGTCGGGTCAGGGAAGTGAGATGCATCATCAGCCATATCATGTACCGTTTTATCTGCTTCCGAAAGCAGGGTTTTCATCTCTTCTTGCAACAACAGCCTGAATTGTTCAAGTTTTTCAGCATCCATAGTTTTTACCCGATTCCTTTGAAACAAAGTTTTGTACAGATTTTATACAGCTTTTGGGAACTGCCTTTTAAATTCGCATTTTAACATTAAAATCAAAAAAAATGTTGATAATTTTATAAAAACTGCAACGCCTCCTGAACATTACCAATACCTTTAACCTTAAGATTGCACTTATTCAGCCTGCGTACATTGCCGGCAGGCAGGATACAATCCTTGAAACCAAGTTTTGCCGCTTCTGCTATTCTCAACTCTGGCTGGGTTATGGCACGCACCTCTCCAGCCAGACCAACTTCACCAAAAACAATGGTTTGCTGTGCCAAAGGACGATCAAGGTGACTGGAAGCCACAGCCAGCATTATGGCAAGATCAGCAGCAGGCTCTGTCAACCTGGCACCACCGGCAACATTCAGAAAAATATCCTGCCCCCCCAGGTGTAGCCCTGCCTTTTTTTCCAGCACTGCAACCAGCAGAGCCAAACGGTTGCTGTCAATCCCGATGGTTGTACGCCTTGGATTACCAAACGTACTGGCTGTCACCAAAGCCTGTATTTCAACCAGCAAAGGGCGACTGCCTTCAAGGGATGCCGTAACCACCGAGCCGGCAGCATCAACTGGTCGCTCGGACAAAAACAGCTCAGATGGGTTGGCAACTTCACCAAGGCCAGCGGACCCCATTTCAAATACCCCGATCTCATTAGTTGAACCAAAGCGGTTTTTAACTGCCCGCAAGATACGGTAGGGATGCCCACGGTCTCCTTCAAAATATAGTACAGTATCCACCATATGCTCCAACACCCTGGGACCTGCAATGCTGCCATCCTTGGTAACATGGCCGACTATAAAAACCGGTATGCCACTGCCTTTTGCCAGCACCATCAGGCGACCGGCAGATTCACGTACCTGACTGACACTGCCAGGTGCAGAATCAATATTATTTGTCCAGACAGTCTGGATGGAGTCAACTACCACAGCCAGCGGCTTTGTCTGCTCAATATGCCTTATAATCTCCTCAAGGCTGTTTTCTGCAAGCACTAAAAGCCGCTTGCCGGACAGACCAAGCCTTTCACCACGTAACCTTGTCTGACTGGCAGATTCTTCACCGGAAACATAAAGCACATCACCATTACCGGACAGATGATACATTGCTTGCAGAAGCAAGGTGGATTTACCGATACCCGGATCCCCGCCGATTAAAACAAGCGAACCAGGCACAAGTCCGCCACCCAGCACACGATCCAGTTCACCTATTTTACAGGATACCCTGACTTCTGATCCGGAAGGAACTTCATCTATCGGCACCGGTGTACTCCGGTTGCCAATGGAACGGCTTACCTGGTTTTTCGTACCACCGCGGTCTTCTTCAACCATACTATTCCAGGCACCGCAATCCGGACACTTCCCCAACCATTTGGGCGATTGGCAGCCACACTGATTACAACTGAAAACTGTTTTTTTACGCATACGTTTACTCCGTGTAACAATCAAAAATCAGGATAGCTGACCATACCGAATCTGCCTGTATTTGTCTTGTCCGGTATCAGGCACTTTGCTATAGTTATAGAGTTTCCAATATTTATAGTTGGTTATTATGAGCAGACCAAAGGAGAATGCAAAATGGAAAAAACCGTAAAAATCACCGATGGCGTACACTGGGTTGGCGTAATGCACCCTGAATTGCGCTTTTTTGATGACCTCTTCCCCACTGAGCGCGGCACAAGTTACAATAGCTACCTGATTCAGGGTAAGGAAAAAACAGCATTGATTGATGCTGTAAAAGGCAAATTTACCGACCAGTTTATTGACAAGGTAAAGTCACTTACTGACCCGTCAAAGATTGATTATATCATAGTTAATCACTCTGAGCCGGATCATACAGGTGCTTTATCACACCTGCTTGATCTTTGTCCCAATGCTGTTGTGGTTTCAAGCCAGGCTGCCAAAAACTTCCTTACCAATATGATGCACCGCCCGTTTAACTCCCGCGTGGTTAAAGATGGTGAAACCATTGACCTTGGTGGCAAAACGCTGCGCTTTATCCTTGCCCCGTTTTTACATTGGCCAGACACCATGTTTACACGGCTTGAAGAAGAAAATTTCCTTTTCAGCTGTGATGCTTTTGGCTGCCATTTCTGCGATTCTGAACATATTTTTAATGACGAAACTGAGGACTTTACCTCTTTTCGGGAATTTTACTTTGACTGCATCCTGCGTCCCTTCAGCGATAAAGTGCTGGCTGGCGTGGAAAAAATCCGCCATGACGTAATTGATATGGTTTTGCCCAGCCACGGTCCTATTATCCGCCAGGATCCGTGGAAGATTATTGCAGAACTTGAAAACATGGCTAAACCAAAATCATCTGGCAAAAAGATAGTACTGCTTTACATTTCTCCACACGGTAATACAGAAAAAATGGCAAAGGCTGTTGCACAAGGCGCGGCATCGGGCGGTGTTGAAGTTGCCTGCCACCCCATTACCAGCCTTGACAGCAATCAAATCCGTAACCTTTTTGAAGAGGCTGATGCACTTGTTTTCGGGATTCCAACGGTTGTACGGGATATTCCGCCACCCATGTGGCACGTATTGGCAGCACTTACCTCGGTTAAGCTGAAAACCAACAAGGCAGCACTTTTTGGCAGCTATGGCTGGAGCGGTGAAGCCTGCAAAATGGCTGAAGAAAGACTAAAGGGGCTGGGCATCAAACTGGTGGCAGAACCGGTACGCACAACCTTTGCACCAACCGATGAAGTTCTTGAACAGTGCGTTGCACTGGGCAAAAAAGTAGCAGAAGAAGTGAGCAAATAAACATTGCAAAAACAAAATGGCGGGATAACC
>JAVERM010000008.1:0-36744 GCA_034007105.1 Trichlorobacter sp.
GGCAGAACCGGTACGCACAACCTTTGCACCAACCGATGAAGTTCTTGAACAGTGCGTTGCACTGGGCAAAAAAGTAGCAGAAGAAGTGAGCAAATAAACATTGCAAAAACAAAATGGCGGGATAACCACAAAAGGTATCCCGCCATCAGCTTCAAAAAACCTTCCAGCTTATTCCGTTTCCGTCTCAACCATAAAATACAGACACCATTAAATTCTCTTCAATACATTTGCAGGTAACAAGCCTGCCGCAGCTTCATCCAGATACACACAAAAGTTGCCATGCTGTTTAAGGGCAGAGGCTGGCATAAACTCATCAACAGGGCTGTTAAACAGGTCAGCCATTACCTGTGCCTTATGTTCGCCTGTTGCCACCAGTACAACCTCTTTTGCATCCATAATGTCCTTTATGCCCATGGTAATGGCGTGGGTTGGGACTTCATCCTGATTATCAAAGAAGCGACCATTATCCAGGCGGGTGTTCTCTGAAAGCTCAATAACATGGGTAAGGCTGTCAAATGGGGTGTACGGCTCATTAAAACCGATATGACCATTGGTACCGATGCCCAGCAACTGGAAGTCAAGCCCGCCGGCTGCCTTGATACGCTCTGAATATTCCTGGCACTCCTGCTCCTGATTTTCACACACGCCGCAGGGCAGGTTTATCTGCTCTTCATTAAGACCAAGCGGGTTAAACAGATGCTGGTGCATGTAGTAGTTATAACTTTGTGGATGGGATGGGGGCAGCCCGATATATTCATCAAGGTTAAAGGTGGTAATACCAGATAAGTCCGGTTTTTGCAGCCTGACAAGCTCTACAAGGTGGGCATACACAGGCTCCATGGTACTGCCTGTTGCCAGACCAAGTACTGCATCAGGTTTTTCCTGCATGATCTGGAGAAGACGCTGGCTCAGGTGGTTGGCAATCGCTTCCGGAGAGGAGAAAAGGTAGAACATGGGTAATACTCCTTTTACTGCTGGTGGGATTATTCCGGTTTCAGTTCAAGGCACTGTTATCCCCGGGCTGAAAGCAGAATGGCAGGGGCTTTAAGAACCAATGCCCTGTTTTCCGGAAAAATATACTGCCATGTTTTTTTCATGTCATTATTTTTTTTGGGGGGGCAGACAGTTTTTTGCGGGTGGCAGATGAAACAGCAAAAATCCATCAAAACCAACGGCTTCCGAATCAGAAGGAAAAAGAATCTTTTACGGATGGAGACTACCTACGCTCCTCAACACATTCGGTCACCTGGTCTAAAAGATCATTAAACACGATTGGCTTTAAAATTACTCTGTTGGCAAGATCACAACGGTGCGCTTCATCATCATAGGCGGTTGTGATGATAATCGGTGTGCCATTATCCATATCCCTGATCTTTTTAATCATCTCCAGACCGTTCATAACCGGCATTTCCAGATCTGTAATAACCACTTGAGGTCTGTGGGCTGCGAACAGCTCCAACCCTTGCTGACCATTTTCTGCGGTGTACAAAGTGCCCACCCAACGTTTTAAAAAAGCAGTGATTGAAAGACGGGCAACCGGCTCATCTTCAACATACAATACTGTCAGTCCGGCAAGGGTGGGGTTTTTCTCCATGATATACACTCCTTTTGTCTTCAAAGGGAAGTTAGTCAGAATGACAGCCCCTTTTGCAACAACAGTTCTGCCTTGTCTGCTGAAATCGGCCTGCTGAACAAAAAGCCCTGCATCTCGGTGCAGCCATGTTCTGCCAGCAGCTCAAGCTGTTCATACGCTTCCACACCTTCTGCGGTAACCTTTTTGCGCAAAGTGTGCGCCATATCAATAATAATCTTGGCAATGGCCAGATCATCACTATTGCTGATGATATCCCGTACAAATGAGCGATCTATTTTCAGCCGTCCAACAGGGAAGTTTTTAAGGTAAGCCAGTGAAGAATATCCGGTTCCAAAATCGTCAATGGCAAGTTGGCAGCCAAGGTCAGTCAGAGAACGCAGCAAAGCCGAGTTTGCTGAAACATTACGCATAAGGCAGCTTTCTGTCATTTCCAGCTCTAAAAGCTCGGGTGGCAAACCGGTTTCATGTAAAATCGCTGCCACAGTATTATCAAAACCGTTTCTTAGCTGACGTGCAGAGATATTGACCGCAATTTTTACCTTTGGCAATCCTGAATCATACCATGTTCTGACCTGGCGGCAGGCGGTATCCAGCACCCATTCGCCAATGGCGACAATTAACCCGCTTTCCTCGGCAAGTGGTATAAATTTGTCCGGCAATATCAGGCCAAGATCAGGGTGATGCCAGCGTAACAAAGCCTCAAAGCCCACAATTGTACGGGATAGCACATCAATTTGTGGCTGGTATAAAAGGTTAAATTCCTGTCTTTCCAGTGCGCGACGCATGGCACTTTCAAGCATCATCCGTTCCATAACCCGCACATTAAGATCACTTGAATAAAACTGGAAGTTATTACGATCAAGTTCTTTGGCGCGGTACATGGCAAGGTCAGCATGTTTCATCAGAATCATAGCTTCCTGACCATCTGCCGGATAGGTGGAGATGCCGATGCTGGCAGTGATAAACAGTTCATGACCTTCCACTATGAAAGGTTCGGATACCATGGTCAAAAGTTTTGATGCCGCTGCACTGACACTTTCCTCATCATTAACCATGGTCAGCACGATTACAAATTCATCTCCTCCCAACCTGGAAAGCGTGTCACTTTCCCGCACACAGGATTGCAGCCGCTGCGCCACCTGACGCAAAAGCAGATCACCGGTTTTATGCCCCAGGGTATCATTTATCCCCTTAAAGTGGTCAATATCCAGAAACAGTACGCCAACCACGCTATGGTTGCGTGCTGCATGGATAATCGCCTGCTGCAAACGGTCCTGCAAAAGGTTAAGGTTGGGCAATCCGGTCAGCTGATCATAGTTGGATAGGTTGCGAATCTCTTCTTCTGCCCATTGCAAACGCAGGGCAGTTTCTTTTTCCTGCAACGCCTTTGATACAGAAAGCGGCAGCCTGTCCAGTAAAACTGCATCTTTAATCAGGAAATCACTGGCTCCAAGCTTCATCATTCTCACTGCCAGCAGCGAGTCATCACGTCCGGTTATGATGATAAAAGGAACCTTGCAGCCAACAGACTGCATTGTATCGACAAATTCTTCAACAGACATATCCGGCAGATTATAGTCAAGAATCAGCAAAGCTGTACCGCTGCAAAGATTGTCAAGTGCTCGGGCAGCACTGGGTAAAACCCCGCAGCGATAACCTTCTGCCTGCAATAATTCAGCAATCAGCTCGCCAAAAGGCTGATTGCTCTCCACAACCAAAATTGTGCCGCTATTTTCCGGTGGACAGGTATCAGTCATTACCGCGTTTTTTAAGGCACCAGCCTTCCTTGTTAAGTTGCGGGGTGCGCGAGAGGGACAGCGCGTTTTCAGGCACATCAACGGTTACAGTTGTACCGGCTGCCACCAGTGCGCCGCTGCCCACTTTAACAGGTGCCACCAGTTGCACATCGCTGCCGATGAAAACACGATCACCAATGATGGTCTGATACTTGTTTTTACCGTCATAGTTGCAGGTAATTGTACCGCAGCCTATGTTCACATCACTGCCGACAGTGGCATCACCAAGGTAGGTAAGGTGAGATGCCTTGCTGTTTTTACCCATTTTTATCTTCTTGGTTTCCACAAAATTGCCGATTTTCACCTGCTCTGCCAGCTCTGTTGAAGGCCTTAAATGCGCCATCGGTCCCACCACAACCTCATCTGCCAGCTTTGATTCTTCCAGCACGCTGCTGTTTTTCAGATGTACCCGCTGACCGATCTGGCAATCAACCACCTGCACGTTGCTTTCCAGCAGGCAGTTGTCACCGATAACTGTATTGCCACGCAGTACACAACCTGGCCAGATTACCGTATCACAGCCGATGGTTACATCAGCATCAATATAGGTATGCTCAGGGTCTATCAGGGTTACTCCGGAGAGCATCAGTTTTTTATTAATCCGCCTGCGCAGTACGCTGGCAGCTTCAGCCAGTTGTATACGGTCATTTACACCCATTACTTCATGGTAGTCATCTGTCAGCATGGCGTTGCAGCCAAGTTTATTTGCCACTGCCAAAGCCACCAGATCAGTAAGATAATATTCACCCTGTGCGTTATCATTACTGATTTTTCCTGTGTACTCACGCAGAAAAGCCAGGTTAATGCAGTATATGCCACTATTTATTTCATTTATTGCCAGCTCGGCATCTGTTGCATCTTTTTGCTCAACAATGCGCAGCACCTGACCATTGCCATCACGTACAATGCGACCATAACCAAAAGGGTCAGGTATTTTGGCTGTAAGTACTGTAATAGCAACAGAACTATTGTTATGCTGAGCAACCAGGTTTTGTACTGTTTCAGCGGTTAAAAGTGGCGTGTCGCCACAAAGCAGCAAAACCGTGCCATCTTGTTGATCAGCAAGTGATGGCAATGCACAGGCAACGGCATGACCAGTACCCAACTGCTCTTTTTGCAGGGCAATTGTCACCCCTTCCCTGTGGGAAAAACACTGCTGTACCTGCTCTGCCTGATGTCCGGCAACAATGACAATCCTGTTTACACCGGCATTTTGGGCAGCAGCCATTGGCCAAGCCAGAAGTGGGCGGCCGGCTGTTTCGTGCAAAACCTTGGCTGTTGCTGATTTCATTCTTGTTCCCTTGCCAGCGGCAAGGATTATTGCGCTTGTGGAAGGCATATGGAAACTCCATTATCAAAAAATCAGAAACACCCCGCAATTAGCTTGAACAGCGGGGTGAATCAGGCAGGAACAGTTTTAACAGAGTCTATACGACAATTAACGTACCTGTTGCACCTCAACAATCTCCGGAATAGCTTCTTTCATGGCACGCTCAATCCCCATCTTCAGGGTCATGGTGGACATTGGGCAAGAGCCGCAGGCACCTTGCAGTTTCACTTTCACGATATTTTCAGGGGTGACTTCCACCAGCTCCACATCACCGCCATCACGTTGCAGCATAGGACGTACCTGCTCCAGAACTTCTTGTACTTTTTCAAGCATTGTTAAATCTCCTTTTAAATTCAGCAGTTCCAGATACCCTGTTACTGCCGTGTTAAATAACAACAAACTGATTTTATACTGCTTTTTGACATAAAATGCACGGACAAATCAGTCTGTGACTGCTTCCCACTGTTGATATAAGTTATCAAGCTCTGTAGTCAGGCGTGCATGCTCCTCTCCGGCAAGCAGTCCCTGCTCCGGATCATCAAAAAAACCCGAGCTATTCATCTTTTCTTCAAGCAGCATTATTTGTTGTTCGATTTCTGCAATTTTCTGTTCAACCAGCTGTTGTTGTTTGATTTTTGCCTGTTCTTCCCGCTTTATACGCTTTTGCTCCTCACGCTCTTTAATCCGCTCTTCCTTGCTTGGTAATACTGTCTGGGTCGGTTTTTGCACTGCTGATACACCCTTGCAATCTGCCTCGGAAATGTTATCCGGCAGGGCACTATTCTCTTTTTTGGACAGGTAATAGTCATAATTGCCGTAATAGCTGGTTAACCTGCCATCAGCCACCTCAATCACCCGTGTGGCAAGGGAGTTCACAAAGTAACGGTCATGGGAAACAAAAACAACTGTACCAGCAAACTTTTTCAAAGCCGCAAGCAGCACCTCTTTACTGAACAGATCCAGATGGTTGGTCGGTTCATCCATCAGCAACAGATTGGCAGGTGTTAATAACATTTTGGCAAGAGCCAGCCGGTTACGCTCACCACCGGAAAGTATCGCCACCTGCTTATGAATATCATCGCCGGAAAACAGGAAAGCACCCAGAATATCCCTTAGCCTGGGTACCATTTCGTAGGGGCAATCACTGTACAGCTCTTCATAGGCTGTACGTGTCGGATCAAGGATATTTGCCTGATCCTGCGCAAAATAGCCAATAACAAGGTTATGCCCGGGTATTAACTGACCGTTTTGGAAATCGCCTCCTGCCAATACAGACATTAAGGTGGATTTACCGGCACCATTATGCCCTACCAGCGCAATCCGTTCTTTGCTTTCAATGGTCAGATCAACCTTTTCAAGTACTGTTTTTTCGCCATAGCTTTTGCTAAGTTCCTTTAGTTCCAACACAATACGTCCGCTTTTAATTGCAGGTGAAAACTGGAACTGGATTTTTTTACGTTCAGGCGGCAAAGCTATCCGCTCAATTTTTTCCAACTGTTTTACGCGGGATTGCACAAGTGCAGCTTTGCTGGCTGAATAGCGAAAACGGCGGATAAATTCTTCATGTTTTAGTATCTCTTCATCTTGACGCTTTTTTGCTTCTTTAAGGGCTGCAACCCTTTCTTCGCGCTGGATTAAGTATGTAGAGTAGGAGCAATGGTAATCGGTGATTGTGTGGTTCCAGACCTCTGCAATTCTTGAGCAGACCTTGTCCATAAAGAAACGGTCATGGGAAACCAGGATTACAGAACCCGGATAGCTGCACAGGTATTGCTCAAGCCAGTTGCGGGCTTCTATGTCAAGGTGGTTGGTCGGCTCATCCAGAAGCAAAAGATCCGGTTTTTGCAAAAGCAGACGCGCCAAAGCTATCCGCATCTGCCAGCCACCAGAAAATTTGCCGCAATCGGTATGCCAGTCCTTTTGTTCAAAGCCCAGCCCTTTAAGCACCGTGCCTATCTCTGCCTCCATGACATAGCCGCCAAGATTGCGAAAACGCTCTTGCTGCTGACCATATTGCTGTAACAGCTTATCGTGCTCAGTACCTGCTGGTGGTAGTTGTGCAAGCTTTGTTTCCAGATGCTTCAGCTCATCTTCAAGCCCCAGCAGCTCAGTCATGGCAGAACGGGCTTCATCAAACAATGAGCGTCCTTTGCTTATAATGCCATCTTGCGGCAGGTAAGCAGCCTTTGCCCCTTTGGCAAGGCGGATTTCGCCAGCAGATGGTTCCTCAAGCCCGGCAATAATCTTCATCAGGGTTGATTTGCCTGCTCCATTTTCACCGATTAGTGCCACCCGCTCCTCTTTGCGCAGATGCCAGCTGATGTTGCCAAAAAGCATGTTTCCGGCAAAATCCTTACTCAGGTTGTCAAGTTGCAGCATAAAATTCCACCATTTATTAACAGAAAACGCCGCGTTTAACGCGGCGTTTCAGATACAGATTTGTTATATCAATTTACAATTTCAGCTTTTCGTTACAGTAACCGATACAGTTGCCGCTGGGGAAGTAAACAGGCTTGACAGCTCAGCTTCCGGAAAATGATTGGGAACCACCACCAAACCGGCAGGTATCTCCTCTAGCACCTGAACAGGCAATGTAATTGATCCGTTATTGGCTGCAATGGTTGCAATGCTGCCATCAGCCAGACCGATACGTTTGGCATCTACTTCAGACAAAAGTGCAACAGCTTCTTTGGAAACCAGACGGTTGTTTTCTGACCAACTGGAATAGCTACCATTGTGGCGGATAATCGGTGCTGCCAGCATGGTCATGGATGCTGTGGAAGATGCCTTTGGCTGCAATGGCAACAATACTTTTTGTTTTGCTGACTTGCTGGCTGCGTTGGCAGCTATTTGTTGCAGTTCAGCAAATGCCGGAGCCGGCTGTTCAGATAGCAGGGTATAAAGCTCGGCAAGGATATCAAAATCAGGGCGGGATTCACCGGCTGGAACCGTTGCAGCAGCAAAACTTTGTACCCTGTTATCCACTGTGGTGAATGTACCACCTTTTTCAGCAGCAGTGGCAGCAGGCAACAGAATATGTGCATACCGGCTGGTTGAGGTTGGGTAAATATCCAGCACTATCAGACATTCAAGCTTTTTCAATGCAGCTTCTGTTTTTGCACGGTTGGGCAGAATATGGGGCAGATCAGTACCCATGACAACCAGGGCACGGATTTCGCCTTTATCAATGGCATCCATAATACCTGCAAGGTTTTTACCATTTTCAGCAGGCACCGCACCGGCATCCAGCATACCCTGCATGTTGTTTTTCTCATCAATGGGGAAAACTTCACCACCAGTTAAAACAGCAAGGTTAACAGCAGCGGTTACAGCCGATGCTGCATCGGTACTGCGGATAAATTCATGCCCGTAAAGCAATGCCACAGGCTCATTAACAAGAGCGACAGCTTCGGCGAAATCAGCTTCTGACAAGCCTGTTGCCATGTTGATCTGATCAAAACTAATTGCCGCAACTGACTGTTTTAATTGTTCAATCCCTTCAGTTTGCGCCAGCTGCTTGCCGGAAGCCAGCAACGCCTTGATTAAACCAAGTCCGGCAAAAGCTTCAGAACCAGCCTTGTAACGTAAAGTTACATTGGCAAACTTATCAAGTGAAGTTGGACGAGCTGTTGCAATCAGTAGTTTGGCATTGTTTTTTGTTGCCGCCTTAATCACGCGATAGCCAAAACCGGCAGATTCTGCTTTAAGGTCGCTGCCTAAAACAATAATACAGCCAGCCTGCTCTATTTTATCCATGGCAGCTGTGGCACCTGTACAGCCGATCATTTTTTGCTGGATAGCCTGGGCAGGAGCGTAGCCAAGGGACGCTTCTGAATCAAGGTTGGGACTGCCGATAACCTCTTTAATCAACCTGGCAAACAGCAGATTTTCTTCATTGGTTACCCGTGGTGACGCAATACCTGCCACTGCCTTTGCGCCATGATTGCTGATTACCTGCTTAAGGGCAGAAGCAGCAGTGGAAAAAGCAGCATCCCAGGTTGCTGGTTTGCGGACACCATCAACACCAAGGATCATCGGCTCAAGCAGCCGTTCGGAAGAGTTAAAGGCAGCATAACCAAAACGTCCGTTAATACAGAGATTACCATTATTGTAATTACTGTCATCACTGGTTACCCGAGCGACCTTGCCATCTTTTATATGGTACTCAATCTGGCAGCCACTGGAGCAAAAGGCACAGATACCTTCCTTTACTTTTAATGACCAGGAACGCGCCATGAACTTGAAAGGCTTGCTGATCAGGGTACCGGTGGGGCAGGCAGCTATGCAGTTACCACAGAAATCACAATCAAGCGGTTTGCCGGATACGGTTTCCACCAGGGCGCGGTCACCACGGTTTTGGGTTTCAATGGCTGCTGTACCAGTTACTTCACGGCACACCTTGACGCATTTTTCACACAGGATACAACGGTTTGGGTCGCTTTCCAGCAGTCGCCAATCATAACGGATCGGCATCCGCTCCAAAACAGCAGAATAGCCTGGCTTGTCAGCACCCAGGGCATAACATGTATCTTGTAGTTCACACTCTCCGCCAGCATCACAAACAGGACAATCAAGCGGGTGGTTAACCAGCATCAGTTCCATTGTCTTGCGGCGTATTGTTTCAAGCGCAGGCGATTGGGTCGTTACCCTGATCCCTTCCTTTACAGGTGTGTTACAGGCGGTCATTGGCCTGCCAACACCCTCAATCTCCACAGCACAAATCCGGCAGGCACCGGTGGTGGAGATTTTTTCCAGCCAGCAGAGAGTGGGAATATGTATGCCCAGTTTTTGTGCAGCCTCCAGGATAGTGCTTCCTTCCTGAACTTGCACATCCCTGCCGTCAATGGTCAAGGTAATGTTTTTATTGGTGCTACAGCTTTCAGTGTTTGCCATTGCTTGTTTCCTATACAAAGTTAAATTCACTAATGGAGTTATGAAAGAAGGCTTTTACAGTGGTTTTACAGGATCTCCTTACAGTGCAACCATTGCCATTCTGTAACACCGAAGACATCTGTCTGCTTCAGCCTGGGCAGTTGAATCAGGGAAACCCAGCTCAATTTCCTGGTAATTACCTGCCGCAGCCCGTTCACGTCCATGCACTTCCAACTGATTGGAGCGGGCAGCAGAGTCAAGCCATGGTACTTCCTCGTTTTTATCATAAACACCCAGATAGGTGAGCAGATCCTCAAAAACCTCCTGCTCGGTAATGTAAGCCTTTCCTTCTTCCAGGTAGCGTTGAATAACATTGGCAGCACGGTGGGCGTTGCCGATACATGCCACCACTGTAAGGGGACCTATTTCAGCATCACCACCGGCAAAAACTCCGTCGCAATCGGTAATCAGGGTGCGGGACAGTGGGTTACCCATGCTGTCATTAAGATCTTTTCCGGCAGCATCCTTAAGCGGCAGATACTTGGTAACTACAGTATTCCACTTGGTGATATCTATACCCATTTCCGGTGGAATAAAGCTTAGATCAGCATCCTGCCCAATGGCTGGTATTACAGTATCACACTCAACAACAAACTCACTGCCTGGCACAGGCTCGGGGCGACGACGACCAGAAGCATCAGGCTCACCAAGTGCCATCCGAACACACTCAACGCCAGTAACCTGATCATTGTCATCCACGATAATCCTAGTGGGCAGCACCTGGAACTCAAATCTTACACCTTCTTCCTCGGCACCATCAACTTCCCAGACATCAGCTGGCATTTCATTGCGTGAACGACGGTAAAGCAGTATGGATTCTTCAGCACCTTCCCGCAGGGCAACCCTTACGCAGTCAATGGCAGTGTTACCGCCGCCCACCACACAGACTTTTTTACCCATACCGGTTGGGCGACCCATATAGGCTTCGCGCAGAAAATCAATGCCGCCCGGCAGGAAGCCTTTGTAACCTTTGTCTTCACCTTCCACACCCATCGGCTTGGAGCGGTGCGCACCAGGAGCGATAAACACGGCATCATGTTTTGCCTTCATATCGGCAAGGGAGATATCCTTACCAACCCGGCAATCATAGACAATATCAACACCCATTGCCTGGATAATATCAATATCCCGTTGCAGCAGGTGCCGTGGCATACGGTAGGGTGGGATACCCACGGCAATCATGCCACCGCCAAAACCTTCCGGCAAAGCCTCATAAATGGTGCTGTTGTAACCCTCAAGGGCAAGGTAATAGGCTGCGGTCAGACCGGCAGGACCGGCACCGACAATACCCACTGTCTTGTTTTTCCTTGGTTTTGGCTGCATTGGTGGAGTCAGGTTGTGCATCCACTCAAAATCAGAGGCTGAACGCTTTAGCACCATGATATTTACTGCATCATCTACATTTTTACGACGGCAGGCAAACTCACACGGGTGCGGGCAGACTCTTCCGCAAACTGCCGGCATCGGCATGTTTTCACGGATGGTGGCAAGGGCATCGCTAAACTGGTAGTTTTTTATCTCTTCGATATATTTGGGGATATCAATGTGGGAAGGGCAGCGATCCATGCATGGTGCGGTTATTTTGTGCAGATATTTTTCCTGTTTGGCAGAACGCTGACCAGAAAGCACAGCCATAAAATCATCCCGATAATGTTCTATGGCATCAAGTACAGGCTGAGTGGCACTGGGGCAAAGCGTACATTTGCAATTTTGCAATAAGGCGTGCAGATCAGATACCTGCTCAAAGTCTTCTTCTTTGGCTTTACCGGCAAGCACATTTTGCAGCAGATCAGCCAGTACCTTGGTACCTTTTTTGCCAGGGGTGCATTTACCGCAGCAGTAAAGATTTTGTACCCTCAGCATATACTCAGCGGTCATTGCCGGAATATCAACATCCTTGTCAAAGACAATCAGCCCGTCCCAGCCCATAAAAGCCCTGAGCGGCTGCTGACCATCAAATGCCACTGGCAGGCGGAAGGCAACGTTTGTCGTCTCTCCGGACACGTTTCTGTTATCAACAACCTTTCTACCCCAAGTGGAAAAAACGACCTGTGCCACATGCACCTCCGCTACAGACAAAAACCTGTTATCTCAATCTGTTTAAATAATTAACCTGATTGCTGTTTTAACCTGTGATAAATTGTATACAGTATGCCTCAATACCATAACTATTCCATTGAAATCAAGGGAAAAATCTGGAAACACTGTTCAGCTTTTTGCTGCCAGACCGCTTTACAGCGATGTTTTACAACGGTCTTTCAAGGCGTTTTGATTGTTCAAAGTTAGTCGGGGAAACGGGCATCTCACAACAAAGTGGACAGTCTTAGCAATGGTTTTGCAAAGCTCTGTTAAAGAATGGATCAGCCGGTTCCGTTGCACCATTTATACCAGATATCACGGTACGCTGCCTCCAGTTTACGGGTTAAACCACGCAGATCAAGCAGTGATGACTTTTGCATCATCTGGCGCAGATTATCTCTGTAATACTGCAACCGTTGCCTGTCTTTTGCCAGTTCCACTGCCTTGCTTATATATTCCTGCGGACTACTGGCAATAAGCTCCGGTGCGCCGATACTGGTCAAAATACTGGCTGATACCCGAGCAATGTGCGATCTGCCAGCCAGGGTAATTACCGGTACTGCCATCCAGAGGGTTTCGCAGGTGGTGGTTGTGCCATTATAGGGGTAACTATCCAGAAAAATATCGCCATTGCCAAGTGTTGTAAAATGATTGTTTATTTCCACTTGTGTACCGTTTAACACCACCTGTTCCGCGGTTATTCCCAGTCTGGCAAAGCGGGCAAGCCATTCTTCTTTAAAACAGACATCCTTTCCAAAGGCGTCGCTTTTCAGCATTAAACGTGAGTCTGGCACCTGCTTCAGTATTTCAGCCCACCACTCAAGCAGCTGGTCATTGGTTTTGGTAAGATTATTATAGGCAACAAAGGTGATATAACCGTTTTCTGTACAGGGCAAAGGCAGTGGATCAGGTGCAGTGGTCACCGGATTATAGGCTGTAAAACAATCCTGCAAACGGTAAAGTTTTTCAGTGTGCAGATGTTCAGTTGTGCCTGGCGGGTCAGCTATGGCATCGCTAAAACGATAATCAATGGTGGGCAGACCTGTTGAGTGAGCATAACCAAGCCAGCTGATCTGCACCGGAGCAGGCTTGGCTGCAAACACTTTTTGACGATTATGGGCAGTCCATCCGTTTAAGTCTGCCAGAATATCTATTTTGTCATTTTGGATAAGCTCGCAAACCTCATCATCAGTCCTGCCATGAATATTCCGCCAGCCATAACCGCGCTCTTTAATCTGCTCTGTAAGATAATCCTCTTTTTCACGGTTATAATAAAGAAAAACCCTGAAAGCCGGATTACTTGCCACACGCAGCAACGGCTCCAGAAAAAACGCCACCGGATGTTTACAGAAATCAGCAGAAACATAGCCGATATTCAACACCTTGTCAGAGCTGTATGCTGTTCTATCAAACTGAAACCTGTTGACTGCCTGGCACAACCGCTCTCCCCAGTATTGGTGTTGTGCAAAAGTTTGCTCCGGTGTCATCCTGCTTGTACTGATACAGTTCATAAGGAAGTTGGTGAGCCTGGCTTCAGGTTGATGCAGATCAATTGTTGCAACAGCCGTAGTGTAATACTCCACCGCCTCGTCTGATCTGCCCGCTTTTTTTAAAAGACCGCCCATCACATTACAGTAATCCGGATGTTCGGGAGCCTGCTTTAAAGCTGCGTGCAGACAGGCTTCCGCAGCAACAAGCTGGTTTGCTGTAATATAAATATTGGCAAGCTCAAAATAACGCTCATGCTTGCCACCTGCCAACTCCTTTGCCCTGCTTGCAGCCTGCAAAAAAGCGTCCAGGTTGTTGTTATCAGTATAAATTTTTGCCAGACAGAACCAAACCCCGTAAATATCAGGATTTTTTGCTGACAAAGCCTTCAGATGCTCCAGTGCCAAAGGCAACTGACCAGCCTTTTTGTGAAACTGATAAAAATCATCCAGAAGTTTGCCGCTCGCTGATTGAACCATCACCAAAGGCGCTACAAGCGAAGCAGCGGTTTTGTAATCCTTTTCTTGGGCAGCAACCCGAGCAAGCAGGTATTTTGCCTCCAGATTATCTGGCTGCATTGCCAATACTTTTTCACAGCAATCTTTGGCAACATTATGGCGGGATACTTTCAAATGATTTGCTGCCAGATCAAGCAGGCGGTTTATGTAAAAAACTGCGTAGTCAGCCGTGCTGTGGGACATGTTGTACTGGTATCCTTTGATATTATTCTCAAAAATCGGCACGCTGCACAGTATCGGAAATTATATTACCATCCCGAAAAACAATCTGCCGCGAGGCATATTCAGCTACTTCCGGTTCGTGGGTAACCATGACAATGGTAATCCCCTGGCGATGCAGCTCACTGAAAAGCTCCATTATCTCATTGGTGGTGGCAGTATCGAGGTTACCAGTGGGCTCATCTGCCAGAATCACTGCCGGGTTGTTAACAAGCGCACGGGCAATGGCCACCCGCTGCTGCTGCCCGCCCGAAAGCTGTGCACTGGTGTGGTTCATCCGTTCAGCCAGCCCTACCCTTTCCAGTGCGGCCTTTGCTTTTTGATGTCGCTCCGCTGAAGGAACACCGGCGTATACCAGTGGCAGCTCCACATTTTCAACCGCTGTGGTACGTGCCAGCAGATTAAAACCCTGAAACACAAAACCCAGTTTTTTGTTGCGCACCTCTGCCAGTTGATCGGCAGTCATTCTGGCAGTATCAATCCCATCCAGCCAGTAAGTACCACTGGTGGGACGATCCAGGCAGCCAAGGGTGTTCATACAGGTGGATTTGCCACTGCCTGAAGCCCCCATAATTGCTACAAACTCACCCTGGGTAATGGCAAAGGAAACCCCGCGCAATGCTTCAACCTTATGATCGCCTTCGCCAAAAACCCGACGTATATTTTCAAGTCTGATAACTTCTGTCATGAATCTGTAGCCCTATTACCTGCACCCTTTACAGACAGACTTCTAGTGATGGTAGGGTTCTCTGTTCAAAATTGTACATGCCCTATAAATCTGCTCCAGCAAAAACGGGCGCACCATCTGATGTGTAAAAGTCATGGCTGAAAGTGAAAGCGTAAAATCAGCACGTTTGCGCACTTCATCACTAAAACCGTAGGCACCGCCAATGGCAAAAACCATTTCCGTAGTACCTTCATCACGGTGACGACCAATAAAGGTTGCAAAAGCTTCCGAGTTCATCTGCCTGCCTTTTTCATCAAGCACCACCAATATGGCTTGCGGTAAAAGCTGTTTCAGCAAACGCTCTCCTTCACGGTGGCGACCTGCTGCTGATTGCGCATCTTTTTCCTCTTTCAGCTCGTTCAGAAAAAAAGGCAGATAATGTTTAATCCGTCCTGCATACTCATCTATTGCAGTTTTAACCCATTGTTCACGGCTCTTGCCAAGCCAGATTACACGGCACTTCATGCAAAATATGCTCAGATGTTGAACGAGGCTTTGTTGGCAACAGCAGCGGTTTTTAACTCTAGCGGCAGCTCAATCCTTTGAGCTTTTTCCCAAAGACCATCCAGATCATAGCGATGTCTTTGCTCTTCATGGAAGATATGCACCAGCAGATAACCATAATCCATCACAATCCACTTGCCTTCGGTTTCTCCTTCAATTTCATGTACTTTGCCATACTTTTTCATGGCTTTGCGGATATGTTCGCAAATCGCCTGATTCTGCTTATCCGACTGACCGGAAACTATCAGCATAAAATCAGCAATGGTGCTGATGCCACTAATATCCAATATGCTGATATCATAAGCTTTTTTATCAGCTGCCAGTTCTGCGCAGTCAAGTACAATTTCAAGTGGTTCTTTTTCGGGCAACTCTGCGCCATGTTCATTCATGTCGATACAATCCCTTCTGGGCAATATAATTTTCTACGGCAGATGGTACCAGATAACGGATCGACTGACCGGCGGTGACCATTTCCCGCAATCTGCTGGACGAAATATCCAGCGGTGTGCCTTTGGCAAAAATAATCCTGTTACCATTGGCATGTTGTAGCAAATTTGCAGATTTCTGGCTGAACTGACCCTGAACATCTGGTGGCAGTTTTTGCAGCGGCTCCACCGGTTCACTGCCCGGGCGCACAATAACCACCAGTGAAGTCAGTTCAAAAAGTTTTTGGTACTGATACCATAATCCCAACTCAAAAAACGAATCGCTACCTATGATGAAATACAGTTCATCTTTTGAACTATGCTTGCGTAATTGCTTAATGGTTTCAACCGTATATGATTTTTCTGTACGCCTGTTTTCAATGTCTGTAAGATCAAACTGTTCATTATCTGCAATGGCAAGTTGAACCATCCGGAAACGTTGTTCAAAAGGCATATCCCATGCCAAAGGCTTGTGTGGCGGATCAGCTGCCGGAATAAACAGCACCTGATCAAGCCCTGCTGCCTCCCGTGCCTCTTCGGCAATCCGCAGGTGTGCCTGGTGAACCGGATTAAAGGTACCGCCCAAAAGCCCCAGTTTCATTTTTACACCACAACCTGTTCAGTGGCTGTTTTTGTAGCCATGATATCCACCACTTCTGCTCCCCATAGATTTTGTTGCCAATTACGGATACCAGTTATTTCGGAAAGTTCTGACAAAGTGGTTGGAACTTTGACAGCTATCCGCTCCAGCAGCCAGTTGGGTGCCACCAGGCCAGGCGCAAGTTGCAGCTTAACACTAAACTGCTCACGCCAATTTTTTAATTTTGCCAGCCGTTTTTTTACTGCTGCCTCCATTATCTGACCTTTACGCGGAAAAACCTGTAACCTGTCGTTTGGTATTTCCATTGCCTGTAACACCTGCTGGACAAGCTCTTTTCCATAGCGTTCAAGCAGTTTTGCCGGAATAACGGAGATTGCATCCAGCTCTGCTTTTGATTTTGGTAATGCCTGGGCGATAGTCATTAAAGCATCGTTAGGCAGCACCTTAAAGGGCGGTTTATCCATTTTTTTTGCCTGTTTGTCCCTAAATTGCAGCAAACATTCCAAAGCTGCCAGATTACGCGACTTAAGCTTGCCGGCACCTCTAAAATGCAGAAAAAGCTGTTCTTTGTTCTTTTCAACCGCACGATTGCCAGCCAACAGCGCAGATTCCTCCAAAACCCAATCCAGTCTGCCCAGAGTTGTTAGCTTAGCACGCAAAATATCGGCTAATTGCAGGAGGTGTGCGGTATCATTTGCTGCATATTCAGCCATTTCATCAGCCAGCGGTCGTTTGCTCCAGTCAGCTTTTTGGTACTTTTTATCCAGCTTTACGCCAAACAGCTCATGCAAAAGCGCAGCCAACCCAAATTCTGTATATCCGGCAAACTGTGCCGCAATCATGGTGTCAAAAACATTTGCCACTGTAATCTCAAAATCACGGTGCAAGGAACGGATATCGTAATCACCACCGTGAAAAACAACAAGCTGCTGTGCAACAGACAATAACTGGGATAATGGCTTGAAATTATTAACCTTTAATGGGTCTACCAACCAGGTTGACTTGCGGTTTGACAGCTGCAAAAGGGAAACTTTTTCCTGATAATGATGCAGGGAATCAGCTTCAAGATCAAAGGCGATTTCCTGTTCATCCATCAACAGCTTGCACAGCGCAGCTAAATCAGCATTATTTTCAACCATTTTGTAAGGAATCATAGGGTTTATCTTTTATCCAGTATCAAATAATCAGGAGTTTATCAGACCATAGGCAGTGTTGCGTTGAGCAGCTTCAAAACCGGCTCCCTTGATCAGATCAATCATCTCCTGCCGAGACATTCTGAAACTGCAACCTGCTGCTGCCACGACGTTTTCTTCCAGCATGGTGCCGCCAAGATCATTGGCACCAAAAAACAGGGCAACCTGTGCAAGTTTTGCACCCTGGGTTACCCAGCTTGCCTGCACATTGGGGATGTTGTCCAGGATAATCCGTGATAACGCCAACACCTTCAGATACTCCACACCAGTGGACGTATCACCGCCAAGTTGGGTATTGCCTGGCTGGTATGTCCAGGGAATGAACGCACTGAAGGAACTGCCAGCTGTTTGCATCTCTTTGATTCTGAAGATATGTTCAATTATCTGCTGCGGTGTTTCCTTGCTGCCAAACATCATGGTGGCTGTGGTCAGCATACCCAGTGAAGCAGCGACCAGCATCACCTCACGCCACTGTTGCCAGCCGATTTTACGGGGTGAAATCGCCTGACGCACCTCATCCACCAGAATTTCTGCACCACCACCTGGTAGTGAATCAAGCCCTGCGTGCTGTAGACAGGCTAAAGTTTCTTTAATGCTGAGGGAGCTCTGCTCTGCAAGGTGAAAAATTTCTGCTGGTGACAGGGAATGGTTTTGCACCTGTGGAAACTGTTTTTTAATCTTTTGAAAAAGCTCCGTAAAGTAATCAAGACCCAGTTTTGGGTGCAAACCGCCTTGCATCAGTAGCTGCGTGCCGCCCTGCTCCACCAGTTCAGCTACTTTGGCAAGTATGGTTTCGTGGTCAAGCAGATAGGCATCAACAGCATCAAAATCACGGTAAAATGCGCAAAAACTGCACCTGGATTCGCACACATTGGTGTAATTGACATTGCGATCCACCACAAAAGTCACCTTGTTTTCGGGGTGAAGCTTCTGCCTGATTTCATTAGCTTTTTCACCAAGGGTAAGCAAATCGCACTCCTGCAACAGTGCCAACGCCTCTTTTCTGTCCATATCAGCTCTGATCTGCATCCAAAACCTCTTCTGAAAGTAAAGCCCGCAACTCTACCGGTATACGCCGCGCCCTAAGCTTATCATTAACGCAAGCCAAAGTAACCAGCAGCCTCACCAGCAGTTTATGATCCGCTTCATGGTAAATCTGTTGTCGAAAAACAATTGATGAGCCATTGATTTTTTCCACTATGGTTTCAACACACAAAAGGTCATCATGCTTGGCAGCAGCCTTAAAATCAACCTCCATCCGCACCACCGGAAACACGGCACCTGCAGCTGCCAGCTCGGCAACCGAAAAACCGCGCTCTCTTAAAAATTCAGTGCGGGCACGTTCGCAATAATCAAGGTAATTGGAATGATAAACCACCCCTGCTGCATCCGTATCTTCGTAGTAAACCCGTATAAGCATCACAACATCCCCTGCTTTAACAGAGCTTTGAAAAACGTCATGAGGAAGCCTGTTAAGGTCAAATTTGCCCATTCCATGGTTTTGCTGTCTTAATTGCCCTGTAAGCGATTTTCATCAAAAAGCCAGACAAACCCTCGGGAAATCTTGTAAAAACCGATTCTAAGCCATTTGGAGCGACCACCTAAAAAGCTGATTGTTTTCAATGGGTTTGCTCAAGACAATCAGTTTTCGGCTGCCCATACCCTCTGGTAAGCTATAATTGATACTTTCTTGCACGGTAAACGCCCCAGCTGTTGTCCATTGAGTAAAATCACTTTCTACTGTATCTGCTGCCATGGCAATCAACCTGCCACCAGGTTTTACCAAACCACCGGCAAGTTGTGAAAAACGAGACAAATCCTTAAAAGCCCTGGAAGTAACCACAGAATAAAATTCAGGGTTTTCTTTAAGGTGATGCTCCACCCGTTGGTGAACGGCAGTAACATTACAAAGACCAAGCTTACGACAAATATGCCGCTGAAAACCGATTTTTTTTGCAACTGCGTCAAGAGTGGTAACTGTTACATCTTTACGTAAAATCGCCACTGCCAACCCTGGCAGTCCTGCACCGGAACCAACATCAAGCAGATGCTCCCCTTTGTTTAAAAGTGGCACAAGGCTTAATGAATCAACAAAATGCTTGATAATAATTTCGTCTGAATTTTTAAGGGCAGTCAGGTTGAAAGATCTGTTCCAGCGTTGCAGTTCTGTAAGATAAACTATGAAACTGGCAATCTCTTTTTCTGAAAGCTGCAAGCCAAAGCTTGCGGCTCCTGTTTGCAAAAGTTTTCCACTCATTGCTTTTTATCTGCTGATTTCAGCACAATGGCGAGCAATGCCAGGGCTGCCGGTGTCACACCCTGTATTCTGGATGCCTGCCCCAGGGTTTCCGGACGAAATCTTTCCAGCTTTTCTTTTACCTCTGCGGTAAGCCCCGATATTTCGTGATAGATAATCCCGTCTGGTATTTTTGTGTTTTCCAGTTTGCGCAAACGCTCAATCTGTTCCTGCTGGCGGTCAAGATAACCCTTATATTTAATCTGTATCTCAACCTGGTGGCTTACCGCAGCATCCAGCCCACCTGCCACTGCATCAATTTCAGCCAGCTCTGCATAACCTATCTGCGGTCTGCGTAAAACCTGTTCAACAGTTGTACCTTTTTGAATATCTGCACAATCATGCTTTGCAAGCCATATCTGTTCATCATCAGTATGACCAATCCGCTTTTGCTGCACTCGGCTGTACTCTTCAGCTATCTGATCACGTTTTTTACAAAAAAGCAGGTATTGCTCTTCCGGAATCAGACCAACTTTGTGCGCCAACTCCCGCAGTCTCAGATCAGCATTATCTTCACGCAGCAAAAGCCGATATTCAGCGCGGGAAGTAAACATCCGGTAAGGCTCGGTTGTGCCCAGAGTAACCAGATCATCCACCATAACCCCGATATAGGCTTGATCGCGTCCCAGCCTGACCAACTCACTACCCTTTGCCCGCAGTGCTGCATTGATTCCGGCAAGTATCCCCTGCGCTGCTGCCTCTTCATAACCTGAAGTACCGTTTATCTGACCTGCATGGAAAAGATTACTGATTAGCCTTGTTTCCAGCGTGGTTTGCAGCTGAATCGGATTGATATAATCATACTCAATCCCGTAACCAGGACGGGTCATCTCCACCTGCTCCAGACCTGCTATGGAGCGGTAAAAATCAAGCTGAACATCAATCGGTAATGATGAAGACATGCCGTTTGGATAAACTTCCACTGTTTCCAGCCCTTCCGGCTCAATAAAAACCTGATGCCGCTCTTTATCAGGAAAACGGACGATTTTGTCTTCAATGGAGGGGCAATAACGTGGACCAGCACCGGCAATAATGCCGGCGTACTGGGAAGAACGTTGCAATCCGTTACGGATGATTTCATGGGTGCGCTGATTGGTGTAGGTGATATGGCACGGCACCTGCGGTAATACAATCTGCGTACTGTCAAAAGAAAATGGCTGTGGCGGGTCATCTCCTGGCTGCGCCGTAAGCTTTGAAAAATCAATGGTGCGCCGATCCAGCCTTGCCGGAGTTCCGGTCATCAGGCGACCCACCTCAAAACCCAGCTGCTCCAGCTGTGCCGACAAGCCTATTGAGGCTGGATCACCAGCTCTGCCGCCGGAAAAGCTGTTAAAACCAATATGCATCATGCCCCGCATAAAAGTTCCGGTGGTCAGTACAACAGTTTTGGATATAAACCGCACACCGTCACGGGTTTCCACACCAGCGACTACACCATCTTTGATATAAAGAGCCGTTACTTCTGCCTGCTTGCAGAAAAGGTTTGTCTGCTCTTCAAGCACCCGCTTCATCCGCAAGCGGTACAACTGCTTGTCTGCCTGTGCCCGCGAAGCCCGCACAGCAGGTCCTTTTCTGGTATTAAGGACTTTAAACTGGATTCCTGTCGCATCAATATTTTTGCCCATTTCGCCGCCAAGCGCATCTATCTCCTTAACAAGATGCCCCTTGCCAACCCCGCCAATTGCCGGATTACAGGACATAACCGCCATGGCATCAAGGTTCATATTAAGAAGCAAAGTTGCACAGCCTATGCGGGCAGAAGCCAGTGCTGCTTCACATCCGGCATGACCTGCACCCACCACAATCACATCATATTGACGTTCATAATTGTACATGTTGGTTCCCATGTTTCACGTGAAACATATAACAGAGCTTGAAAACATGATGAGGAAAGTTAACGTAATCAGAACAAAAACACTTGCTGTATACAGATTATTTACCGATACAAAAAGAGCTAAATATCATATCCAGAACATCTTCAGCAGTGGTTATACCTGTTACTTGACCCATTGAAAAAACCGCCTCGCGCAACTCTATGGCAACAAACTCCAGCCCCAACTTGCTGTTTAAAGCCACTTCTGCCTGCTTAAGGCTGGCAATGGCAGATTGCACTGCATCACGGTGCCTTACGCGGGATATGGTAACCGGATTGAGCTGATCATTTGCAGTATCAGCAAGAAAAGTACTGCTGATTGCATGGCGCAAATTGTCCAGTCCAAAGCCAGTATTTGCCGAAATCGTCACTTGCGGCAGCTTATCCAAAGGAGAGGACAAGCGCAGTGCTGGTGGCAAATCAGACTTATTAAGCACCAGCAGGGTTTTTACATCGCCCAAAGCATCAAATGCAAACTGGTCTTCCGGCAAAAAACCGCTGGAAGCATCAAGTACAAAAAGTGCCAGATCAGCCTCTGTTGCTTTTTTAATTGCACGCTGAACACCGTCCTGCTCAACAATATCTTCAGTCTGCCTGATACCTGCGGTATCAACCAGCCGTACCGGCAAACCGTTTATATTCAACCCTTCCTCAATAAGATCGCGGGTGGTACCTGGTATATCGGTAACTATGGCACGATTTTCTGACAACAGCCTGTTGAGCAAACTGGACTTGCCGACATTTGGTCTGCCGGCGATGACTATGGAAACACCTTCACGTAGCAGATAGCCTGCATCAAAACCTGCCAGTAACTGTTGCAGCATTGCAATAATTGCCGACAGTTCCTGGCTCGTATCATACTCCAGATTTGTACCAATCTCTTCATCAGGGAAATCTATATACGCCTCTACAGTAGCCAACAGTTTTGTAAGCCTGTCAGCAATTTCTGAAAAATATGCAGACACTGTGCCACTGGACTGGTTTTGTGCAAGACGCAGCGAATCAACGGTTTTAGCCTGAATGGTATCAATCACTGCCTCAGCCTGTAACAGATCAATACGACCATTTAGAAATGCCCGCCGAGTAAATTCACCTGGTTCGGCAAGGCGTGCCCCACTGGCAAGCACAGCCTGCAAAACCTGCTCTGTAACCAGCAAGCCACCATGACAATGCAGCTCCAGTATATCTTCACAGGTGTAAGATGCCGGCTTGCGCATCAGCACTGCCATTGCTTCATCTATCCGGTTACCATGCTGATCCTGAAGCAATCCATAGTGCAAGAAATGGCTGCGGAAACTGTCTCCCTTTTTGAAGCGGAACAGTTGCAGACCTATTTTCTCTGCATCAATGCCACTTACCCGCACTATGCCGATGCCACCCTCTCCGGGCGGCGTGCTGATGGCGGCTATAGTATCTTCTATATACATGGACAGCTCCGTCAGATTAAGAAAAGATTTTGCCGATTTTTTTCAGATGTCGCAAGTTCATGGTCATCAAAAATTCTGATTACGCCATACTGACCATCAAAGCCTGGCTGCCGCTTAACCTGGCTATTACGCATACGTTGCACAGCTTCTGCCAAAAGCGGAGATACAAGTTTGATTTCATCTACAGGTCTTAAAAGCAGCAGATCAAGCTCTGAGTCAAATTCCGTAATCAGACGGCTGTAGGCGTTCATGACTTTTTTTGAGGCAGCCCCTACTTTCAATATTTCAGATAAAATTTCCGCAAGTGAAAGAAGATGAAAAACTGCCGGAGCGTTTTCCGGATAATATGGTTGCACACGGTCAGCCAGTTCCATCACCCGCTGTTTGACACCAATGGTCAACTGCTTGCCACATGCAGGACAGATTTCCGGTTGACTGCCAGGTTCAACCGGCACAAGGCATACCTGACAATTACGATGACCATTTGCAAAATATTTACCCTCTTCCGGAAAAAACTCAATGGTGCCATTAAAATGATCCCTATGGTTGCTGCGAATGGCATCCCTGATCCCGTAAAAACTCAAATCAGTGGAAAAAATATTGGCTTCACGGGCAAGCTTTGCAGGGGAATGGCTGTCAGAATTTGAAATCAGCGCAAACCTGTCCAGTGCCGAGATCATTCTGTTCATATCCGGATCCGAAGAAAGCCCGGTTTCCAAAGCGAATATGTGTTCAACAAGATCTCCGTAACAATCTTCAATCCTGTTAAAACCAGAACGTGAGCCAAAAAGAGAAAACCAGGGTGTCCAAATATGGGCTGGTACCAAAAAACCATCTGGCGCATTTTCCAGTAAAATTTCCAGCAGGTCATGGCTGTCAAGACCCAGAATCGGGCGACCATCTGATTTAAGATTGCCAATGGCAGCCAGTTTGGCGTTTACTCTGTCCACTGAAGCAAAATCAGGCAGATAAAGCAGGTTATGAACTTTGCGCACCGCTCCATGTCGCTTGTAAATGCAACTTACCTCGGCAGACAGCATAAAGCGCGTCTGGCTGTCCTTAAGGCAATGATCCGGTAAGGGGGATTTTAACAGAATTTCATGTTTCAGGCGAAAAAGACCTGGCTCGGCAGGTTCAAGTGCGTCAGCCATATCTTGAAGCCAGCCCGGATGCGTAAAATCACCGGTTGCAACAACTTTTACACCTTTTATCCCTGCCCAGGCAGCCAAACCTGCAAGAGTGCTGGTGGGGCTGGTTGCCCTTGAATAAGGTGAATGAATATGCAGATCCGCAATAAAGCGTGATTTCATAAACTGCCCTTAAATATTTGCCAAAAAATAAAATGAAAAACGCCCGTGCCAGACAGCAAGGGCGTTACAAAAAACAGTAAAACCTGTGGTTAATCTTTCATTATTTTATTGATGTAAAACTGCTGTCCTATTGTCAGGATATTATTCACCAACCAGTAAAGAACAAGACCAGCCGGAAAAGAAAGAAACATAAATGTAAAAATAACTGGCAGCCCCAGCATGATTTTTTGCTGCATTTCATCCATATTTGATGGGGTCATTTTTTGCTGTATGAACATCGAGGCACCCATTAAAACAGGTGTAATAAAATATGGGTCCTTGTCTGAAAGATCGGTTATCCAAAGCATGAAAGGCGCGTGACGCAATTCAATGGAAAACATAAGTGCCTTGTAAAGAGCAAAAAACACCGGAATTTGAACCAGCATCGGCAGGCACCCACCAAGTGGGTTAACTTTGTGTTCGCGATAAAGCTCCATAATTGACCTGTTCATGGCATCGCGATCATTTTTATATTTTTCTTTTAAGGCAACCATTTTAGGTTGCAGTTTGGACATCGCTTTCATTGATTTGTAGCTTTTGTGAGTTAAGGGGAAAAACAGTATTTTAAGGATAATGGTAATTATAATGATGGCAATACCGTAGTTATGCACAAAGTTGTAGAAAAATTTAAGGGCATACAGCATTGGTTTGGCAAGTACAGTAAACCAGCCAAGATTAAGGGATTGTTCAAGGGATGAACCTTGTGACTTGAGAATGTCAATATCTTTGGGACCAACAAAAATATTATGCTTGAAGTCAATAGCTTGACCTGGAACAATGGTAAATTGCGGAGTTATGGAGGCAGATTCCAAGAAACCGGCTTGATTTTTTTTGATTTCCACGGCTGAAATACTGCCTGCCTCTGCAAGCAAAGCCGTAAGAAAATACTTGTCCGTAATGCCTGCCCAAGATGCCGGTTTTTCATATTTTTTTGTGGCTGAAGCTACTGCTTTAGGTGCATCTGTATTTAAAGTGTTATCAGCAAAAGTTGTGAATCCGTAACTGCCAAAACGATCTTCCTTATCCTTGTTCTCAAAGGGTGCAGTAATAATATATTCCAATGCACCGACCAAAGGTGCCTGACTGTTGTTTATAAGGCTGGTTTCAAGAGCAATACCGTATCCGTCCCCGCTAAAGGTATATGCTTTACGTACAACATAGCCCTGACTGCTGACATGGGTAAAAACAAGCTTTTTCTGCTCTGCTGACTGTATTGTTAAGCTTTTTGAATCAGGGCTGTAAACTGCATTTGGCAACAGTGCAAACTGTAGACCTGCTGTGGAAAAGGTATGCAAAGCCGGATCAGCGTTGGCAGCAAGGATTACTTTGGATGAATCAGTGCTGGCAGTCTGATGGTAGTTTTTCAATGTCAGGGATTTAAGAGCAGCACCTGCACCGGTAAAGGTTGCAGTGTAAAGTTCTGTATCAACTGTAACTTCTTCAACTTTGTCTGCCGATATTTTAGTGGCAGTCGGAAAATTGTCAAGCTGCCCGGAAGAAACAGAATCAACAGGCTGCTGGACAGTTTGCTGGTTTACAGGTTCTGGTGATTGCTGTTTTGGACCAAAATAAACTGAAAACAGATAAAAAACCAATATTGAAAGTACAACAGCTACAACAGCACGTTTTTCCATAAAATTTAACCTCGCCTTCAGGGAACAGGGTCATACCCGCCTGGATGCCAGGGATGACATTTTAATATTCTTTTTAACATCAAAATTGTGCCACGCAAAAAACCATAACGACGTACAGATTCGATGGAATAACTTGAACATGTGGGATGGAATCTGCAGGCAGGAGGTAAAACTGGAGATATAATTATCTGGTATATGCGGATTAATAAAATCAGAAATCTGGCCATTATCAGCACAAGCCTATCCTGGACAGGGCGCAGGATAATTCCTGCTTGAAAAGCTCTTCAAACTCAACAGCCCCTTTACGCGCAATAAAAAGTATATCAGCAGCAGGCAAAGCAAAAAGAAGTTGTCTGCAAGATTCTCGAATCAATCTTTTTACCCTGTTCCTCGCCACTGCATTTCCAACCTTTCGGCTGGCAGTTATGCCAATACGCGCCAGACCCAGATTATTTGAAGACATAAAAAGTATAAAGGTTTTACCTTTAAAAACAGGGTCTTTCAAAGAATTAAGGCGCAGATACTCGCTGCGCCTTAATAAACGATTTTTTTTAGGAAAAACTGATTGACCGGACACGCAAAAATAATACCTGCATTGTTACTTGTTATTTGACTGGAATCTGGACAGACAGGTTTTTACGCCCTTTTGCGCGGCGGTTCTTGATTACCAGACGACCATTTTTTGTTGACATGCGAACCAGAAAACCATGGGTACGTTTACGGGAAGTATTACTTGGCTGATACGTTCTTTTCACTGTTATTCACCATCCTGTTACGAAATTATTTACAATACTCTGCTGTAAATTCTATAAGAGGTTAACTATATAATAAATGAATACGGATTTTGCAACTTTTTTTTCTGGATACACTTATACATTGAAAAACTCAACCGGCTCTGCTAGTGTTATTGAAAACATTTCGAATTAGCTGCTTTCAAACACGTAAATGCTTGATTTAACTACGCTTTATATTTTCCACATCTGTTAATATCCTTGTTGAAAACTTTATTGAAACTGTATCAAAAAATGATTGGATTTTGGTGTAAATACTATGCAACAACCGATATCTGACCCTGTTCACACAATCTGGAATATGGCTGTGGATAACCTTGAAAAAGTTATCCCTCAACAAAATTTTGTAAACTGGATTGAACCTATACAGTTTAATGATTCGTATGAAGACACGATTGTTCTCACAGTTCCTAACCAGTTTTTTAAAGAGTGGCTGCTGGATAACTACTTTGAAATGATTAAAAGTGCTGTTTCTTTTGCAGCAAACAAAACTTTTACTATCAAATTTAAATTAAACACAGAAGAACCTGAAATAAAGCAGGAGCATCTTTACATTAAAGAAGATAATATCACTGAAGAAGTTCCTGAAAATACTAATAAGCAGCAAATAAAACAAAATAACGTTGCCCTGAATCCACGATACACATTCAATCACTTTGTAAGTGGTTCAGGAAACCAGTTTGCGCATGCTGCTGCATCAGCAGTAGCAAATAATCCAGCAAATACATATAACCCTCTGTTTATCTACGGCGGGGTTGGCTTGGGCAAAAGCCATTTACTAAACGCTATTGGTCATCATGTTCTGGAAAAAAATCCTGATATAAACATCTGTTATTGTTCAGCTGAAAAATTTATGCATGAAATGGTTAATAGTATCAAACTTAACAAGATGGATGAATTCCGCAGCTATTATCGTTCAGTTGATCTATTATTGATTGACGATATTCAATTTATAAGTGGTAAAGAACGTACACAAATTGAATTTTTTCACACTTTTAACAATTTGTATGAAAATAACAAGCAAATTGCAATAACCTCTGATAAATTCCCCAAGGAAATTCCTAACCTGGAGGAAAGACTCCGTTCAAGATTTGAATGGGGTCTGATAGCAGATATTCAACCTCCTGATCTTGAAACTAAAATTGCAATACTTAATAAAAAATCCGAAACCAATAATATTAAGCTACCAAATGATGTTGCTTATTTTCTGGCATCCAGTGAAATAAGAAACGTTCGTGAACTTGAAGGTATGCTAATCAGACTTGGTGCATATAGTAGCCTGCAAAACATACCTATTACCCTTGAAATGGCAAAACATAATCTTAAAGATATTCTGGTGGATAAGAAAAAAGAGATAAATATAGATCTGATACAAAAAGTTACTGCCGAATATTTTGGATTAAAGGTTGCAGACCTTAAATCAGATAAACGTTTAAAGGCAATTGTACAAGCTCGTCAAATTGCACTTTGGCTTTGCCGTGATATGACAACAGCATCTTTTCCTGACATAGGTAGTAAATTTGGTGGCAAAGATCATTCAACAGTTATTTATTCAGTGAACAAAATAGAAAAACAAAAACAAACTGACAATAAAACGCAGGAAATAATAGAAGAAATAAAAAATATACTACTCAAATAACATATCAACAATTTTTCAGATAATTCCTGTTGATTGTCTGTTGATAATTTTTAAATTTCAGAGTGCTGTTAAAAACATTGAATTTTCAGAGTATTTCCAAACATACTTGTTTCCTTAATATACTTTTATATTCAGTAAGTTACGTGTAATTAACACTTTCAACAAGACTAATAACAATAATAAGGTTTATCTTATTTAAATAAATAATATTTAAAGGAGTAACTAAAATGTTTTTTAAAATAGAAAAAGAGACTTTTCTAAGAGCGTTTCAAAAAATACAAGGTATTATCGAAAAAAAAACATCAATTGCAATATTATCAAATGCACTTTTAGAAGTTTCAGATAATAATCTTAATATAATAGCAACTGACCTTGATATTACTTTAAAAGCAAACTATCCATGCACAGTTTATGAACCAGGGATAATAACGGTAAACGCTAAAAAAATATATGAGATAATAAAAGAGCTTCCAAATAATGAAATTTCAATCAGTGTCAAAGAAAATGACAGAATCGAAATTGTTTGTGACAAAATCAAATATAATATAGTTGGTTTATCATCCAGTGAATTTCCAAGTATATTATCTGTAAATGAAGATAATTTTATTGATATTAAATCAACAATCTTTAAAAGAATGATAGATTACACATATTATGCAATTTGTAATGATGAAACAAAGTATAATCTAAACGGAGTATTTATAAAGGTAGAACATTCGGAAAATGAAAAAGTTTTGAAAATGGTTGCAACTGATGGTCACAGACTGTCAATATCAAGCCATAGTGTTGATGGTGATTTTGATGAAAGCTTTAATACTGGTGTAATACTCCCTAAAAAAGGTGTTTTTGAAATTAAAAAAATTACAGAAGAAAAAGATACAACGTTAAAATTTGGCTTTGCAGATAACAATGCAATTTTGAAAAGTGAAAATACTACATTGATAATGAGGCTTATTGATGGAGAATATCCTGATTATACAAGAGTTATACCAGCTTTCAATGAGTTAATAGTAAAAGTAAATAAAGAAAACCTCTACCACGCTGTTAGACGTATGTCTATTCTTTCAACTGAAAAGTTTAAAGGTGTAATGTTTGAAATAAGCAACAATAATTTAAAAATATCTTCAAACAACCCTGAACTGGGTGACGCAACAGAAGTTTTAAACATAGAATATTCAGGAGTTAATTTTTCTGTACGTTTTAATGCTCAATATCTTCTTGATGTACTGGTTGCTTGTGAAGATGAAACAGTAATAATGAAATTTAAGGATGAGTTTTCACCTACAATAATTTTACCGGAAAGTGAAGATAGCCTTTTGGCAGTAGTTATGCCAATGCGACTTTAAAACCAAAGTGTACCTGAAAAAAATAATTATAAAAAATTTCAGAAATATATCTGAAACTGATTTAACATTTTGTAAGCAGTTTAATATTATTTGTGGTTTAAACGGACAAGGTAAAACCAATCTGATTGAAGCTGTTTATTTGTTGGGTAATGGCAGAACCTTCAGATCAGCAAAAGTAACTGACCTTATCTGCTATGAAAAAGAATCAGCCGATGTATATGGAGTTATTGATTCATGTCGTTTGGAGCACCAGATAAACATAAATTTAAATAAATCATTCAGAAAAGTAACTCTGGATGGAAAAAACATACATACAGCTGCTGAACTACAAGGTAAAATGCCAGTTGTAGTATTTAATCCTGATGACCTGTTAATGATAAAACAGGGACCTGATGCAAGAAGGAAATATCTTGATAGAATCATATATCACGCAGATATCGGTTATCTGAAAAAATACCAGCGTTACTATAATATCTTAAAACAACGTAATGTACTTTTGAGAGAAAAAAAAAGATCCTATATTGATATTATTGATGAACAACTGATTGAAGCCGGAATAAAAATTATAACTGCACGTGGATCTTTTGTTAAACAACTAACTGATTGCCTGGAATTATCCTATAATAAAATTTCTGATAATTCTGAAAAAGTAAAAATGCATTACAAACCAGACGTAACTGCTGATAGATATAGAGATACTATTCGCGATTCATTGGAACTGGATTTTCAACGCGGCATGACAAATCGCGGACCTCATCGTGATGATCTGCTGTTTTTACTTAATAACAGACAACTAAAGCAGTTTGGATCACAGGGACAGCAGAGAAGTTTTGTTTTGGCATTAAAAATTACCGAACTTGAACAGATAAATATCTGTTTTGGTAAATACCCAATTTTGCTACTGGATGATATAACTTCAGAACTTGATACATTACGTGTACAGAACCTGATATCTCATATAACCGGTAATAATATACAAACCATCATAACAACTACTAATTCAAAATTATCTGATCTGTACGAATTTAACCATGTAACTGAATTTGAAGTCAGTAGCGGTATTATAAGACATAAGGAAAATAACAAAATATGAATAATGTAAATAGTAATACTCAAGAAAACAACATAGATTATGGTGCTGAAAGTATTAAAATACTGGAAGGGCTTTCTGCTGTAAGAAAGCGTCCAGCCATGTATATAGGCTCAACAGCATCTCAAGGTTTGCATCATCTTGTTTATGAAATAGTTGATAACTCCATAGATGAAGCACTTGCAGGACATTGTGATTCTGTATTTGTAACTATTAACACTGATGGATCTGTAACAGTGGTTGATAATGGTAGGGGTATACCCACAGAAATGCACCCCACAGAGGGTCGTTCAGCTGCTGAAGTAGCTTTAACTGTATTACATGCTGGTGGCAAGTTTGATAACAGTTCGTACAAGGTTTCTGGTGGTCTGCATGGGGTTGGCGTATCGGTTGTAAACGCGCTTTCCAAATGGCTGGATCTGGAAATACGCCGTGATGGTAAAATCTGGCGACAGATGTACCATTGTGGCGAACCGGACGCACCGCTGGAAGTAACCGGTACAACCAGGCGGCGTGGAACCAAAATAACTTTCATGCCTGATGATACTATCTTTGAAACAACGGATTTTTCATTTGATATTCTTTCCCAACGTTTAAGGGAACTGGCATTTCTCAATGCCGGAGTCAGAATCAATATTGCAGATGAACGTGGTGACAGTAGATCCCATGAATTTTACTACGAAGGCGGTATCAACTCTTTTGTTGAATATCTTAACCGTGCAAAAACAGCCCTGCATACGAAGCCTATCTATGTAAAAGGTGAAAAAAACGGTGTGGATATTGAAATATCCATGCAATATAACGATTCTTACGATGAAAAGATTTTTACATTTGCTAACAACATCAATACCCACGAAGGTGGAACACATCTTGCCGGATTCAAATCTGCATTAACACGCACCATGAACAGCTATGCTACTACCAATGACCTCCTTAAAAAGGAAAAAGTAGCACTTTCAGGTGATGATCTTCGTGAAGGTCTTACAGCAGTTATATCAGTTAAAATTTCACAACCACAATTTGAAGGTCAGACCAAAACAAAACTTGGTAATTCAGAAGTAAAGGGACATGTAGAATCTTTGCTTAATGAAAAACTGGCAGTATTTCTTGAAGAAAATCCCAAAGTTGCCAAGGATATACTTAATAAATCAATAGAAGCAGCACGCGCCAGAGAAGCTGCAAGAAAAGCACGGGAAACAGTACGCCGTAAAGGTGCGCTTGATCTGGGTAGTTTGCCGGGCAAGCTGGCTGATTGTCAGGAAAAAGACCCGGCTCTTTGCGAACTGTATCTTGTGGAGGGTGATTCTGCGGGTGGATCTGCAAAACAGGGCAGAGATAGGCGTTTTCAGGCGATTTTGCCCCTTAAAGGTAAAATACTGAACGTTGAAAAAGCCCGCTTTGATAAAATGATTTCATCTCAGGAAATACGCACCCTGATCACAGCCATGGGCACCGGAATTGGTCGTGAAGACTTTGATGTTGCCAAATTGCGCTATGGTCGCATAATTGTAATGACTGACGCTGATGTTGACGGCTCGCACATCCTCACCCTGCTGCTTACTTTCTTTTATCGCAATATGCGTGAGTTGGTTGAAAGAGGGCACCTGTACATAGCACAGCCCCCGCTTTACAAGATAAAAAGGGGTAAAAAAGAGCTGTATCTGCGTAATGATGCAGCATTGCAGCAGTTTTTGCTGGATGAAGGTGCCGAAGGATTATCACTTAGAGCAGAAAACGGTTCTGAAACATTTGATGGAAAACAGATAATTCCTGTCATCCACCTGTTACTTGAACAACGTGTACTTACTGATAAAATTGCCAAAAAAGGGATCAGCCCCGAACTGCTGGAACTGATCTTGGCAGTAAACATACCGGTAAATGTTGAAGAACATACAGATTTAAACGGCTATCTGACACAAATGGCAGCACTGCGTCCGGATGTCAGTTACCAGATTAGCGAAGAGCAAACAACCATCAGTATCGGAAACCTGCGCAGTATTATAGATAATCAGACTTTAAATATTTTGGGCAGCTATGAATATGAACTGCTGGCAGAAAACCATGACAAGATTTCCACAAAGCTTGGCAGCGGCAAACTATATCTGGAGCAGGATGGCAAGCTTTTGTACGAAACCGAAAATGCAGATGATCTGCTCGCCTGGTTTCTGGAATATGCCAAAAAAGGGATTAACATCCAGCGTTATAAAGGGCTTGGTGAAATGAACCCTGACCAACTTTGGGAAACAACCATGAATCCGGAAAACAGGACACTTTTACAGGTTAAAATTGAAGATGCCGTAGAAGCAGATGCTATTTTTACTATCTTAATGGGTGATCAGGTTGAACCAAGACGTGATTTTATTGAGCAGAACGCCTTAAATGTGGTGAATCTGGATATATAAGCCAGATACAACATACAACCAGTGCAGATACATAAAAGGCTACGGTGAAAACCGTAGCCTTTTTGGTCTTCCCCTTGCTATCCTTCTGAAAGGAGTGCAATTGCAGAATCTTAAAACCAGATCCTGCGACTAAAGCGCAGGATGACGACTTTTGTCACGCAGGATGACGGCTTTTGGTGTGCAGGGTGAGGAAGATTTTGCTTTATTCGTGAAAATTCGTGTTAATTCGTGGATAATTTTGTGGGTTTCGTGGCAAAAACCCCGTAACCCCACCCAGCCTCCCCTTAACCCAAGGGGAGGGGCTTTACGTTCCCCCTCTTACAGATAAGAGGGGGAATTTATTTCCACCATCAACCAAAGTCCTGCTTTCTTTCACAAAAGGTTGTCTGTTTCAGGTAGGCATTGTAAAACATAAAAAGTCAAATTTTTATGGAGGTGTCTGAATTATGCTGAAAAAGATAAATCATATTGGTATTGCAGTCCGTTCACTTGATGAGTCTGTCCCTTTTTACCGTGATCATCTGGGAATGCCTTTTCATGGTATTGAGGAAGTGAGTGAGCAGAAGGTGCGGGTTGCCATGTTGGGGATAGGTGAATCCATGATTGAGCTTTTGGAGCCAACTGCTGATGACAGCCCCATTGCCCGTTTTCTTGAGAAAAACGGTTCCGGTATCCATCATCTTGCCTATGAGGTGGATGATATTGATGCTGCAATCGCCCATATGCAGGCAAAAGGTGCCAGGATGATTGATGAAAAGCCCCGTATCGGTGCCCATAATACAAAAATTGCCTTTATCCACCCCAAAAGCAGTGGCGGTGTTTTAACCGAGCTGTGCAGTTGCGGATCACCTGAATAACAGTGCGTAGCCATAATAAACAAAAAACCGTTTCAGGCAGATTGTCCCTGCATCAGGATGGTTATGGTTTTGTCAGTATTGGCAAAGATGAGTCGGATATTTACATATCCCGCAAAGATTTGGGCGGTGCGCTTAATGGTGATCTGGTTACCGTGCATATTTTGCCTGCCAGTAAAGGCAGGGATAAACGCGAAGGCAGGATAACCGCTGTCACCGAGCGCGGCAGCAGCCGCATTGTGGGGCGTTTCAGACAGACTTCAGCCAATGCCCTGCTAATTCCGGAAGATATACGCCTTGGCACCACTTTTTTTATTCCGCCAGCAGGGGTAAACGGGGCAGTGGATGGTCAGCAGGTGGTGCTGGAAGTGACTGTCTGGCCTGAAAAAAACCGCCTGGCAGCCGGTCGTGTGCTGGAAATTCTGGGCTGGCCTGATGATCCGGATGTGGAGTTTTTAACGGTGGTCAACCGTTTTAACCTGCCCCATGTTTTTGATGAAACCACCCTTGCCGAAGCAGAGGCTCTGCCGGAATCTGCCAGCCAGCAAGAGCTTGCAAAGCGGGTTGATCTGCGCAATCTGCCCACCGTAACCATTGATGGTGAGACAGCCAAGGATTTCGACGATGCCGTCTCCCTTCAGCAAGATGGTGAAAACTTTCGCCTTTTTGTATCCATTGCCGATGTTGCCCATTACGTTACTCCTGGCTCCCTTCTTGATAAAGAGGCGTACCTGCGCGGTACATCGGTCTACTTCCCGGGTCGCAGTATTCCGATGCTGCCGCAGCGGCTTTCCAACAATATCTGTTCACTTAATCCCGAGCAAACACGGCTGACCATGACTGCCGAACTGCTGCTGGATAAAAATGGCAAACTGCTATCTGCCGATTTTTACAACAGTATTATCAAAAGTGATGCCAGATTGACCTACACCCAGGTTAAAGCCCTGTTTGAAGATGATGATGCCACTGTGCTAAAGGAGCAGCAGTGGCTGGCACCAATGCTGCTGGCAATGAAAAAGCTGGCTTTAATGCTGATGGAAATGCGCCATAATCGCGGCAGTATTGATTTTGATCTGCCCGAGCCGGAGATTATCCTTGATCTTGCCGGCAGGACAGAAGCAATAGTTAAAAGTGAGCGCAACCTGGCACATCGGCTGATTGAGGAGTTTATGCTGGCTGCCAATGAGGCTGTGGCAGGTTTTGTCACCAGCAAAAAACACCCTTTTATCTACCGCATCCATGAGCAGCCTGATCAGGAAAAGCTGACCGCTTTTCAGGATTTTCTGCTGCCCTTTGGTTTCAGGATTGAGCCTGTTGATGGCAAAATAACGCCGCAATCCCTGCAAAAACTGGTTTATGCCGCTTCTGGCACAGCAGAAGAAAGGATGGTTAACTACGGTCTTTTGCGTTGCATGAAACAGGCACGTTATAGTGAAGAAAACGTTGGTCACTTCGGGCTTGCCTCGGATTGTTACACCCACTTTACTTCACCTATCCGCCGTTATCCTGATCTGCTGGTGCATCGTTTTTTAAAACTGCTTTTGCTGGCAGAAAGCAGGCAGGCAGGAAAAAAAGAGCAGCTTTTGCTGCAAGAGATGACTGCCAACCTGCCGGAAGCTGCCGAGCATTGCAGTAACCGCGAGCGGGTGGCAATGGAGGCAGAGCGAGACCTTACAGAGCTGAAGAAGCTGCAATTTATGCAGGATAAAATCGGTGAAGAGTTTGATGGTTTTATTGCCGGTGTGGCTGCCTTTGGCTGCTTTGTGGAGCTGAAAGATATTTTTGTGGAAGGGTTGGTGCATATTTCCACTTTAAATGATGATTTTTACAACTTTGAAGAACAGCTGCACGCCTTAAAAGGCAGGCGCAACAACAAGGTAATCCGTATTGGTGATCCTGTAACAGTGCGGGTGGTGGCAGTAAATCCCCAGGCACGGCGGATTGAATTTATTATGATCAGCCATGCCGCTGCCCAAAGGCCGGAAAAACTCCATACCTTTGAACAAAGCAATGAACAGTATCAGCGACTGCCGGTAAAAGGCAAACGTCCCAAACTAAAGAAGCCGCACACAGCAAAACCTGCACCAAAAAGGAGTAGTGGCAGGAAGGGTAAAAGACACAGATAGTTTTTTTGTCCGGAAGCTTTTGGAATAGTAGTAGTGAAAAACAGCTTTCAGCCACGAATTTTCACGAATAAATAACTCCCCTGACCTCCTCTTATCTTAAGAGGGGGAACGCAAAGCCTGTCATCCTACGCATCAAAAGTTGTCATCCTGCGCTTTAGTCGCAGGATCTGGTTTTTAGATTCTGCAACTGCGCTAACGCTTCCTGCAGAATGACGGTGGGGGACTGTTTATTGATACTGAATATAAACCGGTTGCGGATGCAGTTTTAAAACATCTCGGGGGGTCATGAGCGGATCCCCCTTTTTGGTGTCATTGTGGTAGAAAAGTTTGAAGCCGGTGAACTGCACCGGTTCTTTTACTATGTAATCTCTGTAGGAATCACGCTTTAACCAGGGTGCGCCCCAGCCATCCATATGCATTACAATCTGCACTTGCGGAAGCAGGATAATCTGGCTGGCATTGGTTACCCCCCTTTGTGTAAAGCGGTGGATGACAAAAACCTTGGGCGGCA
>JAVERM010000180.1:0-3113 GCA_034007105.1 Trichlorobacter sp.
CCCCGCACATTATCTTTGCCGGACAGATTACCGGCGTGGAGGGCTATGTTGAATCAGCGGCTTCCGGTTTTCTGGCAGGATTAACCCTGGCAGCTTTGGCTGACAACAAGACACTGCCACAGCCGCCACCTGCCACTGCCCTTGGTGCGCTGATGCACCATATAACCAATGCCGATGCAAAACATTTTCAACCCATGAACATCAACTACGGGCTGTTTCCGCCACTGCCTGGCAGGGTAAAGAAAAAGGAGCGCAAACAACTTCTGGCGGAAAGAGCATTGCAGGAACTGGATGGATGGTGGCACGAAATAACTCCCTTATAAATTACAGAGTCATGGGCACGGCACGCCGTGCCCGTACAAACAGTTTCCAGCATTTCATGTTTTATCGTAGGAGCACGGCGTGCCGTGCCCTACAAGCCATAGTATGAAAAGTAAAAAAGGAAATTTCATGTCAGAAAAAAACAACGAAATCCTGCAACGTATAGATGATGAACTGAAAAAATGCGTTAAATGCGGCACCTGTCGTTCAAACTGCCCTGCCTTTACCGCATTCCAGCGTGAGCCAGCCACGGCCAGGGGCAAACTGGCACTGGTACAACATCTGCTAAAGGATGATATTGATCTTGATGACCAGACCTATCTGGCCATGTCTAAATGCCTTTTGTGCGGCAGTTGTGTGGATCGCTGCCCAAATGATGTACCAACCGATGAAATCGTCATTGCTGCCCGCGAAGCTTTGGCGCAGAAACGGGGGCTAACCACTTTCCACAAAGCGGTTGGTCAGGTGATTAAAAACCGCACCAGAATGAAGCTGGGTGCAAAGGCAGCAAGCCTTCTGGGTCCTTTATTCTTCAAGAAAGTGCCGGAAAACTCAGGACTGCGACTGCGCTTCCCCATCCCCTTTGTGGGTAACCAGCGTTACATACCTGCCATTGCCAAAACCCCTTTTATGGAGCGTTATCCCGAGGTAATAGAAGGCAAGCCCGATATGCCACGGATTATCTTCTTTGTGGGCTGCATGACCAACTTTGCCTATCCCCGTATCGGTGTTGCCACTGTAAAGCTTTTTCAACACCTTGGCTGCACCATCATCATCCCCAAAGACCAGCAATGCTGCGGTCTGCCCGGCATGTCCGGCGGTGATCTGGACACAGTAAGGGAGCTTGCCGAGCAGAACCTGCAAGCACTGGAGCGTTATGAGGCAGATTACGTCATGTCTGCCTGTGCCACCTGTGGCGGTGCCTTGCACCGGCTTTATCCCCTGGTGGTGGGAAAACGTAACCCCGAACTGCGGGAAAGGCTGGACAGGCTGGCAGCAAAAACAGTGGATGCAGCGCAACTATTGCACCAGCTGGGTTTAAATCCGGCAGAAACCGGCAGTGGTGGCACTGGCAAAATCACTTACCATGACCCTTGCCACCTGCGTACCCGCAAAATTACTGCCCAACCCCGCGAGCTGATTAAAGCCACGCCAGGGCTTGAACTGGCTGAAATGGAAGGCGCGGATCGCTGCTGCGGACTTGGCGGAACTTTTAATGTTTACCATTACGGCTCCTCAATGGAGATAAATGATGCCAAAAGCAATGCAATAATGGACACCAAAGCTGACGCTGTTGCCACCGGCTGCCCGGGCTGCATGATGATGCTGGATGACGGACTGAAACAACATGCCTCAGAGATTGAAGTGGTGCATACGCTGGAGCTGTTGGCTCGCAACCTGCTGGATAAGGAGTAAATTCAGGGGAGGAGCTTTAAGTTCCCCCTCTTAAGATAAGAGGGGGACAGGGGGAGTTATGAAGGCATATAGAGCAAGTCGTCATCCTACGCCCCACCCTTGTCATCCTGCGCTTTAGTCGCAGGATCTAATATTTTTAGCCACGAATTGCACGAATTTACACAAATAAAATCAAAAACTTAACCCAACCACCCCGTCAGGCTGTGCCTGCCACCCCTCCACTGGAGGGGAATAAAATCAGACACTTACATCAGAAGCTCCCCTCCTTTTGAAGGAGGGGAAGCCTGCAGGGCGGGGTGGTAAAAACAGGCGGTTAAAAACCGCCCCTGCCCTCGTCCAGAGTGACGGTATTTGGCATTATGAAAAAGGACACAACATGCAAATCAGAAAAACAATAACCACCTTACTTGCCGTCGCACTCCTTGCTGGCTGCGCCAGCCCGCGACCTGTGCTGTACCATAACTATCGCTACAACGCCGTGGGAGAAGAGCAGGCGCAAAAAGACGTTGATAGCTGCATTAAACAGGCTGAAGATGCCGGCACTGACGAAAATCGTGCTGCCATGCTGGCAAAACATACCGGCACCGGTGCAGCCATCGGTGCTGCCGGTGGTGCAGTAGCCGGAGCCATTGGCGGCGGATTGGCAAGGGGTAGCCTGATTGGTGCTGCGGTGGGCGGCACAGTCGCCATGACTGCCGGACTTTTCCAGGCAGCAGCACCATCACCGATTTATATGCGCTTTGTTGAACACTGCCTGATTGAAAAAGGATACCAACCACTTGGCTGGCAGTAAGGAGTGAGGAGCTTTAAAGAAGAAAAAGCCCTGTGTTTACAGGGCTTTTGAGTCCGGCTGATAGCCGGTGAGAGTATTACTTGTGGTGCCGAAGACGAGACTCGAACTCGTACAGGCGTTTGCCCGCCACCCCCTCAAGATGGTGTGTCTACCAATTCCACCACTTCGGCACATAATGTTTTACTGCTTGTTGAAAGAGTTTTACTTTTTTTCCTGGTTATCTGTATTTGCAGGTGCAGCAGGTTGTTCCACTGCTTTTGGTGCAACTGTTTTTCCGGACATGATTGATGATCCCTGATTATGACCGGAAAGGTAAGCAAGTGTAAGCGATGTAAGCATAAAAATAATCGCTGCCATTGAGGTTAGCTTGGTCATAAAGTTGCCGCCACCGCTGGCACCAAACAGTGACTGGCTTCCGCCAGCACCAAAGGACGCTCCCATTTCAGCTCCTTTACCGGATTGCAAAAGCACAACTCCGATAATAAAGAAGCAGATAAGCACATGCAGGATTGATATGAAAGTGGACATTTGTACTCTTCTCACCTGAAAAATTAGAGCTTTATTTACTAGCATATTGGCAAGA
>JAVERM010000108.1:0-6012 GCA_034007105.1 Trichlorobacter sp.
TGTTCCATCAATCCCTTGATGTTTTCTGGTTTTACGCTGCCACCGTATAAAATACGCAATGATTGAGCCGCAGACTGGTTGTAAAGTGTGGCAATTAAGTTTCGGATATGGGCGTGTATTTCCTGTGCCTGCTCGTTGCTGGCGGTTTTACCGGTGCCGATAGCCCAGACTGGTTCGTAGGCGATGACAATCTGCTGCAACTGCTTTTCCGTAATTTCTGCCAGACCTTTGGATACCTGGTTTTTAATAACATCAAATGCTGCGCCTGATTCCCGTTCTGCCAGGGTTTCACCCACGCAAAGCAGGACAACCAGTCCGGCGGCGCAGGCAGCTTTGGTTTTTTTGTTTACGGTTGCATCGGTTTCTCCAAAGTATTGCCGCCTTTCAGAGTGACCGATGATGACATGGCTGCATCCGGCATTTTTCAGCATACCTGGAGCAACCTCACCGGTGAAGGCACCTTCTTCTTCCCAGTAGCAATCCTGGGCAGCGATTTTGATATTGGTTCCTGCGGCAGCCCGGGCAGCTGTGGTTATGGCTGTGAAAACAGGTGCAACCACAATTTCCACATCCTTTAGATCAGCCACCAGACCGGAAAGGTCTTTTACAAGCTCCTCTGCTTCATTGATATTTTTAAACAGCTTCCAGTTACCGGCGATAATTGGTGTACGCATTTGTAATTACTCCTATTTTTTGATGTCCAGTGCCTTGACCCCGGGCAGGGTTTTGCCTTCCAGAAGTTCAAGGAAAGCTCCGCCGCCTGTGGAAATATAGCTTACTTTGGAGGCTACACCAGCCTTGTTGACAGCAGCATCGGTGTCACCACCGCCGATTACTGTGGTTGCGTAGCAGTTGGCAACAGCCTCGGCAATGGCGTAGGTACCCCTTGAAAAAGCGTCCATTTCAAATACACCCATGGGACCGTTCCAGATGACGGTTTTGGCATCCCGCAATGTCTCGGCAAACAGGGTTGCCGATGCCGGACCAATATCCAGAGCCATCCAGCCTTCAGGTATTTCCTGGGTGGTGGTTACAAAGTTGGTTGCGCTTGCCTCAAAGGCGTTTGCCACCACGCAATCCACTGGCAGGTAAAAGGATATTCCCTTTTTGCGGGCATTATCCAGAATTTTTTTGGCTGTGGGCAGCAGTTCGTCTTCCACCAGTGATTTACCCACCGAGTAGCCCTGGGCTTTAAGAAATGTAAATGCCATGCCACCACCAACAACTATTTTATCAACCTTGTCCACCAGTGCTTCCAGTACTTCCAGCTTGCCGGAAACCTTGGCACCGCCAAGAATTGCCACCAGGGGACGCACTGGATTGCTCATTGCCTTGTCGAAAAAGGTCATTTCGTTTTTCATCAGAAAACCGGCAGCAACAGTGGGGAAAAGTCTGGTAATTGCTTCCACAGAGGCATGGGCGCGGTGGGATACGGCAAAGGCATCGTTTACGTAGATTTCACAACCATTAACCAGTTTGGCAGCAAATTCAGTGTCGTTTTTCTCTTCACCTTTATAAAAGCGGACGTTTTCAAGCATTATCAGATCACCGGATTTCATGCCGGAAATCAGTTTGTCAACATCTGCCCCAAAACAATCAGGTGCCTGTACAACATTTTTACCCAACAGCTGGGACAATCGTTTGGCAGCCGGAGCCATTGAGTATTTGGGGTTAAACTCACCCTTTGGTCTGCCAAGGTGGGATGCAAGGATTACCTTTGCTCCCTGCTCAATGGCGTATTTGATTGTGGGCAGTGCGCCTGTAATGCGGGTGTCTTCAGTAATATTTCCTTTTTCATCCTGGGGAACGTTAAAATCAACCCTGATGAAAACTTTTTTGTCTTTTAAGTCTTTCAGTTGATCTATGTAACGGATAGACATATCTGTTTTCCTCTCTGATACAAAAAAGGGGAACATCAAGTTCCCCGTAATTTAAAGAGTTTTAAAAGCCTACTGCTTCTGGATGATCAGATTAAGCAGGTCAACAACACGCTGGGAGAAGCCGCACTCGTTATCATACCAGGAAAGTACCTTGACCATGTTGTCGCCGATTGCCTTTGTGCAGGAAGCATCAACTATGGATGAAAGCGGATTGCCGTTGAAATCAATGGAGACCAGCGGTGCTTCTTCGTAACCAAGAATCCCTTTCAGTTCACCTTCGGCAGCAGCTTTAAGTGCTGCATTTACAGCAGCCTGATCAGCATTTTTCTTAAGGGTAACCACCAGGTCAACAACAGAAACGTTTGGTGTGGGAACACGGATAGCCATGCCGTCCAGCTTGCCTTTAAGATCAGGCAGCACCAGTGAAACAGCTTTTGCGGCACCTGTGGTGGTGGGTATCATGGACATGGCGGCTGCCCTTGCCCTGCGCAAATCCTTATGGGGCAGATCAAGAATGTTCTGATCGTTTGTGTAGGAATGCACAGTTGTTACCAGACCTTTTTCAATGCCAAAGGTATCGTTAAGTACTTTGGCAACCGGTGCCAGGCAGTTGGTGGTGCAGGAAGCGTTGGAAATAATATTATGCTTTTGCGGGTCGTAAAGCTGGTGGTTTACACCCATAACAATGGTGATATCCTCATTGGTGGCAGGCGCAGAGATAATAACCTTTTTTGCACCAGCCTTAAGGTGCAGTTCGGCTTTTTCGCGGCTGGTAAAGATGCCGGTACATTCCAGCACAACATCCACCTTATCAGCCTGCCAGGGTAATTCTTCCGGATTGCGGATGGCAGTAATCTTGATTGGTTTGCCATCAATAATCAGTTGCCCTTCTCCGGCTTCAACCTTGCCCGGGAAAATACCATGAACCGAATCGTACTTGAAAAGATGTGCCAGGGTTTTGGCATCTGTCAGATCATTTATGGCAACAAACTCAAGGTTTTTATCCTGGAGTGCTGCTCTAAGTACCATTCTGCCGATACGTCCAAAACCGTTGATTGCAATCCGTAAAGCCATACCTTATACCTCCTGGGTTGTAGTGAGTTTTGCAATATTCTGCTTAACAGAATAACTATAGTCCATAGGAATAAATCGTCAACCGCTAAATGGTTTCCATGGGCAAAGGGTTATTTTTCCTGCTGGCTATGTTGCAGCATCAATCTGTATGTGGTGTCTGGATAAATAAAAGGCGTGTTTTTGATAACTTGCGGATAAAGACCATTTGGCTTTACTTTAATATGTATATTAAGTATTCTTTCATATTTCAATTTTTACGAAAACAGGCCGAAACCATTAAGATGATTAACAATAAAATCCGTAACTTCTCAATAATTGCCCATATTGACCACGGCAAATCCACCATGGCAGATCGCTTGCTTGAATACACAGGTGCCCTGTCTGCGCGGGAAATGCAAAGCCAGTTTCTGGACAAGATGGATCTGGAGCGTGAACGCGGGATTACCATCAAGGCGCAGACTGTCCGCCTTGGCTATCTTGCCGATGACGGGCAAACCTACACGCTTAATCTGATTGATACTCCCGGACATGTTGATTTTACATATGAAGTCTCCCGTTCACTGGCTGCCTGCGAGGGGGGGCTTTTGGTTGTGGATGCTTCCCAGGGGGTGGAGGCGCAAACCCTTGCCAACGTATATCTGGCACTGGATAATGATCTGGAAGTGTTTCCGGTGCTGAACAAGATTGACCTGCCTGCTGCCGAGCCGGAAAAAGTAAAGCATGAAATCGAGGAAATCATCGGTATTGATGCCCATGATGCTGTGCTGGCAAGTGCCAAGGAAGGGATCGGCACCCGCGATATACTTGAAGAAATCATCAAAAAAATTCCACCGCCAACAGGTAATGTTGATGCGCCTTTAAAGGCTTTGCTGTTTGATTCCTGGTACGACCAGTATCAGGGGGTAATTATCCTTGTCCGTATTTTTGACGGTGTACTGAAAAAAGGGGAAAAGATTCTGCTGCATTCCACAGGTAGAAGCTATGAAGCCCTGAAAGTCGGTATCTTTGCCCCGGCAATGATGGAGGTGGCACAACTTGCAGCCGGCGAGGTTGGTTTTGTGATTGCCGGTATAAAAGATGTGGCTGATGCACGGGTGGGCGATACAGTAACCCTGCTGCATAACCGCTGCGCCAGCCCGTTATCAGGTTTTAAAGAGGTAAAGCCGATGGTTTTTTCCGGTCTTTACCCGATTGATACTGCCCAGTATGAGCAGTTGCGTGATGCCCTTGCCAAGCTTAAACTTAATGATTCCTCCTTTTCCTATGAGCCTGAAACATCGGTAGCCCTTGGCTTTGGTTTCCGCTGTGGTTTTCTTGGTCTTTTGCATATGGAGATTATTCAGGAACGACTTGAGCGTGAGTTTTTCCTTGATCTGATTACCACAGCACCCACCGTTGTTTATAAAATCCACAAAACCGATGGCAAGCTGCTGGAGATTGAATCTGCCTCACAAATGCCAGAGCCGCAACATATTGAAACCATTGAAGAACCTTTTATTCTGGCTAACATACATGTTCCCAATGATTTTGTGGGTGGTGTGCTGGCACTTTGCGAGGAAAAGCGGGGTGTACAGCGGGAAATAAAATATCTTACCCCCACCAGGGTAATGGTTATTTATGAGCTGCCCCTTAACGAAATTGTACTTGATTTTTACGACCGCCTGAAATCCATAACCAAAGGCTATGCCTCCCTTGATTATGAGCACCTTGATTTTCGCCCAAGTGATCTGGTGCGGATGAATATTCTGATTAACAGCGAAGTTGTGGATGCTCTTTCGCTGATTGTACACCGCGATAAATCCTACTACCGTGGTCGTGAACTGGTTGCCAAAATGAAAGAACTGATTCCGCGTCAGATGTTTGAAGTGGCTATTCAGGCTGCCATTGGCAACAAGATTATTGCCCGCGAAACCGTTAAGGCGTTGCGTAAGGATGTACTTGCCAAATGCTATGGCGGTGATATCAGCCGCAAGCGTAAGCTGCTGGAAAAACAAAAAGAAGGTAAAAAGCGGATGAAAAATGTGGGCAATGTGGAACTGCCCCAGGAAGCGTTTCTTGCCATTTTGAAGGTTGAAGACTGATGAACTCCGAAAACAACTCAATTATGTTGGAGCAGCCTGCGGACAGACGCAGCAAAGGCGTTTTCCGCGAATATGCCGAATCAATAATCATTGCGCTGATTCTGGCATTACTTATCCGTGCCTTTGTTGTGCAGGCATTCAAGATTCCGTCAGGCTCAATGGAAGATACCTTGCTAATCGGTGATCACCTTCTGGTCAACAAATTCATCTATGGCACCAAAATCCCTTTTACAGATAAGGTTGTCCTTAAAATACGAGACCCCAAAAGGGGCGATGTGGTGGTCTTTGAGTATCCCGAAGACCCCCGCAAGGATTTTATCAAGCGGATTATCGGGTTGCCTGGCGATGTTGTGGAAGGCAAGGATAAAAAGCTGTATGTAAACGGTCAGTTATATGAAAATCCCCATGCTGTACACAAAGAAGCGGAAATCATTCCTGGCGCAAACAGTCCCCGTGATACCTTCGGACCGATAACAGTACCGCAAGACTGCTATTTTACAATGGGTGATAACCGTGACCGCTCTTACGACAGCCGTTTCTGGAAATTCGTGCGCCGTGATCAATTAAAAGGGCTGGCTTTTATCAAATATTGGTCAATAGATGGTCCCTGGTACAAGTTTAATATCAGGTGGGGTAGTATTGGAAGGCTAATTGATTAATTGTTTAACTCATCACACAACCTAAGGAGTTGTATTTACTATGGACACACTGGGAACATGGAAACGTACTGATTACTGTGGGCAACTGACTGCCAAAGATATAGACCGCGAAGTAATCCTGATGGGTTGGGCATTGCGTCGCCGTGATCATGGTGGTCTGATTTTTATTGATTTGCGTGACCGCGAAGGTGTAGCCCAGATAGTTTTTGACCCTGAGCTTAATACCGAAGCGCACCAGATCGCCGAAGGGGTACGCAGTGAGTATGTACTTGCCATAAAAGGCAAAGTGATTCCCCGTCCTTCCGGCACCGTAAACCC
>JAVERM010000073.1:0-9170 GCA_034007105.1 Trichlorobacter sp.
CAACCTTCGATTTGGTGTACTACTGAAGTGAAGTGCTCTTCCCAGTCCTTTACGTTCTGTGCTGTATAGAGTTGCGGAGTACGCTGGAAGGCCATTGTGGTACTGCCCCATTCTCCGCTCTTCAGCTTTCGGGAAGTCAACTGGTGGAAGTTGATAAGAATTCCTTCCATATCGAAGCCGAGGATTCGGCAAGCGTTCCAGTAACCGATGGTCTGGGCTGCACGGTTCATGCGTTCAATCTGGGTGGTGAGGTATTGTCCAGTGGTCTTGTGTTCCATCAACCAGTTGACGCCGTTTAATTCAATCTGAAGGTCGAGCTTGCCGTCAAAGATGAAGTTCGGGAACTCAATGGAGAAGGCCTTTTCGACTGCAAGAACCTTCAGCATTTCTTTGTCAGCTTGGTAGTAGTTGTTGTACTCAAGGAACGCCTTTGTGCAGTTATCGAAGGTGCGGTAGTCGTCGGAGTAGAATTCCTGAATGGAGGATTCCTTTTCCCAGGTTTCTTTTCCAGCCTTAAACGCTGCTTCAAATGCGGCGTGAGGATTACTCCAACCGTTCTTCATTACTTCGGTGTAAAAGCCGTCGAGGAATCCGTGCCAGGTGCTGCCGTAGCGCAGGGCGTTGGAGCCTTGGGCCGGGGCGAGGTTACGGATGTATTGCCAGTAGAACTTGCGAAGGCAAGAACTGGCGCAACTGCGTCGGCTGTGGTCAATGTGAATTTTGGAGTTAGTTGTTTCCATCTTCAATCTCCCCAATGGTAATGCGCATGTCTGATTTTTCATCAGCCAATTTGTACACACCTTTACCAGCGTGTGATGCTTTCTTCATTGTAAGGAGATCTGGGAGGGCATTTGCAACTTCAGGTGTAAGCTGAACAGCATAATCCTGATAGTTGACTGTGAGGATAAGGTAGGAAGGCATGGTATTTCTCGCTTTGTTATGGTTAACCCAGGAAATCACATCACGTTGGTGCAACTTCGTCAGCTTTATGCTGGTGCTGGGCTTCTAAAGGTTAAATCTAAAAGGCTTTTTAAAGATTGTCAAGGAAAGACTTTAAGGGGCTGAAGTGGTGTTTCGACAGCCCCTAAAAGCGTAGTTAAATGTTGATGCCGAGCTTGGCGAGCAGGGCCTTGGCAGCTTCGGCTTCGTCACTGGACAGATTGCCCAGGCCTTCGGCGATGTTCTTCTTGGTGAGCTTGGGAGCTGCCGGGGCGCGGGTGGTCCAGTCGCCACTCATGAGACCTTCCCAGACCTTGTTGATGGCTTCTTCAGCTTCGGCACCACTCTTACCGGCAGCGGCATCGCCCAGCTTGTGACCCAGACCGAAAGGTCCGAACTTCACGCGGATGTCTTTGGGCAGGGTGGCGAAGTCGTATTCCATGGGAGTGTTTCCTTCGACGGAAATCTTCACCACGGAACCTTCAATTTCCTTGGCCAGCTTCTTGGTCTTCTTCACTTCTACTGCGGGGGTCTGTTCGGACATGATCGTTCTCCAGGGTTTTAGGGTTAAAAAGTAAGATGTTTAATCCTTTACGGATAGCCGCTTCGACGGTGAGGCCGCGCTGAGCAATGGCTACTTTAAAGTCGGTGTATTCATCATCGCTCACTCGGCAATAAAGTCGCTTCATTACATACCTGCCTCCCTCCCACTTTAAATTGGTGATGTTCCATGTCACACGCAAATTAACAATAACCATTTCCAACCATCTGTCAACACTTTTTTAAAAGTTTTTCACTTTTATTTTAAAGAAGGGTCAAGAAATGACCTTTCTCTTCTAAACGTTTACTCCAACAACATCCAGTGCAACAGCGCATTTTGGAATCCCCTTGGTAGTGGTGAGGGCTTCGTGTTTTACTCGGAGGAGCTTTCCGGTAAGCGTATCACGAATTTCCCAGAGAGATTTTCTTCGAGCTTTAGTGAGAAGCTTTCCACTTCCCACTCGGAACGGAGTACCGTCATCTCCAGTGACGATAAAAGCGCCAAGCATTCCTTGACACCACCCCTCTCCTTCGACGACGTCGAGTATGCGATAGTGATCTTCCTCGGTGGGTTTGTATTTGAGGAGGAATGGGGTGCGCTTTTCTGTGTACTCTGCGGCGTAGCCTCTGAGGATGATTCCTTCGTATCCATTGTCGATGTACTCCTGTAGGGGTTCTTTCCAGTCTCCGGCGACGAGTAAGCGGGTGTCGACGAAGTGCAAAGGGGGTCGGAAGGTTTTGTTGAAAAGGAAAATGAGTCGTTCGTACTGAGGGCGGGGCATCTTAAAATCGAAGATATGGAACTGCATTTCTTCAGTTCTGCTATGAAGCTCTTTTCGAGATGCCGAAGCAATTGAGTGGATAGTTTCAAAGGGCTCTCCGTGGATGTAGAGTTCTCCATCAAGGCGGATGCCTTGGAGGTTTTGTTGGATAAGGGCTGCGGTTATGTGTGGGAGAGTGAACTCGTTTCCGTAGCTTGAAATGAGCATTGGGGTCTCTCGGTTGAACCACTCTACCCAGCAGCGTTCGCCATTGAGCTTTGGTTGGAGGAAGAAACGATCACCTAACTGAGCAACACGGCGCTCTGAAGCTGGGTGGGCGAGCATGATTCCAGTGCGTTCTGGGCGGGCAGATTTAGTAGGCATTGTCTTTATCGTCTCCAGCGTTGTATCGTTCTGCTTTCTTTATTATTGCTTCACATTCATTGAGCTCTTGAATAAGTCGTTCTTTTCTCCAGCGCTGCCGACCTACATAATCTGACATTGCAGCTTCTTTTGTTTCCCATGCGAAGCGTTTCTTTGCTGATTTGTAAAAGCGCTTTGCTTCACTATGTAAACAATCTGTTATTGGGTTGAATAAATCTCCATCCTCAAGCCAGGGGTAGAAAAGTTCAACAACAGTGTATGTATGTAGCGTCTCCTTTATAACTACCCAGCAGTTAAATGTAAGTATAGGGTTATACTTAATTGGCTTTCCGGTGAAAATACTTGAAATTATTTCTCCACCGTGATGACTAACGTTGTATAGGACTTTATAGTCAGCAAGTCGTGTACGTTCCATTTAAAGTTCCTCATCTTCTTTAATGGTTGGGAAAAATAGCTTCCTTTCAATTTCAGAAATCTCCCCAAGGTGCTCTTTTATTTCTTCCTCGGTAAGGCCGTCTTCTATCATAGCCTCTAACATGCGTAAGCGCGTTGCATCAGTACCGAGGTTGGTGCGCTTTACTGTCCAGTCCCCGGAGGCAGTGCGGACCTTGGTGAAAAACTCTTCGTGGAGAGGGTTCTTTCTGGCGATGACAACCCAAAGTTTTTTGTCCTTAAAAGTCCTAACGACCCTTAATTTTAACTGGACATCTACTGGGGCATTTATCATTGCCGCCTTAATTACCTTTTCAGTTTTCTTTTGCTCCTGCTTATCCTCACAGGGAATGTATATTTGTTCCCCAGGGGAGAGGTCGAGGGCTTGAAGGAAAAGAGCGTCGTAGATTGTGGCCACTTTAATACCTCCCATCAACCCAGGAAAAAGTAAAAGCGAGCTTAAACACTTCCACAGAGTTAGGATAGGTCAGGACTGCGATTTGGTATTCGAGCTTTATGATGTCGGAGTAGTCTTGCTTACCGTACTCCTCGGCGGTGAGGGCAGCTTTCTTTTGGGCTTCCACCTGCGCGGTGCATACTGCATCGTCAAGTTCAACGAGATTCTCGGCGATGAAATCAGAAAATTCCACTCCCGTGAGAAAGGTTCCTTTTGGAACAAAAAGCTCAAATTTAACATCTTCCAGTTCTTCCAGCTCCCCATCCAACTGAACGTCAACCCCTTTATATCCCCAGTATTCATAAGGTCCAACACCGTTGTCTACTTCTTGGATGGAGGGTGTTTCCAACTTAAGCACTGCGGTACAGAGATCTTCTATTTTTTGGAATCGCTGAGTTTTCATTTAATCGTCCTCCTTTGAAGTGTGATGCAGAGTTTTATAAGTTCTTCCTTTTCCAGAAGGCCAAGGACTTTACTACAGCAAGAGCATGTTAAGTGATAGTCATTTCGTTCTTGCTGAACAGCGGCGGCGGCAAATTCCTCCTTGGATACTACTACACTATGAAGTATCCCACCCGCTACAGTAAGTTCTTTTTGCATCTTAAAATAAGTTACTGTCTTTGATCCGCAAAGTTTGCAAGTGTCAATGTGTGCGAGGTAATACTCTGTGAGGAAGCAATTTTGTTTCCTTTTGGTGTCACGCTGGACTTTTTTATCCGCGGCCTTTGCGAGAGCGGCGACCTTCTCAGGGGTTAGGCCCAACTTCTTCATCAGGGAAAGTTCTTCCTCGGTAAAAACCCTTTCATCACTCATGGCGGTTATAGCTCCTGTGAGTTTGAGTTTGAGGGAGTACAGGTTAAAATGGAGTTAATTGCCTCTGCCGCCTCGGAAGGTGAGATTAACCCCTCCGCGAGGTCAGCATTTATGCGGTCGAGGATAGCTTGGTGAGGGTGCGGCTTTTCAGAAAGGTCATCTTTTGACCCTTCTTCCCTTTCGACAAAAAGCGAAGAGGTGAGGACTTTTTTGGGAGTAGGGTAAAGAATGTCAGGTACTCCCATGGAGATGGTAACTGAGGTGGATTGACGGGAAAGAGTGAGGTTTTTCGCAGCGGGGAATTTCTGCAGAGCAGAACGCAGAGCGGTGCGAAAATAACAGTATTCGTTGTGGGCGATTTTCTCAGTGGCGAAGGTGTAAACATAGGATTCTCCGGGGTTTAGCTCGGCGCAGGCTTTTAAGATGTTTGCGGTGTGAGTTGCAGCCATTTTAAATAGCCTCCTTTCCTTTTTCTTCCTTTTGGATTACTGGGATTGGGCGTTCGGAAGGACGGGAGAAAGTGAGGGTTTTACCGCTGCGAGAAACCTTAAGGAATGGGGTGAAGTTGTGCTTCTTTATGGCGCGGGAGTACTGCATGTAGAGAGCTTTTGCAGTCTTTTCGCAAGCGCACGTTAGTACTGCGGTTTCGTCAAAAGCTAGGTCGTGGTCTAGCTGCTCTAGGATGTCGATGGTTCTCATTCTGAAAGTTCCTCCGTGGTTCTGTCTACTGCGCGGGAAGTGATGGAGAAGATTTCCATAATGACTTGGCCGCGCATTTGGGCAAGGCGTTGGTATTTTTTCTTTAAGTTCTTTTGTTCACGCACTGTCTCAAGAAGATCGGAGACTGTCGAAACTGGATAACCGTGCGGAACTAACTTAGGGTTTCTTTTGCAGTCAAGAATTTTCTTCTCTAACGCTGCGATTTCTGTTGAGTTAAATGATGACATTATTTATTTCTCCTGGCGTTTTCGATCTTAGAGGATGAGATTTCGTTAGTGACTTCTACCTCATATTCGCAGCAAAGAGAGCGCAGGGAAAAAAGTCCTTTCCCACTAAAGGCTCCAATTACTGCGTAATGGTCTCCGCGATCAAGGATGTGGCCTTGGACTTCAGCTTCGTTAAGTGTACCATCAAGCCAACCTATGACGCGCTCGCCAGTGGTGAGGTTGACTCCGCTGACGAAGTATTCTTCTTGGAAGGCAAAGGCGCCAGAGGTTGAGAGGGTGAAAAGGACTGAGGCGAGAAGGAGCTTTTTAATCATTTCTTTCTCCTGCTTCTTCGCGATTGAGTTCAGCTATTAGGGCGCGGATTGCAGCAAGGCGAGGGAGATCGCTTTGTTTTATTTGTCGCTGGGCAACGCGCCGGGAGTAATCGAGGAGGTACTCTAGGAAGTTTAGCATTATTGTTTCTCGTTGGGTCATTTCTCCTCCAGTGCGCGACGGGCAGCAGTTCCTATCCTCTCATCTCCCCCGTTTTCGTGGTGCGTAGGCTCCCAGTCGCACTCATTTAGTATAAACTGCAACGTTTCCTCCAGCTTCGCCACGCGGGCGCGAAGGGCGTGAAACTCTTGTTCGGCCTTAATCATTACCTGCAAATCGTTACTATTGTCACCGCTTATATCTCCATGCAAGGCATTAGAAACAAGCCATTCCAAATTTTCTGTTTTCATCTTTAAAGCACCTCATGGTAGCGTTTCTTGATTACTTCTAAGTCACTGAAAAAGAGAGGGAGCCTTTCGACAAGGTACTGGGCGAGAGGTTGCATCACGGCGCGCATGTCTGGATGGGCGTCCTTTTCCAGCCTAAGGGAAATAATATGCCTCCACTCGCGAAGGTTGGCAGTAACAACGATGTCAGTCTTTAGGTCGTTGGGAAGGACTCCCCGCGCGGCTTGGGGAGAAAGGCCATTTTTAAGTTGTAGGGTGTAGTACGAAATTGCTGAGGTCATCGCGGAAATCCAAAGTTGTTTCGCATGGTCAGTGGCAGTTTGGTACCAGTAAGGTTCGATAAACTCTGCCGCTGTGTCGTACTTAACGTAGCGGGTGGATTCCTGGGAGAAGGCGCAAAGGCGATGCCTCACCAATTCGTGCGTAACGCCCCTGGAAGTGATGAAGCGCACAGTGAGGGAGATGTGCTCAAGGGTGCTGTGGTGGCCTGATTCAATGCAGTGAAGGAGCAGCCTTTCGGCTGACCCCTCCTTTGCTTTGCTAAATGACTGGTAGCAAGTTCTCGCGGCGGCCTCAAACACTGTGAGGGCGATGTGCTGCGAGGGAGTATTGAGAAGGAAAACTTCAGGCTTTATGATTTTTATCATTACTTCACCCCGCACGCAAGTTTCAATTTTGTTGTAGCTTCGTCAAGACAAAGTTTAAGCAAATCCTTCGTAACCATTGAGTTGAATTCAGTTTGGAACTTTTTAAGCTCACGATTTACCAACTCGTCAATTGCTCCAGTAAAAGCATTTCGCTCACTGGAGTAGTTTGACTTTTTATACACCAGTTGACCAGCAATAAGTGAAGCAATCTTGTTTCGAATAGTGTAAGATTCTTCCTTACTTCCGTAACGGTCAGTTACTGTAATTTCAGTATCAAGGTGAAGGTTAACAAGATCACTAATGACAAACTTAACCTGCTGTGCTAATTGCTCTTGAATAATGTTAGTTACTTGTTCCGTAACAGTTTCTCGTAGCCTAAGGAGCAGTGCATTTGAAATTTGCTCAATTACTTCGTCACGAATTGTAGTTTCATCGCCGAGAAGGTCTGCTGTGTTAATTGTGATTTGCATTACTTCACCGCCCATTAAGTGTAGTTTCAGGTTCCTCTTCCCACTGGTCAGGATCAATTTCGTAGTCTTCTGGCATTTCAAAAGCCTTATCAAAACAATACTCGCAAAGTGCAGTTATGCGGTATTCATTCTGCCCCACGCAAGAGTAAATATGCCCTTCCTTTTCAGCCTTTCCATCCGCGCTGTAAAAGATTGGCTTTTTGCAGGAAATGCAAATTCCTTGCTGATGAGCCTCGGAAGGTGTGAGGTTGAAAAGCTCCTTTGAAAGACCTTCTGAGAGCTTTACCAATTCAGGATTCTTTTCAGCGTTACTCATTTTCTTTTTCCTCCACAAGAAGTGTATCTGAAATTGCAGTAAAGAATTTTTCGCGCATGTTCTTTGTGTACGTGTCTTCGTTAGATATTAGACTGTTTTGTGTGTAATCTTTAAGCCAAAGAGCTTCCGCTTCTGTAAGCTCTAATTTTACAACTGTAGTTCGTATGGTTACAGCTTTCATTTCATTTCTCCTTTCCCTCTGGAAGGGCACTCTGCCACACCATACTGTTGATGTACCAAAGTTGCCGAGCGAGAAGTTTGCAGTGCTGCATTACGTATTCCTTAGAACGAATCAGGCCTTCAGAATAATACCTAAATCCACTGCTGTACATTTCTTTTGTCTTTTCGTCCATAATACTGAAATCCTTTCCATCCCCAGCATGAGCACAGCCAAAGCCAAACCACCAAAGGGCGTTGTCTGGGACAGGATATAGCGTTCCTTCTCCGCCGTCGGAGTATGTCAGCGACCCATGAACATCAACCACTACATCGAGGCGATTCATTTCCCCTGTCAGCGCGGCGTAGAAAACTGGGATTGATCCCCTGTGTGAAAGATCAGCATTTTCCATAATTTCCTCAGTCACGAAAGAAACAGCGTCTGGGAGAGTAGCCGAATACTCAATCCCATAAAGAACATGCCCTCTTGGAACTCCGACATACCCACAGCGGTGGCCGTGGGTCAGCGCAAGTCCTACGCAGCGCAGCCCTTCCTCTGAAATGAAATCAAATTCTACAGTATGTCCCATTTTATTTCTCCTTCTTTTTACCTTGAAGTTGTTTCCTTTCGAGCTTTGCCCTTAACGCTGCGGCATTGGCGGTGTCCAGAAGAGTCACTTTTTGACTTTTCTTACCAAAGCGTACCTCCAGGGAGATGGGCTTTTTTGCCCTTTCGCAATCGAGGATGTTTAAGTAGGAACCGCGCCGTGGTGCAGGGAAAGGATCATAAAGTCCTTTCCGTCGAGGTAGTGCTAAAGGACTTCCTTTTCAGAGTTAAGTTCTTTTCCATAGGCAGGCTTAACGGTAATGTACTCAGGCATTTTATTGCTCCTTAGAGGTGTAGGTTTCAGAAAGTCTTTGAGTCGCGCCGTGTAGGAGTAAAGCCCTTTCCATTGCTGGAGTAACTTTAACACCATTCTGCGAAAATTCCGCGTAATACTCATTTATCCCGACTAACTTTCTTGCAGGAATGGAAGAGGAGGCTTCCTCGCGGATTTGCTGAATCAGCGCGTAAACTGAGTCCATCGCGGTTTCAATTCCTTCGATCAGCGCGGGGTTATTCCTGCACTCGTATCGCATCTGCGCGAGGTTTCCCAACATACCAGAAAGGCGATAAAGTCTGAAGTTCCGTTTCCTTGCAGCTTTCGCCGCCTTTGAGGAGCGTTTCATTTAATTCTCTCCCTGCGCATCAATCCAAGCAATGGTGTGATAAAGAAGCTGAATAAAAGGAACGCTTCTTTCAAATATGGTGCCAGTGTATGTGTTGTCCACCAGCACTGAAACTGTATTTCCTTCAAGGAGTATTTCGACATTCTTTCCCTTGAAGGAAAGTGGAAGTTTTGCCTCGGAGATGAAAGGCTTCCCAGTCTTTGGGTGCCGGTAGGATTGAACCTTTAAAGAGCTCATGATATAAGCCTCCAGAGTTTAAGGGCAATTACTGAAATGGGGTACGCTACTGCCAAAATGATGATTAAAAGGATTGATTCCATTTTTACTACTCCACAACGATGTTGAGTTTTTTACCGCAG
>JAVERM010000074.1:0-9157 GCA_034007105.1 Trichlorobacter sp.
TGGTAATAGAACCAACCGAAGCACTGGTTTCAATTGATGTCAACTCCGGCAAGACCTCAGGTGAGCGGGGTGTTGAAGACACCGCCTACAAAACCAATATGGAAGCTGCTGCCGAAGTGGCAAGGCAACTGCGGCTGCGCGACCTTGGCGGTCTGGTGGTAATTGATTTTATTGATATGCGGGACAGCAGGCATATGAAAGATGTGGAACATGCCCTGCAGGACGCGCTGAAAATGGATAAGGCACGGATCAATGTTGGTAAAATATCCCAGTTCGGGATGCTGGAGATGTCCCGCCAGCGGATTGCCAAAAATATCAACGATGCCATCCACCTTGAATGTCCCCATTGCAGCGGACGTGGCAGAATCAAATCAGTGGAAGCAATGGCACTTTCGTTTTTGCGCAAGGTACATGCCGCTGCTGCCAGAGGGCAGGTGGCAGAACTGCAAGGCGGTCTGCCGCTGGAAGTGGCATATTTTCTACTAAACCGCAAAAAACGGGAGCTTGCCCAGATTGAAAATGACTATGAAATTGTAGTGACCGTGAAGGGCAGAACATCGTTTTTGTCCAATCAGCTGGAGCTGGAAGTTATCAGGCGCGAAAAGCCGTCACGGGAAGAAGCAAAAGAAACAAAGCCAGAGCAAGCAGATGTGCAGCCTGTTGCTGAACAAAGTGATGAAAAGCAGGAGGCAGCAACTGACAGCAAGAAAAAACGCAGGCGCAAACACAAGAAAAAAGAAACACCAGCAGATGCAGAGCCACAAACCAGCATTGATGAAGTTACAGAAATTGCAGAAGTTGCAGAGCAGCCTGATGCAGCTGTTGAAGTAGCCCCTGAAGCCGGCGAACACGCTGACAAGGAGCAAAAAGTAGAGCCGGAAAGCATGGATGTAACGGAAAAACCGGCAACTTTGGAGCTGGCAACTGACACTGATACTGCTCAGAAGCAGGCAACAGATATGCCAGACATTTCCGTGAATGCAGCTGCCATAGCTGAGGACAGTCCGGATTCTGCATTGCAAAATGCAGAAACAACAGAGCCTGAATCCGAGGCAAAGACTTTGGAAGTAACTGAAAAGAAAGCTGCACCAAAGAAGAAAGCCACAGCCGCAAGGCGGACTACAACAAAAACAGCGGCAAAAAAGATAACTCAAAAAACCGAGGCAACGGCTACTGATACAAAAGCAGAAGTTGTAGAAGAAAAAAAAGAAGCTGAAGCAACAGGCGTAGCAATACCTACAGAGCAGCCAGAATCGCAAACAAAACCGCCTTCCACTGAGAAAAAACCAGCAGCCAGAAAAACAGCCACCACTAAAAAGAAGGCAACAGCAGCTGCTACCAGGAAAACTGCACCTGCTGAAAAAGCAGAGCCAAAGCAAACAACAAAGCCCGAAGACCAACAACAGCCTGAAACAGCCGATTCTGTTGTTGAAGCAAAACCAAAGAAAACAGCTGCTGCCAAATCAGCATCCAAGCCCGCTGCCAGCCGTAAAACAGCAACAAAAACAGCAGCAAAAACAGTCAAAACATCTGAAAGTGCTACTGTTGACAACAACTCTGCTGCAACGGAACAAACAGTGGAAACCACGGAGACGGAATAGCTTGACGGAGCAGATGTAGTGGGCTATTTTTGTTGATTATTTCAGTTTTCGTATTTGAAAGGTAAGTATCTGACATGGAAGAACTAAGCGAACTGCTTTTGCAGCGTCGTCGCAAGGTAAACGCATTGTGGACAGCCGGCATTAACCCGTACCCCAATGATTTCAAGCCACTGCACACCTCGGCTGATTTACACACCAGGTATGCAGATATTGAGCAGATAGATGCAACTGATGAGGATTTTATACTTGCCGGACGGATTATTGCCCGCCGCTCCTTTGGCAAAGCTGCCTTTATTCAGTTGCAGGATCGTGATGGTCGCATTCAGCTGTATGTGCGTAAAAATGATCTGGGTGATGAGCAGTTTGAGGCTTTTGAATCTCTGGATATAGGTGATATTGTTGGCGTTTCAGGGTTCCCATTCCGTACAAAAACCGGTGAACTTTCACTCCATCTGCGCTCCATCCGGCTGCTGGTAAAATCACTTTTGCCTTTACCGGAAAAATTCCACGGTCTTACTGATGTGGAAACGCGTTACCGTCAGCGTTACGTTGATCTGATCGTCAACCCTGAAGTGCGTGAACTTTTTGTAAAGCGCACCAGAATCATCAACCTTATCCGCAACTTCATGACTGCCAGACAGTTTCTGGAAGTGGAAACCCCGATGATGCAGCCGATTCCTGGTGGTGCCACAGCCAAACCTTTTGTGACACACCACAACGCACTGGATATGGAGCTGTTTTTACGTATTGCACCGGAACTTTATCTGAAAAGGCTGGTTGTGGGCGGATTTGATCGTGTGTTTGAAATTAACCGCAATTTCCGCAACGAAGGGATTTCTGTTCGCCATAATCCTGAATTTACCATGATGGAATTTTATCAGGCCTATGCAACCTATGAAGACCTGATGGAACTTACAGAGGAACTTTTCTGCCATGTGGCAGAACAGCTGCTGGGCACTCTGGACTTTGATTACCAGGGCATACCGATCAGCTTTCAGCGTCCCTGGCGGCGTATGACTGTTAAAGAAGCAGTACTTGAATACGGAGATATTGATCAGAAACAGCTTGAAGATCGCGACCTTGCCTTGGCATACGCCCGCAGTATTGGTCTTGATCTGCCGGATTCCATCGGTTATGGCAAACTGCTGATGGAAATATTTGAAGAGGTTGCCGAGCATAAACTGCTGCAACCCACCTTTGTTACTGATTATCCCACAGAGGTTTCTCCCCTTTCCCGTAAAAATGATCATGATCCGGAAGTGGTGGATCGCTTTGAACTGATGATCGCTGGCAGGGAGATTGCCAATGCCTTTTCCGAGCTTAATGACCCTCTGGATCAGAAAGAGCGTTTTCTTGCCCAGGTGGCAGAAAAGGATAAAGGAGACGAGGAAGCGCATTACATGGATGAAGACTACATCCGCGCCCTTGAGTATGGCTTGCCGCCTACGGCAGGTGAGGGTATCGGCATAGACCGCCTGGTAATGCTTTTAACTAACTCGCCATCGATACGGGATGTGATCCTGTTCCCGCAGCTGCGCAAGGAAGCGAGGTAAAATCAGCGGATGCCCTTTGAGCTGATGGTCAGTTTGCGTTACCTGCGGGCAAAGCGCAAATCCACCTTTATATCCATCATCACTTTCATATCCACTGCCGGAGTTGCCCTTGGCGTAATGGCTCTGATAGTGGTACTGGCAGTTATGACAGGCTTTGAGCGGGATCTTAAGGATAAAATTCTTGGTGCAAACGCCCATCTGGTGGTAACCCGCAGTGGTATTGCAATGGATGACTACCGCCAACTGATGGCGCAACTGCAACAACTGCCAGGAGTGGAGGCAACAACACCTTTTATCTATAATCAGGTGATGCTTTCCACTGGTCGCAATGTTTCCGGTGTTGTACTGCGAGGCATTGATCCAGAAACCGACCGCCAGGTTACAAAGCTTTCCACCGCAGTGGTTGAAGGTGAAATGGATTTGCTTGCCCCTGGCAAAGGCAATATTTCTGTGGAACCAGGAGTGATGATCGGCAGAGAGTTGGCACACCACCTGGGTCTTACCCTTGGTGATCGTGTCAATGTGGTGTCACCTCTGGGTACCATTACCCCGATGGGGATGATGCCGAAACTGAAACCATTTAAGGTTGTGGCTATTTTTAACACCGGCATGTTTGAGTATGACTCAACCCTTGCCTATGTAAGCATTGCCCAGGCGCAGGAGTTTTTCAGCCTTGGTGACACCGTAACCGGCATCCAGCTTAAGGTGAAAGATATTTACGCAACCCCAGAAATGGCTGAACAGATAAACCAGCAGTTTGGTCCTGATTTGTACGCCAGAGACTGGATGCAGATGAACAAAAACATTCTGTTTGCCCTTAAAACCGAAAAAGTGGTTATGTTTATTATCCTCACCCTGATTGTTCTGGTGGCAGCCTTTGGCATTGCCTCCACCCTGTTTATGGTGGTGATGGAAAAAACCAGGGATATTGCGATTTTAAAAACCATGGGAGCACGTTCTGGCAGCATTATGAAAATCTTTGTGCTGGAAGGATTGATTATCGGGCTGGCAGGAACAACACTGGGGCTTTTATCCGGACTACTGATTGCCAATAATCTGGAGCCGATCATCGACTTTGTACAAAAAGTAACCGGCAAAAACTTCTTTAACAAGGATATCTACTACCTGGATCATTTTCCATCCCACATAGTGGCTGCTGATGTGACAATGGTTGCTGTAACAGCGGTGGTGATTTCATTTATGGCAACACTTTATCCTGCCTGGCAGGCATCAAAAATGCTGCCGGCAGAGGCTTTGCGTTATGAATAAGCTTTTGTCGGTTAGCGGGCTTTGCAAAAGCTATCAAACCGGTTCCAGCCAGGTTGAAGTATTAAAGGGGATTAACCTGGAGGTGGCAAAAGGTACCACAACTGCCCTGGTTGGTGCTTCAGGTGCTGGAAAAACAACATTGCTGCATATTATGGGGGCACTTGATCGCCCATCTTCCGGCACTGTACTTTTTAATGGTAAAAATCTGTTTAAACATACTGACCGTGAACTTGCTGACTTCAGAAGCAAAAACATCGGCTTTGTTTTCCAGTTTCACCACCTTTTGCCAGAATTTTCGGCAGTTGAAAACACCATGATGCCAGCCCTGATTGCCCGTGAAAACCGCAGGCAAGCTGAAGATAAAGCCAAAGAGCTTTTATCTGAACTGGGACTTGGGCATCGTTTTGAACACCGTCCCGGCGAGCTTTCAGGCGGTGAGCAGCAACGGGTTGCCATTGCCCGCGCCTTGGTGATGAATCCTGACCTGCTGCTGGCAGACGAGCCAACCGGTAATCTGGATATGAAAACCAGTGAAGCGATTCATCAATCACTACTCAGGCTGCAACAGAAAAACGGAATCACCATGATTATTGTTACCCATAATGAACGACTCGCAGCAGGAATGGAACAGGTCATCCGCCTTACGGATGGCCTGATTAAGTCCTCTGTAGCGGAGGTTTTGTGAGACGTTGCCACTTTATCCCTGGTGTACTTTTAACCACCTGCCTGTTATCCCCGCAGCTTGCCTTTGCCGATGGTGAGCAGATTGCAGAGATTGTTGTGCGGGGTAACAAACGTATTGAAGCAGATGCCGTACTCAATCAGATCAGCATAAAGCCAGGGGATCTGTTTTACGCTGACCGCAGTGATGCTGACATCCGTGCGGTTTATCGCCTTGGACAGTTTCAGGATGTACAGCTTATTTCGGAACCTGCTGAAGATGGCATAAGGCTGGTCTATCTAGTGGTTGAAAAACCGGTTATCAGGGATATCCGCTTTGTTGGCAATGAAAAACTGAAGCTGGAAAAACTGATGGAAGCATTACCACTGCGCCGTAATGCCATATTTGACAAAAAAGATCTGGATAAGTCAGTACAGCAACTTATAAAACGTTACAAAGATGATGGATACTACCTCGCAGCGGTTGAACCTCTTGTGGAACAGCGCAGTAACACCGATTATGTGGTTACCTTTAAAATCAATGAAGGCAAACTGATAAGAATCAGCCAGATAAGCTTTGATGGCAATGGGGCGTTTAGTGCCCGCAAGCTGCGCGGTGTCATGGAAACCAAGGAAAAATGGTTTATGAGCTGGCTTACTGATGCTGGCAATTATAAGGAAGAAGTGCTGCAAAATGATACCTTGCTGCTTGCAGACCATTACCTTAACAACGGTTATATTGATATTAAAGTTGGCGAGCCAACGGTAAAAATGGCAGATGATGGCGAATCATTACTTGTTCATATAACCATCAATGAAGGCGAGCAGTACCGCATCGGTCAGATTGATTTTAAAGGTGATCTGCTCTACCCGGAAAGGGAATTGCGTGACAGCCTGACCCTGGAACCAGGGATGATTTTCAGCCGCGCCAAACTGCGTAATGATATCGGTACACTAACCGATATGACTGCTGACAAAGGCTATGCCTTTAACAACGTAAATCCCGAAACCACTGAAAACAACATCAGTAAAACCGTTGACCTTGTTTATGACATTGAAAAAGGCACCCTGGTTTCCATAGGCAGAATCAACATCTCTGGCAACACAAAAAGTCGTGACAAGGTTGTACGTCGCGAAATGCGTCTTATGGAAGGTGATCTGTACAGTGCCACCGGCTTTAAGCGCAGCAAGCAAAACCTGATGAATACCGGTTATTTTGAAGAAGCCAACATAGCTAGCATAAGTGGCGGCTCTGAAGACAAGCTGGATATCAATGTTGATGTAAAGGAAAAACCCACCGGAGCCTTTACCATTGGCGGTGGCTACAGCTCTTTGGATGGCGTCATCTTTCAGGGCTCCATATCACAATCCAACCTGTTTGGCAGGGGGCTACAAGGACATATTTCGGCAGCAGTTGGTGGTAAATCCAACACCTATTCTGTGGGGCTTACAGACCCCTACTTCCTGGACAGCAGATGGTCGCTGGGGATGGATATTTACCGCTCCGAGCGCGAGTACACCGACTACAGCCGCCGCCTTACCGGTGCAGATATCAAGGCTGGCTACTCCTTCAGCGATTTTGTCAGCACCTTCTTTATGTACAAGTACGAAATCAAGGACATTTATGATGCCACTGATGCCTACCGTGATTGGAGCTACAAGTATCCTGGGGATTACCCCCTTGATCAGAGTAAAACCAGCTCCATTTATGCCAGCATAACCCACGACAATACTGACTACCGCTTTGATCCCTCAAGCGGTATGATTAACACCTTGTCCGTTGAGTATGCAGGTCCTGGTGGCACCAACTATTTTGTGCGTGAAGTGCTGGACAACACGGTTTTTGTGCCGCTTAAGTGGCAACTGGTGGGCTCCACCCGTCTGGTTCTGGGTGGCATTCAAAAAGCCAATAGTGGCAAAAAAATACCCATAGATGAAAAATTCTATCTGGGGGGTATCGGCACATTGCGTGGCTACCGCGCCCGTGAAGTCTGCCCCATTGATGAAAGAGGCATCTACATTGGCGGCGAAAAAGAACTGTTTGGCAACGTGGAGGTAAAATTTCCACTGCTTACAGAATTTGGTATCAAAGGAGTTGCTTTCTTTGATTACGGTAATACCTGGACAAAGGGTGGTCTGAAGCCCCCGCAGATGCTGATGAGTTACGGCGGAGGTATCCGCTGGGCTTCCCCCATGGGACCGTTGCGACTTGAGTACGGTATTCCGATTAACCCCCGCGATGTGGATGGCAAATCAGGTCGTTTTGAATTTGCCATTGGTACCTTATTTTAACAGGACAAATAACAGTCCAAAAACAGTACATAAAGGAGAACAAAACAGATGAAACAGTTTTTACTGGTTATTACATTGATGATGCTTGGTGCTGGCGTTGCCCAGGCTGCTGAAACAAAAATCGGTTACATTGATATGCAAAGGACGCTTAACCTGTCTGAGGCTGGTGTGCAGGCAAAAAACCAGTTGCAGGACAAGGTACAGGGCTATCAGAAGCAGATTAACGCCAAGCAGGAAGAGCTGCAAAAACTTAAAAATGATCTGGAAAAGCAATCAGTTGCACTTAATGAGGCAACCCGCGCTGCCCGCGAAAAAGATTACCAGCAAAAACTCAAGGATTTCCAGCGTTTTGCCAAGGATGCAGAAGAAGACATGCAGGCTCGTGACGGCGAACTGACCAGAAAAATTCTGGAAACCCTGGAAAAACTGATCAGTGATTATGGCAGTAAAAACGGTTTTACAGTGATTCTGGATGCCCACAGTGCCGGACTGCTCTATGCAGATAAAAGCATTGATGTTACCGATGCAGTTCTAAAAGAGCTGAACGCTGCCACAAAAGGCAAGAAATAACAGCCAATGCAGATTACCAGAACATTACAGGAGCTTGCAGATTATCTGGGCGGAGTCATACACGGTGATGGCACTGCCACGGTAAACGGTCTTGCCACGCTGGAAGCTGCCACAGCAGACAAGGTCACTTTTCTTGCCAACCCCAAATATGCTGCCATGGTTGCAACGACAAAAGCCGGCTGCGTACTGATGGCACCAGGCAATGAAGCTTTTGGGCGTAATGTTATAGAGCTGGCTAACCCGTACCTTGGCTTTGCCAAACTGCTGACCCTTTTTTATACTGCTGCCCACCCTGAGCTGGGTATTATGCCAGGGGCAATTATCGGCAATAACGTAAGCCTGGGAAATGGAGTCAGTATCTACCCTGGCGCAGTGCTTGGTAATAATGTGACCATTGGCGAGCGTGTAGTGATTCATCCAGGTGTTGTTATTTATGATGGCGTAACCATCGGTGATGACAGCGTAATCCATGCCAACGCAGTGGTACGGGAGCGTTGTCGCCTTGGTAAACGCTGTAAGCTTCAGCCAGGAGCAGTGGTGGGCAGCGATGGTTTTGGCTACGCCCCTGATGGCAATTCTTACTATCCGATTCCCCAGATCGGTATTGTGATACTTGAAGATGATGTGGAAATAGGTGCCAACGCCACTGTTGACAGGGCAGCACTGGAAGTAACCCTGATCAGGCGGGGCACCAAGCTGGATAACCTGGTGCAGGTGGCACACAACTGTCAGATAGGTGAAGACTGCATGATCGTATCCCAGGTTGGCATTGCCGGCAGCAGTAAAATCGGCAACCACGTTACCCTTGCCGGACAGGTGGGTGTGGTGGGTCATGTCACCATTGGTGATAACGTGATTGTAGGGGCGCAAGGCGGTGTACCTGGCTCACTGGCTGCCAATGCCTATTACAGCGGTTCCCCTGCCATGCCCCACAAAGACTGGCTGCGCACCATGGCTGTTTTGCCAAAACTGCCTGATTTGCGTAAGAAAACAGCAGAGCTTGAGAAGAAAGTAGCCCGCTTGGAAGCTTTGCTTGAAAAGGAGTAGATAGCATGGAAATAACCCTGCCGATGGATATCAACGGGATTATGAAAATCCTGCCCCATCGTTACCCGTTTTTACTGGTGGATAGAATTGTGGAACTGGAACATGGTAAGCGTTGTGTGGGGATTAAAAACGTCACCATCAACGAGCCGTTTTTCCCTGGTCATT
>JAVERM010000076.1:0-8987 GCA_034007105.1 Trichlorobacter sp.
AGGAACTTTTGGTTGGTGAATACGGTGTAATCACACTGGGAATGCGTTATGCAGTGGGGATTATCCTGCCGATTGTTTCAACCTTTTTTCTGTTTTTCTCGCTGCTTGAAGACACCGGTTATTTCCCCAGGCTGGCTCTGATGGTTGACCGTGTTTTTAAAATGTTTGGATTGACCGGCAGGGCAGTTATACCAATGGTACTTGGTTTTGGTTGCACCACCATGGCAACCATGGTTACCCGCACGTTGGAGACAGTCCGTGAGCGGATGCTGACTACTTTGTTGCTGGCACTTGCCATACCTTGTTCTGCACAACTCGGTGTAATTATGGCACTTTTGTCCAAAACCGGCGGCGGTCTTTTAATCTGGGGCGGGGTAATGATGCTGGTATTTCTGGTTGTTGGCATTATTTCGGCAAGGCTTATGCCAGGTGAAACCTCCATGTTTTATATGGAACTGCCGCCGATGCGTATGCCGCAGATTTCCAACGTACTGACCAAAACCTATACCCGTATGCTGTGGTATTTTATTGAAATATTGCCACTTTTTATCCTGGCATCAGTGTTGCTCTGGCTGGGTAAAATCACCAACACCTTTGAAAAACTGGTTAGCGCAATGGAACCGTTGATGACGGCATTGGGGCTTCCCTTTGAAGCGGCTGTGGCTTTTATATTTGGATTTTTTCGTCGGGATTACGGGGCAGCAGGATTGTATGACCTGCAAACAGCAGGGTTGCTGGATGCCCGCCAGTTAACTGTGGCATCAGTTACGCTTACGCTGTTTGTACCCTGTGTTGCCCAGTTGCTGATGATGAAAAAAGAGCGGGGCTGGAAAGTGGCTTCAGCTATTTTTGTGATGGTCAGCCTGCTGGCTTTTGGTGTTGGTTTTGTGCTTAACAAGATATTGCTGGTAACCGGTATTTTAGCCTGATTTCTGCACATAAAAGATTTTTACAGGTAAAGCTCCTCCGCAGTAGTTTTTCAAAGTTCTGTTAAAGAGATTCAAGGAGTTGACAATAATGATCTGTACATTTTGCGGACATGAATTTGAAGAATCAGAAGGCACACAACCAGGATGCGGTGCCTGCGGCAGCAGTTGCCGAGGTATACATTGTCCCCGCTGCGGATATAAAAACATACCAACACCGGATCTGCTCAAAAAAATAAGACGTTTAGTATCAAAAGATACAAAAGGAGAATAAATATATGAAGTTATCTGAACATGCTGAAGAAATACTGGAGGCGATGTGGATTTTTATTGAGGAGAAAGGGGCTGCTTTTCTTGATCCGCAGGCAAAGGGTTTTTCTGTTAATGACCCTGCTGTTAACGAGCTGACTGAAAATGCTCTGGTTGAACTGCGCCAGGGGATGCTTTACTTCAGACCGGAAGGGCGTGAAGAGGGCAGAAAAACCATTCGCCGTCACCGTCTGGCTGAACGTCTGATGATGGATGTGTTTAATATTAAAGGCGAGGATGCTGATTCCAAAGCGTGCGAGTTTGAGCATCTGCTTAATGAGGGTGTGGATACAAAGTTGTGTACAATGCTTAATCATCCGGAAACCTGCCCCCATGGCAAGCCGATTCCGCCAGGTGAGTGCTGCATTGAAGCGAGGTCTGCCGGTGCCCGTGGTGTTGTGTCCCTTACTGAGTGCGCACCAGGGCAGGAAGGGGAAATAGCCTACATCCAGACCGGTGACAGCACAAAAATGCAGAAACTGATGGCTATGGGTGTATTGCCTGGCAACAGGATAAAACTGATGCAGGCGTATCCATCTTATATCTTCAGGGTGGGTTTTTCCGAATTTGCCATTGATGATGCCCTGGCGCGGGAGATTTTTGTGAGACCAGTGTAGTGTGTTAACAGGATAAGTAGTTGAAACAACAAAGACCGCTGTTAAATCAGCGGTCTTTAATTTTGTTGCAATTATTAACGGAAGCTGGCTATCAGGCAGCCAGAGTATTGACCAGTCTGGTAAGACGGGAAACAGTGCGTGATGCGGTTGCCTTGTGAATAACACCTTTGGAGGCGGTTTTGTCAATAACCGGAATAGCGACTTTTAAGGCTGCTTCTGCCGCTGTTTTGTCATTTTTTTCCGCAGCTTCACGAACACGCTTTATGTGAGTTTTAAGGGTTGAAGAGTGATGACGGTTGCGGGCATTGCGCTTGGCATTTTGCTTGATCCGCTTGATTGCTGATTTGTGATGTGCCACTTGTTACCTCCAAAGTAAATGCAGTAATGCATTGTTTTATAAAATAAAATTAAGAATAAACAAATATCATAACAGAAAGAATAATGTCAATAATAAACTGATTTCAAGGACTCTTGATGATTACCTGCCTGCCTTTGATTTCCAGTGCCTTGTCACAAAACAACCTCACAGCTTCCGGATAGATGCGGTGTTCTTCGCCGTGGATACGTGCTGACAGGCTTTCTTCAGTGTCATCAGCAAATACAGGCACCACTGCCTGTAAAACAATCGGACCGGTGTCTGTGCCGCAATCCACAAAATGTACAGTACAGCCGCTATAGCGCACACCATACTCCAAAGCCTGCTTTTGTGCATCCAGCCCAGGAAAAGAAGGTAGCAAAGCCGGGTGGATATTCATAATGGCATTGGGGAAAGCTTCCACCATCACCGGCGATAAAATACGCATAAAACCAGCTAGTACCACCAGGTCTGCTTTGTTTTCATGTAACAAGGTGACCAGGGCAGTGTCATATTCCTGACGGTTTTTAAAGCCTTTATGCTCCAGCACCAGGGCAGGAATACCATGTTTTTTTGCCCGCTCCAGCGCAAAGGCATCAGGCTTGTTGCTTACAAGGCACACTATTTGGGCATTGGTTATTGCACCTGCTTCCAGTGCATCAACTATGGCCTGAAAGTTGGTGCCGTTGCCCGAGACCAGTACGGCAATATTTGTTTTTTGGCACTCCATCAGCATAGCTCCACTGCTGGTTCCTGAGTGTTGTTTTCCATAACTTCACCCACCAGCCAGGCTTTTTCACCCAGTTGGTGCAGCCTGTCAATAACAGCATTAGCCTTTGCTGCAGAAACAACCAGTACCATCCCCAGCCCCATGTTAAAGGTGCGGTGCATCTCGTCTTTTTCCACATTTCCGGCTGTTTGCAACATGGTGAAGATGGCAGGTATTTCCCAGGAGCCGCATTTTAGTTGCACATTGCAGTCAGCAGGAAGGATACGGGGGATGTTTTCCAGCAGACCACCGCCTGTAATATGGGCAATCCCCTTGATTGCAAAGCTGCCCAGAAGGTCAAGCAGTGATTTTACATAGATACGGGTGGGGGTTAAAAGTGCATCTGCAACAGTGCAGCCAAGCTCTGCAATATGGTCGTTTATGGATAGCTGCATTCTGTCAAAGATAATCCGTCTTGCCAGTGAATAGCCATTGCTGTGCAGCCCGCTGGAGGCGATACCGATTACCAGATCACCTTTACAGATAGTGCTGCCGTCAATAATTTTGTCTTTTTCCACCGCACCAACGGTAAAACCGGCAATGTCGTACTCACCATCAGTATAAAAGCCAGGCATTTCAGCAGTTTCTCCGCCGATTAAAGCACAGCCAGCCTGGCGGCAGCCTTCGGCTATGCCGGATACAACCTGTGCAGCCTTTTCTGGTTCAAGCTTGCCAGTGGCCAGGTAGTCAAGGAAAAACAGCGGCTCTGCTCCTTGCACGATTACATCGTTTACGCACATTGCCACCAGGTCAATTCCAACGGTGTTGTGACGATCTGCCATAAAGGCAAGCTTCAGTTTGGTGCCAACGCCATCGGTGCCAGATACCAGCACCGGATTTTTGTATTTATTGCCAAGGGCAAAAAGTCCGCCAAAACCGCCAAGATCAGTTAAAACTTCGGGGCGCAGTGTGGATTTAACCAAAGGCTTGATCATTTTTACAAAGCTGTTGCCAGCCTCAATATCAACACCTGCTTCTTTGTATGTTGCACTGGAATTGGAATTTGCTGCCACAATTTGCACTCCTTCTACCCATCGGACATATAAAAAGTAAAAACAAAAGAAGCTGCATACATAATCAATATAAGCCTGAAAGTCAATTTGAACCCGCCTGTGGATTGGCATATACAAAAACCATTTTACTTGCTCCTGTGCAAACGCCTCTGCTATAGTTTCATCTGTTTTTACTTTATTTTCAGACTGGTCAGATAAGGGGGCAGGATTGATGGAGCGCAACAGCTCCGGAGTGATTGACTTCGGCATTACTTTACGCACCAGAATAATTCTTCTGGCAGCTTCTTCTATTCTGGCTATTTTGCTGATTATAGCACTTGGTGCCCTTACCTTGGGTGATTTGCACCTTGTGGCAGGTGTACGCAGTAAAACCTCAATTATTCTGATAATTACCGCATTCATGGTTTTTCTGATTATTGCCTTGGCAATACATACCGTTCGTTCTGTTGTTAATCCAATCCGCAAATGTATTGATTTCTCTGGCCAGCTTGCCGCCGGATCGCTGCAAAACCGTCTTGATATCAAGTGCAGTGGTGAGGTAAACGAGTTGGTGACAGCCATGAATGCAATGGCTGAAAACCTGCAACGGATAGTGTTGCACATAAGTGGTACCATCGATGAGCTGAAACGGATTGATCAAACCATAACCAGGGCAGCAACGCAGGTTGTAAGTGCAACAACCTTGCAGGAAGAAGCGGTTAATGAATCCAATAAGGCGGTTTCACTGATCAACAATTCGGTTGTCAACATCTCGGAAGGGGTTGATCAATTGGCAGCATCTGCCGGTGAAACATCATCATCAATACTTGAAATGGCTGCCAGCATTGAAGAGGTGGCAATCAACACTGACACTTTGGCAACATCGGTTGATGAAGTAAGCTCTTCGGTTGTGCAGATGGCTGCTTCCATCAAGGGAATCGGCTCAAGCATCATCAATCTGCTGGAAGCATCCAGCACCACTGCCTCCTCCATTGCTGAGATGGACGCAAACATCAGACAGGTTGAAAAAAACGCGGCAGATACTTCTTTTATATCTGAAACAACCCGCACCGATGCCGAAGATGGTCTTGTATCGGTGCAGGAAACCATTGCCGGTATGCAGGATATCCGCAAGGCATCCCGCATTACAGCAGAAGTTGTGGAACATCTTTCCCTGCGGGTTGGTGATATAGGCACTATTCTTTCTGTAATTGATGAAGTTGCAGAGCAGACCAACCTGTTGGCACTTAATGCTGCCATCATCGCTGCCCAGGCAGGTGATCAGGGCAAAGGATTTGCTGTTGTTGCAGATGAAATAAAAGAGCTTGCCGAGCGTACATCTTCTTCTACCCGCGAAATTGCCCAGGTAATCAACGCTGTGCAGGAAGAAACCGGCAGGGCAGTTGCAGCCATTAACCAGGCAGAGCTGGCCATATCCACCGGCGAAGAGCTTTCCGAGCGTTCCGGTGCTGTACTGGAAAAAATCGTTGCCGGCGTGCAGCAGGCAGGTGTGCAGATAAGTTCCATTGCCCGTGCTACGGTGGAGCAGGCAAAGGGAAGCCAGAGCATCCGGATTGCCATGGAGCAGGTGGAAGAGATGGTGGAGCAGATCGCCAACTCTGCCAAAGAACATGGCAGGGGCAGTGATATGATCACCTCAGCGGCAGAACGGATGCGTGAAATGACCAACCAGGTGCGTGGTTCTACCCGTGAGCAGAGCAGAGCCAGTTCACTTATCGCAAAATCCACTGAGAACATCACTAACATGATTGACAGGATCCGTGAAGCCTGCGCGGATCAGGAAATGCAAGGCAAAGCGGTTGAGCGTACTGTTTCCAACCTGCGGCTGTCTTCAAGTGCTGCTTCCCAGGTGGTGCGCTCCATGAACAATGCGGTTACTTCTTTGGCGTTGCAAATCGAAAGGCTTGAAAACGAGATGGATGGTTTCAAATGATAAAAAGTCGTATAGCTAAACATCTGGATAAACTGGCAAAGGCAAACCAAAAAGCATTGGCAACCTTTATTACTGCTGGTGATCCGGATCTGACTACAACGGCAATGCTTTTGCCTTTGCTTGAAAAAGCCGGCGTTGATGTCATTGAGCTTGGCATCCCTTTCTCTGATCCGGTGGCAGACGGGGCAACAATCCAGCGTTCTTCCGAACGCAGCCTTGCTGCCGGCACAACCCTAAGGCGGGTTTTGGACATGATTACCACAATCCGTGCCGAGGTTTCGGTGCCGATTGTGCTGATGGGTTATTGCAACCAGTTTTATCGTTATGGCTGGCAGCAGTTTACAGCAGATGCTGTGGCAGCAGGTCTTGATGGTCTTTTACTTGTGGACTTGCCGCCAGAAGAGATGGATGAGCTGTATCCGCTGGCTTGCAAAGCCGGTCTTGATCTGATTTTTTTATTAACCCCCACCTCGGATGCCGAGCGGATTGCGCTGGTTTCCCGTAAAGCCAGCGGATTTATCTATTATGTAACCGTTGCCGGTGTTACTGGTGAGCGTAAAAATATTTCCGAGAGTCTGGCGGCTGAACTTAAAGTAGTAAAAAACACCGTAAAGTTGCCGGTTCTTGCCGGTTTTGGCATTTCTGATCCACAGCAGGCTGCACAGGTGGCAGGCTATGCAGATGGTGTTGTGGTGGGCAGTGCCATAGTCAAGCTTTTTGAGCAGTATCAGGGAGATGAACTGCTGGAAAAAGTTACTGCCCTGGTCAGCGACCTGAAACAGGCAATTGTTACTCCGGCAGAAAATCAAAAACAGTGAGGACTTGAAAATATGAGCTGGTTTAAACGTACAAAAACAGGAATAGAAAAAAGTGGTACCCAGAATCAAAACGTCAAGGTTCCGGAAGGATTATGGACAAAGTGCCCATCTTGCAGTGCATCAATCCTTTCACAAGAGATAGCCGAAAATCTGGAAGTTTGCCCAAAATGTGATCATCATTTCAGGATCGCACCCCGCAAACGACTGGAAGCACTGCTGGATAATGCAGACTGGCATGAGTACGATTCCGGCATGACTTCGGTGGATTTCCTGGAATTTAAGGATACCAAGGGTTATCAGGAGCGGATTGATGCTACCCTTGCCAAAGGTGGCTCCAAGGATGCGGTAATCTGCGTTGAAGGGACTGTCCACAATATTCCGGTGCAGGTTGCCATTTTTGATTTTGCCTTTATGGGTGGCAGCATGGGCAGTGTGGTGGGAGAGAAAATTACCCGTGCCATAGAGCGTGGTCTTGAGAAAAAACAGTCTGTGCTGATTATTTCAGCATCTGGTGGTGCCAGAATGCAGGAGTCAATCCTCTCTTTAATGCAGATGGCTAAAACCTCTGCTGCCCTTGCCAAGCTCAAAGCAGCCGGGTTGCCTTTTCTTTCTATCCTTACTGATCCCACCACCGGCGGGGTTACTGCCAGCTTTTCAATGCTTGGTGATCTGAACATTGCCGAGCCAAAGGCTTTAATCGGCTTTGCAGGTCCTCGCGTTATTGAGCAGACCATCCGCCAGAAATTGCCTGAAGGTTTTCAGCGTTCCGAGTATCTGCTTGATCATGGCATGGTGGATATGATCGTACCTCGTAACCAGATGCGCGATACTCTTGGTCAGGTTCTCGCCATGCTGGTCAGGCAGCCTGCGTGACAATTTCGCAACGTTTAAAAGATATTTTCGGTCGCAGACGCTTTGCCGTGCGGCCTGGAACAGAGCGTATCAACGGTCTGCTGGCCCGCCTGGATCATCCGGAGCGGGCTTTTTCTGCTATACATATTGTTGGTACCAATGGCAAAGGTTCCACTGCTTCGTTTTTATCCTCCATACTGACTGCTGCTGGATGCAGAACCGGACTTTTTACTTCGCCCCACTTGATTAACTACAATGAGCGGTTCCAGATTGATGGTCAGGCAGTTACAGATGAAGAACTGTCAAATTTGCTGGATAAGGTGTTAGCTGTTGCAAGTGAAGAGGATACTTTTTTTGAACTAACCACTGCCCTGGCTTGTCTCTGGTTTGCCGAGCAAAAAGTACAGGTTGCTGTTATGGAGGCCGGCATGGGGGGGCGCAGTGATGCCACTGCAGCCATACCGGCAATTTTTACTGTTATCACGCCGATTTCACTGGATCATTGTCGCTGGCTTGGTCATACCTTGCCAGAGATTGCCACAGAAAAGGCAGCCATTGCAGAAGCCGGCACCACTGTTTTATCTGCCAGGCAACAACCGCAACTGCTTGAACTGCTGGAGCAGCAGGCAAGGGACAGGCAACAGAAACTATTGGTTATGGGCAAGCAGTTTGACTTGCAGCAAGAAAATGACGGTACCCTTGTTTATGCTGACAGCAAACTTAAAGTTAGCGGTCTTGTGCCTGCTCTTGCCGGCAGTTATCAGCATGAAAACGCAGGTCTTGCCGTTGCTGCTGCCCACACAGCCGCAGAAATACTGAAGCTGCCTGTTGGTGGTCAGCATATCAGGCAAGGGCTGGCAAACGCCAGCTGGCCAGGCAGAATGGAGCTTATCAGGCTGCCTGATGGCAAAACAGTGTTACTTGACGGTGCCCACAATCCTGCCGGTGCCAAGGCATTGCAAAAAGCATTACAGGATTTCACAACCAAGCGTATTTTTCTGCTGCTGGGGATGATGGCAGACAAGGCAGCAGTGGAAGTTGTTTCCATTTTGGGTTCTGCTGCCAGGCTGATTGTAACTGTTAAGCCGGATCAGGAGCGGGCAATTACGGCAGACAGGTTGGCAGAACTATGCAGGTTACAGGGCTTTCCAGTGCTTGCAGGTGGTTTGGTTGCCGAAGGGCTGTCACTTGCACTTGTGCAGACCTGCGCTGATGATCTGGTGGTTGTGGCTGGATCATTGTTTTTGGTGGGTGAAGTAAAGGCGTTGTTAAGTGGTCAGGATTGCTGCGCGGTGAGAGGCTAACAAACTGGAGTTATTAAAATATATGCAACTTTGTCTGAAACATATCTTTTTGCTGTCTGCTGTTTGCCTGCTGTCATCCACGGCAGTAAAT
>JAVERM010000077.1:0-8946 GCA_034007105.1 Trichlorobacter sp.
CTTGCCAAAGATTCAATCATCAACTCATTTTTGTTTGGATTTACCACACCGCAAACCGTGGTTAGCCAGCAGATGCGCCTTGAGTTTTACAACTATCAGTCTGATTTTCTGGAGAAATACCGAGAAAAGATTGCAGCTGTAACCGCTGAAGATGTTTTACGGGCAGCAAAGAGACTGCTGCATCCAGATGCATTCAAGCTGGTTGTGGTGGGTGATGAGAGTGCTTTTGATGAACCGCTGTCAACTTTGAACCAGAGGTAACTAGCTTGCCTGAAAACAATCAAGCATACATTGGTGTGGATATAGGCGGTACCAACTTGCGGGGTGCTTTGGTACTGGCTGACGGCTCAATAGTCAGTCGGTTTCGGGCAGAAAGTGCCATTGCCAAAGGTGCTGATTCTTTTTTACTGCGCCTGGAACAGCATCTGCTGGAAATGTTGCAATATGGGGCAGCAAGGGGCATAAAAGTTGCCGGAATCGGCATGGGTATTCCCGGGTTAATAAACAAGGTCGGAAAAGTCAGTTCTTCAATAAATATGCAGCCATTAAATGGTCTTGGTGTAGCTGAAATCATTCAGCAGCGGCTTGGTATTCCAACTAAAAATGGTAATGATGCCAATATGATTGCCCTTGGTGAAGCCACCTTTGGTGCAGGCAGGGGGATGCGCTCGCTGATGGTGATTACAATTGGTACAGGACTTGGCAGTGGTCTTGTTCTGGATGGCACGCTTTGGACAGGCAGTGATGGCTATGCAGCAGAGTTCGGGCATTTTACCCTGCTGCCGGATGGACTTCCCTGCCCCTGCGGTAACCGTGGTTGTCTTGAACAGTATGTTTCGTCGTCAGCCCTTAGCCGCTATGGTGGGGGCGTACCACCGGAAGAGCTGGGCATTGCAGCGGATAATGGTGACGAAGTTGCCTTAAAAGCTTTCAGACAACTTGGGGCAAGCCTTGGTACAGGGCTTGCCGGGTTGCTCAATCTGCTTAATCTGGATGGCATTATAATCGGTGGCGGTGTTGCTGGCAGTTTCAGGCATTTTGAGCAAGCCATGCTTGATACCATTAAAGAACGTACCTTTCCTGCAATTGCAGAAAAAGTTATTCTGCGCCAATCTGCATTGGGTGATGATGCTGGATTACTGGGCAGTGCCCTGCTTATTGCAGACCATCTGAATAAAACAAAAGGATAATTCATGTCCAACGTCATGCTGCTGATTATCTGCCTTATTGCCGGCTTGCTACTGCGGCTTTCCAAACGTTTTCCCGAAAACACACCAGCTGCACTTAATGGTTTTATAATCCATATTTCTTTGCCAGCGGCAGCTTTACTGCATATCCGCAATCTTGAATTTGACAGTTCAGTAATCTACATCGGTGGCATGGCATGGCTGTTTTTTTGCATTGGCTGGCTGATTATTCATTATCTGGGCAAACTTATGTCCATACCAAAGGCCACTGTTGGAGCAATGGTTCTGCTTGGCGGACTTGGCAACACTTCCTTTGTTGGTCTGCCGATGATTGAAGCCTATTATGGCAAAGAGCTGATCGGTGTTGGTATCCTGGTGGATCAACTGGGCAGCTTCATGGTTTTGTCCACCCTGGGCATATTGGCAGCATCCATCTATTCGTCAGGCAATCCATCGCCAAGAGCCATGCTGCGCAAGGTCATCCTTTTTCCCCCTTTTCAGGCACTTATACTGGCTATTTTATTAAGACCTTTCACTTATCCTGATTGGACGGTGGAGGTTTTGAAAAAACTGGCTGATACCATTACACCCCTTGCCCTTGCCTCGGTCGGTTTTCAGCTCCGTTTTTTGTCCTTAAAAGGGATGCGCACCCACCTGGTCATGGGGCTTGGCTATAAAATGCTGCTTGGACCTTTAATCATCGCTGGCATCTACATAGGGCTTTTAGGTCTGCACGGTACAGCCATACAGGTAACAGTTTTTGAGGCAGCCATGGCACCCATGATTACCGCTGGCATCATATCCATTGACCATGATCTTGACCCGCCGCTGGTGACCATGATGCTGGGTATCGGCATACCCCTTTCTTTTGCTACGTTGCCGGTGTGTGCATATCTTTTGCGCGGATTTTAAAAAGGCTTTGAAAAACTACTGCGGAGGCTGTCTACTTTGTTGCGCGGTACTCACTTCCTCGGCTAACTTTAAAGGTTATGCCTCGTCGCTGCGTGCCGTGCGCCTTGTATCCAGCCTTCCTCATAACGTTTTTCAAAAGCCTTTTAACTCCACCAGCCTGCTTTTCCCTGCTGATTTCTGGACAGTGGTTAGTGCCAATGCTATAGTAAACAGTATGTCAATGGCGAACCAAAAGCGGATAAAACAAGCCCTGATGGCTGGCGTGCTGCTGGTAAGCATAGCCATTGCTGCAACAATTGCATTCAGACAGATGCAGTTAAGCCCTCCTGAACCTTCCCTCCGCAGTAGCTCCCCTGATGTAGATATGACCATGGTAACAGCTTCTTTTTCCGAGATGCGCGGTGATGCAAAGCTGTGGGACTTAACTGCTGAGCAGGCAGATTATGATAAAGATACTGGTGAGATTTTTTTGCAGCAGCTTTTAACCAATATCTATGATGATAAAGCGGGTAAGTTACAGATAACTGCCCGAAACGGTTTTTATGATGAGAAAAAGCGACTGATCAGCATGACCGGCGATGTGCAGGTGGTTACCGAAAAAGGGATGACTCTTACAACAGAACAGCTTGATTATCTGCCTGATCAAGACCTGATAAAGACAGATAAGCCGGTACATTTAAAAGATAACCGACTGACCATTACTGCTATTGGTATGGAGCTTTTCCCCGGAACCGAGCAGGTTAAATTTCACCATCAGATAAATTCTGTAATCGAGGTTAAAAATGCCAGGAAGTAGGTTTTTTTTATGGCTGTTTGGTGCAATATTTGTTTTCAGTGCTACTGCATGGGCTGCACAGCCTGATGCCAGGCAAGAACGCTCGCAGCTGCCCATAACAGTAACTGCCGATCAACTTAAAGCTGATGGCAAGGACAAAACAGCAGTTTTCAGCGGACGGGTGGTGGCACGCCAGCAAGATGTCACCATCTACTCAGACAGGCTTGAAGTTTATTATGGTGAAGAGTCTGATGAGGTTGATAAAGTCGTGGCAACCGGCAATGTGCGCATAGTGCAGACTGACCGCGTTGGCACCGGAGGGCACGCTGTTTATGAAACAAAACAGGGCAGGATTACCTTGTCTGACAAGCCGCGCGTGACTAAGGGAAATGATACTGTCAGCGGTGCCACCATTGTTTATTATGTTGATGAAGAGCGCAGTGTTGTTGAAGGTGGCAGCGGGCGTGTAGAAGCTGTACTGCATCCGAAATCCGGCAGCTTTTCAGGAAAAACTGAAGATGGCAAAAAAAAGTAAGCAAAGTATAAAAAAGCTCCGTGCCGAAAACCTTTGTAAAATCTACGGCAAACGTACCGTTGTAAACGGTATCAGCCTTGAAATATCCACTGGTCAGGTAATCGGTCTGCTTGGTCCAAACGGTGCCGGCAAAACCACCACATTTTATATGGTGGTCGGACTCACCAGGCCAGACGGCGGCAGTGTGTATCTTGACGAAACCGATATTACCAGTTATCCGATGCATCTACGCGCCCGTAATGGTATCAGTTATCTGCCGCAGGAGGCTTCGGTGTTTCGCAAGCTGTCCGTAAAAGATAACCTGCTGGCAATACTTGAAACAGTTGAAGATGCCCCGGCAATGCAAAAGCAGCGGGCAGAAAAACTGATGGCTGAATTTGGTATCAGTCACTTGGCAGATACCATGGGCTATGCCCTGTCTGGTGGCGAGCGGCGACGGGTGGAAATAGCCAGAGCCTTGATTATATCTCCATCTTTCATACTGCTTGATGAGCCTTTTGCAGGTATAGACCCCATTGCAGTTGCAGATATTCAACAACTGATAGCAGGGCTTAAAACCCGCAATATCGGTGTGTTGATTTCGGACCACAATGTGCGTGAAACTCTGGGAGTATGTGATGCCGCATATATCGTTAATGCTGGCGAACTACTGGAGTTTGGTACCCCCGAAGAGATAGCAAAAAGCAAGCTGGCACGGGAGTTTTATCTGGGCGACAAGTTCAGGCTGTAACAGACCGGAGTATAATGAATATGGCAATGAACATGCGACAGCAATTAAAGATGACCCAGCAACTGGTGATGACACCCCAGTTGCAACAGGCTATCAAGCTGTTGCAGATGACCCGCTATGAACTTCAGGATCTGGTGAGCCAGGAGTTGGAGGAAAATCCACTGCTTGAAGAGGTGGCAGAAGGCGAAGATCTGTTACCAGAGGAAGCAGCGGCAGAGCAACAGGCTGAGGCTGCTCAGGAAGAGCCGGCAGCAGCAGAAGAGAGCTTCAACGAAGTATCTATGGAAGATGACCAGTACCAGTGGGATGACTATTCTGATGGCTACAGTTATGAGTCAACAGGTCAGCAGGCTGATGATGAAGAAAGACCATCCTTTGAAAACCTGCTCACCAGACCTGGTACGCTTGCTGATCACCTTGTCTGGCAGTTGCAGATGAACCATTTTGCAGAGGATGAAATTGATATTGCCAGTGAAATCATCGGTAACATCAATGAAGATGGTTATCTGTGCGTATCCATAACCGAAATAGCAGAAAGCAGTAACAAAGACGCAGCTTTTGCAGAACAGGTGCTGGAGAAAGTGCAGGATTTTGATCCGGCAGGTGTTGCTGCGCGTTCATTGCAGGAATGTCTGCTCTTGCAGGCACGTTCCCTGGGGATGCAAGGCAGCATTGTGGAGAGCATCTTAAAAGATTATTTGCAGGAATTAACCAGCCACAATCATAACAAAATTGCAAAATGCTTGCAGATTGACACAGACCAGGTGCTGACAGCCATTCAGATAATTGCCGGGTTTGATCCGTACCCGGGCAGGATATTTGGCAGTGGTGATACCCAGTATATTGCACCGGATATCTTTGTACATAAATCGGGTAATGAGTATATTGTTACTCTCAATGATGAAGGGCTGCCAAACCTGCGGATTTCATCCTTTTATACAGAAAAACGTAAAGCCGGCAGCTTTGATGCTGGCGCAGATGAATATATCAATGATAAAAGGCGTGAAGCACAATGGCTGATCAGAAGTATCCGGCAGCGACAGCAGACTATTTTAAAAGTAGCTAAAAGCATAGTGGGATTTCAGCACAATTTTATGGGATTTGGTGTTAGCGAACTGCGTCCACTTGTGCTGCGGGATGTGGCTGAAGATGTTGGTATGCATGAATCAACCATCAGCCGCGTTACCACCAACAAGTTTATGCAGACTCCGCAAGGTCTTTTTGAGCTGAAATTCTTCTTTACCAGCAAGCTTTCCACTGAAAACGGTGTTGATGTGGCTTCAGCAGCGGTGAAAAATCGTATTAAGGAGTTAATTGAACAGGAAAACCCTGAAAAACCGTTGTCAGATTTGAAGCTGTCCAAAATTCTTGCTGAAGAAAAGATAAACATTGCTCGGCGTACAGTAACCAAGTACCGTGAAATGATGCGCATCGGGTCTACTGCAGAGCGTAAAAAACGTTTTTAGAAGTCTGTTAAGCCTTAAAATCATATTGTTTTTCACCAGAAAAATATTTTACTCCGTTTTTATACTGAAAGCGGAATTAACAACCAAAAGGAGGAAGAAACATGCAAGTAACAACAACCTTTAGACATATGGAGCAAAGTGATGCCTTAAAGCAATATGTTGAGGAAAAACTTGAGCGGGTAACCAAGTATATTGATGAGCCGATTGCTGCCCAGGTTTATTTTTCTGTGGAAAAAATACGTCATATAGCTGAAATCGTAATCAGTGCCCGTGGTATTACCACCAAGGCATCAGAAGCGACAAATGATATGTATGCGGCTGTGGATGCGGTGCTGGACAAGATCGAGCGTCAGCTTAAACGATACAAGGAAAAACTGAAAAGCCACAAGCCTGCTGAAGGTGGTATTGGGCGCAATCTCTCCAAGAAGATTTTGCAGGCTGAAAGCATTGAATCCAGCCAGCAGCCCAAGATAATCACTGCCAGGGCAGAAGTTGCCAAACCAATGGTGGTTGAGGAAGCTGTTATGCAGATGGATTTGCTGCATAAGGATTTTCTTGTTTTCAGCGATGCCATAAGTGGTGAAATTAACGTCCTTTACCGCCGTAAAGATGGCAACTTCGGCCTTATTGAGCCGCAAAGAGGGTAATGAACCTTGTCATAACCCCAACCACTCCCAAAAGGAGAAAACTTGGAGATTTCAAGTAGTCTTTGCATACAGGATCTGCTGAATGACACTGAATACGGTCTTGATCTGCGGTTAATCGCCTGCCCTGATGGTCTGCAAAATCGGGTTAATTCTGCCCGCCTGCAAAAGCCAGGGCTTGCCTTGACCGGCTACACAAGCCATCTGCACCCAGACCGTATTCAAATTCTTGGTAATACCGAGATTTCATACCTGAACCAAAGTGATGATCAGCAGACAAGGGATAATTTCAATGCTTTTTGCCGGTTTCCCATAACCTGCATCATCATTACCAAGGGGCTGGTGCCTCCGGACTTTTTACTGGAAGCCACCTGTGCAAAAAATATTCCAGTGTTGGGCACCAGCCATCAATCTTCAACATTCATTTCTTTGGTTACCAAGTTTCTTGAAGAACAGCTTTTGCCCACTACCCATATGCATGGGGTTTTGGTGGACGTACTTGGTGTGGGTGTTTTGCTGACGGGCAAAAGTGGCATTGGTAAAAGTGAATGTGCCCTGGAACTTGTAATCCGCGGGCATCGGCTGGTTTCTGATGATATGGTTTTTGTCAGCAAAAAAATGCCGGCAGTGCTGGTGGGGCAACCGGAATCCCAAATCCAGTACCTGATGGAGATACGTGGTCTGGGTATTATCAATATCAAAGACCTGTACGGTGTATCTGCAATCAGGGACAAAAAAATAATTGATCTGTCTGTAGAGCTGGTGGAGTGGGATCCTGACCAGGAATATGACCGTTTGGGTATTGATGACCACACCATCAGCATTTTGGGAGTAGAGCTGCCAAAGCTGACCATTCCGGTACGTCCCGGGCGCAACCTTGGTGCCATTATTGAGGTGGCTGCCCGTAACTTTCTACTAAAAGGGATGGGCTACCATTCTGCAAAAGATTTCCAGGCTCGGTTGCTGGCGAAGATGGAAGCCAGACCGCTTGGGGATGAGGTGGAATAAATTGCGTATTCTTGTTGTTACAGGCATGTCTGGCTCAGGCAAATCAACCGTGGTTAAAGCCCTTGAAGATGAAGGATTTTACTGCATTGACAACCTGCCGGTGGGGCTTTTCAGGCAGTTTACAGAGCTTTTGGACAGATCCGGAGAACAGTTTAAAGGCACTGTACTGGTAACTGATATCAGGGGGCGGAATCCGGCAAAAGATGTTATTGAAACCTGCCGTGAACTGCGCACCGCAGGGCACCAGGTGGAAATCATCTTCCTTGATGCCAGTGATGAAATCCTGATCCGGCGTTATTCTGAAACCAGACGCAGGCATCCTGCCGGTGAAAACTACACTGTTACCGAAGGTATACGGGCAGAGCGGGAAAAACTTGCCCTGCTAAGGCAACATGCCACCAGCATTATTGATACTTCCGAGTTTAATGTACACCAGCTGCGCGCCCAGATTGTAAGCCTGATAAGAGGCGAGCAGGGTAAAAGCCAGATGCAGATTGAGCTGATCTCCTTTGGCTTTCGCTATGGCGTTCCGCTGGATGCCAGCTTGGTTATGGATGTGCGTTTTCTGCCAAACCCGCATTTTATCCCCCATTTACGCCCGCACAACGGCACAGAAAAACAGATTCAGGATTTTCTGTTGGCACAAAACCAGACAACAGAATTTATGGGGTATTTTAACAAATTGCTGGATTTTCTGATCCCTGCATACAAAAGTGAAGGTAAAAGCTATCTTACCATTGCTATCGGCTGCACTGGTGGTCGCCATCGCTCTGTGGCTCTGGTTGAGTTTTTGTCATCCAGGCTGGCAAATGCAGGAATGAACGTTCGTACAAACCATCGAGATATGGAAAAGGGGTAGGCTTATGATAGGACTGGTGGTGGCAACCCATGCCGGGCTGGCTCAGGAACTGATTGCATCGGCAACCATGATAACCGGCGAGATTGTGCTGTGTGAGGCGGTGAGCTTTCATCCTGATGACCCGCCCGACCAGTTTGTGCAGCGTATTGGTGATGCTCTTGCCCGCGTTGCTGCAAACGGTGCAATTATTATGACTGACATGTTTGGTGGTACGCCGTCAAACACGTCGCTTTCATTCCTTGAAGAAGGCAGGATTGAGGTGATTACCGGTATCAATATGCCGATGCTGGTGGAGTTTTGCTATCGCAGGGAACGTATGTCTTTGACAGAACTGGTGCCTTCGCTCATAAAATCCGGCAGGGAAAGCATACTTTCTGCCGGTGAGTTTTTGAAAAAATAGTTTTACACAAACACAGATACTCATTTCAAGAGGATGCTTTAAATGTTGCAGCAGGAATTTGAGATTGTTAACAGACTGGGGCTTCATGCCAGAGCCTCTGCCCTGTTTGTAAAAACAGCCAACAAATTTAAGGCAGAAGTAAAGCTTGCAAGGGATGGTGTTGAAGTCAACGGCAAAAGCATTATGGGGATTATGATGCTGGCAGCTGCCAAAGGTGCAACAGTGCGGCTTTCTGTGGATGGTATTGATGAAGCAGAAGCCATGTCTGCCATTGGTGCGCTGATTACCGACGGTTTCGGAGAGCAATAACCTTGTCAGAACAGTTGCTTGCCCTGTTCTGGTTTGTTTTTGGTGCAGTTGTCGGCTCCTTCCTCAATGTTTGCATCTATCGTATGCCACAGGGGTTGTCCATTGTCAGACCAGGCTCCCG
>JAVERM010000078.1:0-8933 GCA_034007105.1 Trichlorobacter sp.
AGCCTTTGCCTGCAAAAACTGTTGACGAAAAAGCTCAAGCAGTCTGGCACGATGATTGCCACTGGTCTCAGCCAGAATAGTCTGCCAAAGTGCAGCCTGCCACTGCTCATCAACGGGCAGCGACTTGCTATCTGCCCATTTTTGCAACATGTGCGGACGAAACAGACTGTACTGGTCAAAAGTATCTGCAATCCGGCCAGCCAGTTGCAAGCTGGCTGTACCATCGTTGTCATTACTGCAATAATTTGCCAGCGGTGCGGCAATATCTTTTGCGATAAAATCAGGTAAAATTTTGAGGATGCGCCAAGTAAGCTGCTCGCGGGAATAATGGTCAACATCAACAGCTGCTTCCGGCAAAAAACAACGGAAAAGCTCTGCAACAAAGGCGTTCGGGAAGGGACAGTGCAAATTGGCACACACACCAAAACAGCGGGCAAGCTCCATGGTGAGCCAACGCTGCATACCACGGCTTTGCACAACAATATGTTCAGGTGCAAGCGGATCAGTCAAAGGCTTTGCCAGCAGACCAGCCAGCGTCGCAGCCAGTTTCTCCATCCGGTTACTTGTGTAGATATTCAGGGACATATCAGCATTTGGTAGCCCTTGCCGCTTCAATAAATGTCTGCATTTTCAGGAAATCCTTTTTGCCTGGTGCAGACTCCACACCACTTGAGACATCAACTGCATAAGGCTTTGCCTGTTCTATTGCTGAAGCGACATTTTCCGGCGTAAGCCCTCCTGCCAGGATTATGTTTTGATGCCTTTTGGCAGCTTCTCTGGCAATCTGCCAATTAAAGCTGGTGCCGCTGCCACCGTAGCAATCCGGTGAGTAGGTATCAAGCAGGTAACCGGCAGCTTGCCAGGCAGGCAGTGTATCAAGACAATGGGTGTTTTTGACCCGCAAGGCTTTAATTGTACGTTGCCTGATCAGCCTGAAATAATCCGGAGTTTCATCACCATGCAGTTGCACCAGACCTAATCTGCAACAAGCAGCAGTTTTATTGACAATATCTGCATCTTCATTGACAAACAGCCCCACAGGCTGAACAAAGGGAGGGAGCAGACTGATTATTTTTTCAGCAGCTTGCGGGGTGACATAACGGGGAGACTTATTGTAAAAAACAAACCCCAAGGCATCGGCACCAGCTTTTACTGCTGCCAGCGCATCCTCGGGGTTTGTTATGCCACAGATTTTTATACGGATCATTTGCTGCTTTTACAACTCAACCCTGGGCAGGTTTTTCAGCGACCGCTGTACAAGCTCAGCCGGATATTCGTAATCTTCCAGATCACCTGCCAGGTAGTTGTCATAGGCGGTCATATCCATAAAGCCATGACCGGAAAGACCAAACAGGATGGTTTTCTCCTTACCTTCTTCCTTTGCCAGCATGGCTTCATCAATGGCTGCACGTACTGCGTGGGATGATTCCGGTGCCGGCACAATCCCCTCATTTTTGGCAAAGAGCATGGCACCTTCAAAACATAAATTTTGCTTAAGGGCAATGGCTTCAATCTCGCCTGCCTTGTACAGTTGCGATACCAGCGGAGATTGACCGTGGTAACGCAGCCCGCCGGCGTGGATACCTGGTGGCATGAAATCATGACCCAATGTGTACATCTTGGCTATTGGTGCCATTTTGGCAGTATCCCCGTAATCAAAGGTATAAACACCTTTGGTAAGCGTAGGGCAGGATGCCGGTTCAACAGCAAGGCAACGGACGTTTTTACCTGCTGCACGATCAGCCAGAAATGGGAAAGCAAGACCGGCAAAGTTGGAGCCACCGCCGCAGCAGGCAATGACAACATCAGGGTAATCACCTGCAAGCTTCATCTGCTCCTGCGCTTCCTGCCCAATAACGGTCTGGTGCAGGCAAACATGGTTTAGCACACTGCCCAGGGCATAGTTGGTATCACTATGGCTGGCAGCATCTTCCACAGCTTCTGAAATGGCTATCCCCAGTGAACCACCATTTTCAGGATCATCTGCCAAAATGGCTCTGCCGCAGGCGGTTTCCGCAGAAGGGGACGGATGCACTGTTGCACCCCAAAGCTGCATCATTGATTTGCGGTAAGGCTTCTGGAAGTAGGACACCTTAACCATGTAAATGGTGCATTCAAGCCCGAACATGCTACATGCCAAAGCCAGTGAACTGCCCCACTGACCGGCTCCGGTTTCAGTTGCCAGCCTTTTTATGCCGTGGATTTTATTGTAATACGCCTGGGGGATGGCACTGTTTGGTTTGTGCGAGCCTGCCGGAGATACGCCTTCGTATTTGTAGTAGATTTTTGCCGGTGTGCCCAATGCCTGCTCCAGCCTGTGGGCACGAAAAAGCGGCGATGGTCGCCATAGCCGGTATATCTCACGCACCTGTTCCGGAATATCAAACCAGCGTTGCTGTGACATCTCCTGCTCCAGCAGCGTTGGTGGGAAAATAGCCAGCATCTCTTCCGGGGTAACCGGCTTGCCGGTGCGCGGTGAAATAACCGGCTCCAGAGCACCTGGCAGATCAGGGATAATGTTGTACCAGCGTGTGGGGATTTTATCCTCAGGCAACAGGATTTTGGTTTGCATTATTGGGAAACTCCTTAAACATATTTGCTGAAAATCTGCTGAAATATTACTCCAGGTTGTCTTCAATCCTGATCAAGTGGCTCTTTTCACAAATATAATCAAAAGCATCAATCTCTTGCAGAGCCGATAAAATCGCCCCTTCCCGTGCTTCGTGGGTCATAATCACAATCGGCACAGCTTCACCACCATTGTCACGACCGGTCTGCACCATTGATTCAATGCTGATGCCGTAATCACCAAGTTTTCCGGAAATACCTGCCAGCACGCCAGGACGATCAAGGGCAGCAAAACGGAGCATAAATCTGGTGACAATTTCAGACATGGGCTTTATGGGCATGGCTTTGATGGCGCTGTCCATAAAACCAAGCGGTGCAGCGCGGCGGTTATCACAACCAGCCAGAATACTGCGGGAGATTTCGATAAGATCACCGGCTATTGCACCGGCAGTGGGATCCTGTCCGGCACCACGACCATAAAACATTACCGGCCCTGTAAAGTCACCAGTCAGGCGAATGGCGTTAAATACGCCGTTTACATCAGCCAACGGGTTGTGTAACGGCACCATTGTGGGATGCACCCGCACCTCAACCTGCCAGTCTTCGCTGCGTTTGGCAATTGCCAGCAGCTTGATCCGGTAACCAAACTGCTCGGCAAAGTGGATATCTATGCCGGATATGTTGGTAATCCCTTCGGTGTAGATGGAGTTGAAATCAATGCTGCTGCCATAGCAAAGTGAGGCAAGCACAGCCAGTTTGTGGGCAGTATCCGTGCCTTCAATATCAAAAGTCGGGTCAGGTTCGGCATAGCCAAGCTCTTTGGCACTTTCAAGGACTTCGGCAAAATCAGCCCCTTCCTGGGTCATGCGGGAAAGGATGTAGTTACAGGTGCCGTTTAAAATACCGAAAATAGAGCCAAAACGGTTGCCAGCCATATTGCCTTTAATGGCAGACAGCACCGGAATACCGCCGCCAACGGCTGCTTCATACTGCACCTCCACCCCTTTGGCAGCAGCGGCAGCATAAATTTCTGCACCATGTAATGCCAAAAGTGCCTTGTTAGCAGTTACCAGATGCTTGCCACTGTTTATTGCTTTTAATGCAAAGCTGCGTGCAGGCTCATAGCCGCCGATCAGCTCGATTACGATTTCAATTTCGCTGTCATTGAAAATATCATCAACATTGGTGGTCAGTACGCCAGGTTCTACGGCAACACCGCGGTCGGTGGTAATATCCAGATCAGCAATACGCGTAATGACTATTCTGCCACCCACTTTATTACGGATAATGGATTCGTTCTGTTTCAGCAGCTTCACCACGCCGGCACCAATATTGCCAAAGCCGATCAGCCCGACTTTTATATCTCTCATGATGTTGTACTCCGCTCTTCACCTTTTTCGCACACCTTCAGCTCATCCAGAATGCCGTTTACAAAGGCCGGAGATTCTTTATCCCCGTATTTTTTTGCTATTTCTATTGCTTCGTTAATACTTACTTTTTTGGGGATATCCGCACGGAAAAGTAGTTCAAAGGCAGCAAGCCGCATGATGTTCAGATCAACCCTGGGCATCCGCCCCAGTGACCAGTTTTTTGAGCAGGCTTTTATTGCGCTGTCAATATCTGCACGATTTTGCTCCACACCGTTTACCAGCTCTTCGGCAAATTCACGGGTGCGCTGCTCTGCCTCAACACCTTCGCGGAAACCACGCAAGGCTTCCCGCAGGTCAAGCTTGCCTGCATCACGTGCGTACAATATCTGCAAAGCCAGTTCGCGGCCGGCACGGCGTAATCCCATAATCAGAGTGCCTTGAAAAGATTTACGGTTTCAATGGCTGTTACTGCCGCTTCAAACCCTTTGTTACCAGCCTTGGTACCGGCGCGTTCCACTGCCTGCTCAATGGTATCGGTGGTAAGTACCCCAAAGGAAATCGGCAGACCGGTTGACAGGGAAACCGCTGCAACACCTTTGGAAACCTCGGCAGCAACGTAATCAAAATGGGGCGTTGAACCACGAATAACTGCACCCAGACAGATAATTGCATCATACTTGCCGGTTTCAGCAATTTTTTGGGCTGCCAGCGGGATTTCAAAAGCTCCGGGTACACGGGCAACAGCAATGTCAGCATCATTGCCGCCATGACGTACAATGGCATCCAGCGCACCTTCCAGCAGCCTTTCGCAGATAAAACTGTTGAAACGGCTTACCACAATCCCGAATTTAAGCCCGTTGGCATTAAGATTACCTTCTAAAAATGCAGGCATGTGTACTACTCCCCATTGGTTGGATTAACAGAGCTTTGAAAAACTACTGCGGAGGCTGTCTACTACGTTGCGCGGTACTCGCTTCCTCGGCTAACTTTAAATGTTATGCCTCGTCGCTGCGTGCCGTGCGCCTTGTATCCAGCCTTCCTCATAACGTTTTTCAAAAACCTGTCAAAACAGTTTGTATAGCATAAACATCTTCATATTTGGAAACATTTAGCAGTTTGAACCTTACAGTTTTCTGCCTGCAACTTCGGCAAAAAGCCTAAGCTTCTCCATCATGGCTGCAAAAGTTTTCGGTTTAAGTGATTGGGGACCATCACTTGAGGCATGTTCAGGGTCAGGATGCACCTCAATAATCAGACCATCAGCTCCGGCTGCCACAGCAGCATACGCCATTGCCGGCACGTAATGGTGATCACCGGTGCCGTGGGACGGGTCAATCACCACCGGCAAATGGGTTTTACGCTTTAACACCGGAATGGCAGACAGATCCAGGGTGTTGCGGGTGGCTGTCTCAAAGGTGCGGATACCACGCTCACACAGGATTACCCCCTGGTTACCTTCGCTCATAATATACTCGGCACTCATCAGAAATTCCTGGATGGTCATTGCCATGCCCCGTTTAAGCAGCACCGGCTTGCCACACTGCCCGACCTTTTTCAAAAGCGCGAAGTTTTGTGAGTTACGCGCCCCGATCTGCAAAATATCTGCATAACTTGCCACCAGATCAACTGTCTCAGGGTTAATCACCTCGGTAATTACCGGTAAACCGGTTTTGGCACGTGCTGCTGCCAACAGCTTCAAACCATCCTCTTCAAGACCCTGAAATGAGTACGGAGAAGTACGCGGCTTGAAAGCACCACCGCGCAACATATGGGCACCAGATGCCTTTACAGCAGTGGCTGTTTCCATAATCTGCTGCTCATTTTCAATCGAACAGGGACCAGCCATCACCACCACCTGCTCGCCGCCGATAACAACATTGTCAGAAATTTTAATCTGGCTTGGTTCTTTCTTGATTTCTGTGGAAGCAAGCTTGTACGGTTGCAAAATCGGCACTACGCTTTCAACACCATGCATACTTTCAAGGGATTGCAGCACCAGCTTGCCCCGCTCATCCCCCACTGCACCAATAACATCGCGGGTGGTTCCGCAGATAACATGGGGAGTGTAGCCCAGCTCTTTAATCCGTTTAAGCACCTCATCTTTTTCCTTCTGTTCCGCTCCTGCCTTCATTACGATAATCATCCTGCTCTCCTTTTCCCCAAAAGCAACAAGGCCGAGAGAGGTCTCCCGGCCAGTTATCGCTGCAAATTGGGTGCAAGTACGAAAAAAGCCGGAAAGACTTTCTCGTCTGCCCGGCTTTTGGTTGTGTAATCTGGTTTTATATCCTCCTAAACCCCATACACCTCTGCCCGGGCAGACAGCATAAAATAAAAGCTGTACCAGAAAAACCCGAAAAAGAAGTTATGGTTGGTCTTGAAGGAATTCATAGTTAAAATTTAAATCACAACTACACTATTGTTGTCAAGCAGGTTTTGGCAGAGTAACAACGACACTAGTGCCTGCATCAGGCTTGCTCTCCATGGTAATGGTACCATTATGCTGCTCAATAATTTTACGGGTTACTGCCAATCCCAGACCAGTACCATCCTGCTTGGTGGTGTAAAACGGCTCAAAAATCTGTCCAAGCTCTGTTGCTGAAATACCGCTGCCATTATCGCAGAAAGTCAGCCTGTAATCATCGCCATCTTCTGCAACGCTAATCGTAACCTGTCCGCCTGCTGCCGTTGCCTGCAAGGCATTGATGATGATATTTAAAAATGCCTGGCGCAGCTTATCTCCATCAGCCTGCACCAAAGCCTGCTCTTTGCCGGGCAGCAGCTGAAGCTGCACCTGACGTTCACGGGCTTCACCACTGGCCAGGGTAATGATGGTTTCCAGCTCTTCCTGCAAGTTGCAAGGTTGCAAGCGAGCAGGCTTATCTGACCGTGCCAGGCGCAGGAAATCTTCCACCACCCGATTTAACCGCTCTGTTTCCTTTATTTGCAGTTCAAGAAATTCATATTTTGGATTTTCCGCAGCATAGTCATCCCGTAAAATCTCGGCACTGCCCCTTATGGATGCCAGGGGGTTACGTACTTCATGGGCAAGCACAGCTGCCATTTCTCCCAGAGTTGAAAGCCGCTCTGCACGGCGCAGCTGCTCTTCAATGGCTATAATACGCTGGGATTGCTCGGCAAGCGCGCGACAAGAACGCTCCAGACCCTGTGCTGTTTTTTGCAGCTGTGCAGCCTTTTCCTGCTCTCTTTGTGTTAAAAGTCCGGTCAGACCACCCACAACGTTGTAAAGTAAAATCTCCAGATATTTTTCCATCTCAAGGGTTAAGGTGCCACCCCACTGAAACAGTATGTGCGGTGCATAAACCACGCTTACCACCAGTGAACAGAGTAAGCCGCCCCGCAATCCAAACCATAATGCCGCAAAAATAATCGGCAGATAGTAAAGCCGCTGTAAAACATCGTGCAGATAATGCAGGTGCAGCGGTGTCAGGTAATGGGCAAGACTTATGCCCAAAATTGAAACCGTCAGAAAAACTATACGCAAAGCAATAGTTTTCACGTTATTCTCCGGGTTTCTTAAACCACCCTGCCATCTTTAAGACTAATTGTCCGATCACTGTATTTACCATTATCAGGGTTGTGGGTAACCATTACAATGGTTTGTCCGGCACTGCTTAAATCCTTGAAAAGTTCCATTACATCATCACTGGTGGCTGAATCCAGATTACCCGTGGGTTCGTCTGCCAGCAGAATCTGCGGGTTATTGACCATGGCTCTGGCAATTGCCACACGCTCTTGCTCACCACCAGAAAGCTGGCTTGGCAACCTGTCTTTTTTGGCTTTAAGCCCCACCTTTGCCAATGCTTCCACCGCTGCCTGCTGCTTTTCGCTGTTTTTACCAGACTTGATCGCCAAAGGCAGCATTACATTTTCTGCCGCTGTCAGGTAGGGAATCAGATGGAAGGATTGAAATACAAATCCCAGATGTTGCGCACGGAAGTCTGCCAGTTTTTCGCTGCTTAGTTTGTACAGGCACACACCTGCCATCTCCACTTCACCGGCAGTGGGGTGGTTCATGCCGCCCAGTATGGAAAGCAGTGTACTTTTGCCAGAACCGGATTGCCCCATAATGGTGACAAACTCACCCTGGTTAATGGTAATATCAACACCGCGTAACGCTTCCACCAGCTCATCGCCGCTTTGATACTGCTTTGTAAGGTTACTGATTTTAATTAGTGACATAAATTTGAAATAACCCTTTCCGGACGCAATTACAAAGCCCGTAACGCCTCTGTGGGATCCATCCTGCTTGCCTTTAATGCCGGATAAAGGCTTGCCAACAGACCTGTCAGCAAAGCCAACGCAATGGCTCCGCCACCAATCCACCAGTCAGATACCAGCAGCGCGTCTTTGCTTTCTGCCATATAGGGCAGGGATAGTGCAGCAGATGTAATGCCCAGACCATAGCCCAGCAGCCCTGCCAACAGGCTTACCAAAGCTGCCTCCAGCAAAATAATCCGCATAATATGTGCCTTGCGGAAACCGATTGCCCTGAACACACCTATTTCAACTGTCCGTTCATTTACACTGCCCATCATGGTGACAAATACGGTTAAAGCACCGATAAACAGCACCACCGTAGCCATGGAGTAGGAAAAACGCTTAAACTGATCCAGTGCCTGCAACCTGCCTGCCACCACCTGCTGGATGGCAGTGACTTTAGCCCCGGGCATTTTCTCTGCTATCTGCATAACCATGTCACCAATGGGGCATCCGTGGCAAAGTGCTGCCACCTCAATCATGGTGACTTTACCTTCCTTGCCCAGCAGCTTTTGTGCTTTGTGCAGCTCTGCAAACACCATGGCGTCATCTTGTGAGCCTGTCTGTTCCAGCACTCCACTCACCAGATAGGTTGCGCCGTTAATTTGCAGTTCATCACCTGGTTCTGCCAGCAAAGTGCGGGCAGCATCACTACCCAGCAGCAGCTCATCCGGTCTTTCAGGCACCTTGCCAAACACCTGCCACCACTGTTTCATT
>JAVERM010000079.1:0-8711 GCA_034007105.1 Trichlorobacter sp.
GTAAATATCAGCACTTATATCTCCATCATTGGACATGCCTGATACTGATCACCAATAACAATTTGTGGGGCACAACAATTTTGATTTTTAAGGAATGCTGTACTGTTTTCAAGGACTTTAGCCGGATGGTTATTCACCTCGGACAGGTGAGCCATAACCACAGCCTCAAGCCGAGGGTGTGCCAGGTCAGTCAACAGCTCCAGTGAATCCTGATTTGAAAGATGACCATGACGGGATTTTATCCTCTGTTTAAGCTCCCAGGGATATGGTCCGTTTAAAAGCATGTCCGGATCATGGTTTGATTCAAGGTTAAGCCCTCTACATTCGGACAGTTTTTCCCGCACCAGACGGGTTACAGCCCCCAAATCTGTTGCTGTGCCAAAACGCCCTTCCCTGGATTCAACCACAAAACCCACCGGATCAGAACAATCATGGGTAACCGGAAACGGGTCAATGAGCAGATCACGAAAAACAAAAGAGTAGCCTGCCTCAAACTCCAGCAGCTCGGTTTTTGCCAGGTAACGTTCAGACGCCTGGCGTGTTGCATAGCTTAACAATACAGGAACTTTGTGCCGCCGTGCAAAGGCACCGGCACTGCGGATATGGTCAATATGTTCGTGGGTAACAAGTACAGCATGAATGCTGTCAGGCTCAACTCCGGATTGGTGCAAACGGCTGGTGGTTTCACGCAGGGATAGTCCGGCATCCACCAAAACCGAGGTGTCACCGGTTTCAAGGTAAAGGCAATTGCCTTTGCTGCCGCTTGCCAGAGAACAGATTTTCATCTTTTTGTTTATACTCCATATACATTATAGCCTGAAAAGGGAACAAAACAAACAAGCCGTCCACCTGTAAGTATGTGAAACGGCTTGTTTGTAATAGTAGTTTACAAAGGATTAACCTTTCCAGCCTTTGGCACCACGTCCGATTGCCACAGCACCGGTACGGGTTAGTTCTTTTAGACCAAGTGGCCGTAGCAGCTCTAAAATTGCATTTATTTTGGCAGGAGCTCCCGTGGCTTCAATTGTGTATGATTTAGGGGTCACATCAACAATATTGGCACGAAAAATATCCACAATACGTAAAACCTCAGCACGATTTTCATCTTCTGCTGTAACTTTAATCAGTGCCAGTTCACGCTCAACCGCGCTTCCATCAGTAAAATCAAGCACCTTTATCACATCCACCAGCTTGTTTAACTGCTTGGTGATCTGCTCTAAAATAGCTTCATCACCTCTGGTTACAATGGTGATACGGGAAAGGGATTCATCAATGGTGGGTGCCACAGACAAAGAGTCAATATTAAAGCCACGACCAGAAAATAGACCGACCACACGGGACAGAACTCCAAATTCGTTTTCAACAATAACCGATACGGTATGCTGCATGCCTGTTCTCCTTGCCTCCCCTATGCGTTTAGTACCATTTCGTTCAAGGAAGCCCCGGCAGGTACCATTGGTAGTACCTTTTCTTCACGGGCAATTTTGAACTCCATGATTACCGGACCGTTATGCTCAAGCCCTTCTTTGATTACCTTTTCAACATCGGCAGGCTTTTCTGCTTTCAGTCCTTTGGCTCCATATGCCTCAGCCAGCTTTACAAAGTCAATCGGCATTTCCATGCAGGTCTGGGAGTAGCGTTTATCAAAGAACAGCTCCTGCCATTGCCTGACCATCCCCAGAAAATTGTTATTGAGGATGATGATTTTTACAGGCAGTCTGTTTTGCACCAAAGTTGCCATCTCCTGGATGTTCATCTGTACACCGCCATCACCGCAGACACAAAGTACCTGTCGTTTCGGGCAGGCTGCCTGGGCACCCATTGCTGCCGGTAATCCATACCCCATGGTTCCCAAGCCGCCGGAAGTCAGCAATGTGCGTGGTATTGTAAAATCAAAAAACTGGGCAACCCACATCTGATGTTGTCCAACATCTGTTGCCATAATAGCATCGTCATCAGACAGTTCACGCAGTTTTTCAATTACATACTGTGGCTTGATTACGGAGTTGCTGTTTTTGTAGGCAAGCGGATGTTTTTCCTTCCAGCCTTTCAATTCTTCATGCCAGACAGCAAGGTTTTCATGCAAATCTGTTACTGCTTTTTTGTGACGTTCGGTTTCAGCCACCATTTTCATCAATACATCTTTGGTGTCACCAACAATCGGCAGATCAACCCGCACGTTTTTACGGATGGAGGTGGGATCAACATCGATATGGATGATTTTTGCATTGGGTGCAAAGGTGGCTATTTTACCGGTTACCCGATCATCAAAGCGGGCACCAACTGCCAACACCAGATCAGCATCTGTGATAGCCATATTTGCGCTGTAGGATCCGTGCATACCCAACATTTTAAGGGATAACGAGTCATTTTCAGGGAAAGCACCCAATCCCATCAAAGTGGTTGTCACCGGTATTTTCAAGGTTCTTGCCAGTGTGGTCAGGTCTTCGGCAGCATTGGCTGCAATAACTCCGCCTCCTGCATAAATCACAGGTCTGCGGCTGGCAAAAATCATCTTCATTGCTTTTTCAATCTGCCTGGGATGTCCGCCAAGATTTGGCTTGTATCCACGAATATCAATGGTTTCAGGCCACTTAAACTCTGTCTGGCTGATCTGGATATCCTTGGGGAAGTCAATCAGAACGGGTCCTGGACGACCAGAATTGGCAATATAAAACGCCTTGCGCACAATCGTTGTAATATCCTTAACATCGCGGATCAAAAAGCTGTGCTTGGTAATCGGACGGGTGATACCGATCATATCCACTTCCTGGAAAGCATCATTACCGATAAGCGGTGTGGGAACCTGACCGGTGATAATCACCATCGGAACCGAATCCATATAAGCTGTGGCAATGCCGGTAATGGTGTTGGTTGCACCTGGTCCGGAAGTTGCAATGGCAACACCCACCTTACCGGTGGCACGGGCATAGCCGTCGGCTGCGTGGGTTCCGCCTTGTTCGTGCCTGGGAAGAATGTGCCGAATTTCCCGTACATTCATCAGTTCATCATAAATGTTGATTACAGTGCCGCCCGGATAGCCGAACACCAGATCTACCCCCTCACGCTTTAATGCTTCAAGGAGGATACGTGCTCCATTCATTTTCATTGAAAACCTCTGTTTGTAATCAGAAATTATTTGGGTTGCCGGTCAGGATATTCAAAACCGTAAACTTTGTTTTTCCATTCATATCAACAACTTTACGTTGCTGGCTCACATTATCAAAAAACAGCTTATAGCACTCACTTGGTGCGTAATTTGAATTCCAGTTGGTCAGACAAAGCAAACCTTCCGAGGTTATGTTCCAATTGCCTTTGCTTGCATCACCATAAGCACCTTTGGCTATTGCAACACCACCGCGGTCAAAGTAATAGTTCATGCCATCAGTGGTGACAACGGTATTACCGACAAAAGTACTGCGCACTTCGTTGGCAGAAAGCAGCATTGCACCGGAATCCCGCAACCTGGCTTCATCAGTAACGGCACAACCAGCCACCATAAAAACCAGTAAAGCCGCAAAACAAAGATTAAAAAGCTTTTTCATGGTAAAATCCTCCTTTTGTTTGGGGTGAAGTTTACTAAACCACCTCAGGCAGTTGTCACTGCTCCGGTGTACGCTGATGTAACCACCTTGGCATACCGTGCCAGCCAGCCGGTTTTAATCTTTGGTTCAGGCGCAGTCCATTTTTTATGGCGTGCTGCCAGGACAGCTTCATCCACCAGCAGATCAAGTTTGCGGTTGGGTATATCCATAAGAATCCGGTCGCCATCCTCCACCAAAGCTATGGGTCCACCTTCTGCTGCTTCCGGTGAAATATGCCCGATGCACGGTCCGCGGGTACCGCCTGAAAAGCGACCATCAGTAATCAGCGCCACTGAATCACCCAGACCAAGTCCCATTAAAGCAGCGGTGGGGGCGAGCATTTCGCGCATACCAGGACCGCCTTTAGGACCTTCATAACGGATTACAACCACATCACCGGCTTTGATTTTCCCTTCCATAAGGGCTGCCATTGCCAGTTCTTCAGAATCAAAGCAACGGGCAGTGCCTTCAAAAGTCATCATCTTGTCTGATACGCCGGACTGTTTGACCACTGCCCCTTTTGGCGCAATGGAACCAAACAGCACAGCTATACCGCCTTCTTTTTTCACAGGATTATCAAGCGGTCTGATTACGGTCTCATCAATATTTTGAATGCTTTCAGCCAGTTGCAAGGTGGAAAGCCCCATCAGTGTAGGGTTGTCCTTGATTTTATCACCCAGCTGCTTGAGAACGCCGGCAACACCTCCGGCAACATCCAGGTCTTCCATAAAATGCTCACCAGCCGGATTCATTGAGGCTATTTGCGGTGTTTCTTTTGCCAGAATATCAAAGGTCTCCAGCGGCAGATCAACACCTGCTTCGCGGGCAATGGCAAGAAGATGCAGCACTGTGTTGGAAGAGCCTCCCAAAGCCAGGTCAACACGAATGGCATTTTCAAAGGCTTCACGGGTTAAAATGGAGCGTGGTGTTATGTTGTTTTGCACCAGCTCAATAATTTTTTCGCCGGAGGCAAAGGCTATGCGCCGTTTAAGGGCAGATACTGCCAGGGCAGTACCACAGCGAGGTAGTGACATCCCCATGGTTTCAGTCAGAATTGCCATTGTGTTGGCTGTAAAAAGCCCCTGGCAGGAACCCATCCCTGGGCAGGCATTATCTTCACATACCTGCAATTCTTTGGCATCAATCACACCGGCTTTATAACGTGCCATTGCTTCAAAGGTGTCAGAAACAAAGGAGTATTTACGTCCTTCCCCTCCCCGTCCACTCATCATCGGACCAGCCGTGACAACAATGCAGGGGATATCAAGACGTGCAGCAGCCATCAGCATACCAGGGGTGATTTTGTCGCAATTCGTAAGCAGCACCAACCCGTCAAGCCGGTGGGCTTCTGCCACAGATTCAACCATATCTGCGATAAGTTCACGGGTGGGCAGAGAGTAGTGCATCCCTTTATGTCCCATTGCCATACCATCACAAACCCCTGGAATACCAAAGAAAAAGGCGTAACCACCACCGGTATGGATACCTTTTTCAATATATCTTTCCAGGTCACGCATCCCGACATGCCCGGGGATAAGGTCGGTAAAACTGGTTGCCACACCGATAAAGGGTTTGTCCATCTGGTTTTGCGGAACACCAGTTCCTTTTAAAAGTGCCCGATGCGGTGTACGTTCCAGACCCTGGGTAAGCATATGGCTTCGCATGTTAAAATTACTCCTTTTACTATCTGTCGTTTGCGTTGTTTTTACTTGCTTTATCAATCCTAAATATAACTGATCCTGTCTGCTGTCAATCAGTCAGGGTGCTGACAGCTGCAATAAACCATTGCGGATGCAGTTCTGTCATCTTGAAAGCAGATGCTTTTGCTTTTGCCTCATCATCAAAAAGTGCAAAAACAGTGGGACCGCTGCCAGACATCATGGCAGCAGCAGCCCCCATATTTACAAGTTGTTCTTTAATTTCACTGATCAGCGGATGCTTTGGTATGGTTACAGTTTCAAGATCATTAGCCAAAATTGCAACCAGTTCATCCAGATTGTTATAGCTGTCCGGCAGTTCAGGTAATACCTTGTTGGCTTGCAGCTTAAGGTTTTTATAAACCCAGGCTGTGGAAACCGGCAGATTGGGATTTACAAGCACTACCCAGGCACCAGGTATTTTAACCAGTGGCGACAATTGCTCACCAATCCCTTCGGCAAGGGCAGTTCTGGCAAACAGAAAAAATGGTACATCTGCCCCCAGTTTAACCGCCTTTTCCATCAGCTGTGCTGTTGAAAAGCCAAGCCCCAAAAGCTCGTTTACACCACGCAGCACAGCAGCACAATCACTGCTGCCACCACCAAGCCCTGCGGCAACGGGAATTATTTTCTTTATGGAGATATCAATGCCTGTTTTTTGATCTGTCAGCTGATAAAGCAGGTTGGCTGCTTTCCAGGCGATATTTCTTTCATCATTTGGCACACCATCAGCATTACAGTTTATCCTGATACCAGGTTTTTCCGAGAGGCTGATTGTCAGCTGATCACAAAGATCAAGCTGTTGCATAATCATGCGCAGATCGTGGTATCCATCAGCTCTTTTGCCCAGCACATCAAGCCGGTAATTTATTTTTGCAGGTGCCTTCAGGGTTAGTGTTTGCATTTTGTTTACCAGATTTTATTTCAACAGCCCTGCCAGCAGTCCGCCAATTTTATCCATTGACAATGCGTTGTTATCAATTTTCCCATCCGGAGTAAGGCTATCCACCAGGTTGGGCAGGTGCTTGGACAGCCCACTGCTAATCTGGTCACTGGAAAGATCAAACTGTTTTGCCAAGTCGGCAAGATTACCACTGCCCAGTGCCTTTACCACCTGATCAGCAGAAATCGGCAGATTTGCGCCAGAGCCCACCCAGGAAGCAACCTGCTCAGCAAAACCAGCTTGCTGAAACTTTTGCAAAAAGCCGGAAAGCCCTCCATTTTGCTCAAATAATGCCTTTGCCACACCAAGAATTCCGGATTTACCGCCAAGCATCTGACCTGCCATCTGTCCCATCAATCCGCCAAGTAATCCCATCTTTGTTTTCTCCTTATCAGGTGTTTTTTAATACTTTATACTTGATTGATTTACAAATACCATTAAAGTTGTGCAGAAAATTTGCTATTATTACATGAATAAGCTTAAAACTGGAAGCATGAAAAGCCACAAATAACAGGAGCAGATAAATGAATATAAGACTACCTGCCGAATGGGAAGAACAGGACGGAATTCTGATTGCCTGGCCTCACCCTGATACTGATTGGATTGATATTCTGGATGAGGCTACAGCCTGTTATCTCGAAATCGCCAAAACCATATGTCGTTTTGAACATCTGCTTGTGGTTACCCCCCATGCAGAACCGCTGCGTAAGCTTTTTCTTGCAAATAATATGGAGCCATCCTGTTTTACAATTGCAGAAATTGATACAAACGATACCTGGGCGCGTGATTTTGGACCAATAACTGTATTGGTAAATAACCAGCCGGCAATGCTTGATTTTGCTTTCAACGGCTGGGGGCTTAAATATGCGGCAAACCTTGATAACCTGGTAAGCAGACAGCTGAAAAAAAGCGGTCTGTTACAGCCAAACCTGAACACCATTGGTCTTATACTGGAGGGAGGCAGCATAGAATCTGACGGTAATGGCACCATTTTGACCACCAGCCAGTGTCTGCTTTCACCCAACCGCAACCCGCAGCTTGACCGCAACGATATAGAAGAAGCACTTGCCGGTCTGCTTGGTGCCAGGCAGGTACACTGGCTAAAGCATGGACATCTGCTTGGTGATGATACTGATGCCCATATTGACACCCTGGCAAGGCTTTGTCCTGACAACACTATTGTGTACACAGCCTGCCCTGATCAAAACGATGCCCATTATGAAGAGCTGAAACTGATGGAGGCAGAGCTGGCAGCCCTGCGCACAGCAGCAGGAAAACCGTATCGCCTGCTGCCACTGCCCTGGCCAGAAGCAAAGTTTGATGAAAAAGGGGAACGTCTGCCAGCAACCTACGCTAATTTTCTGATATTAAATAATGCTGTGCTGGTGCCGACTTATAATGACCCTGCCGATAGCGGTGCTTTGGGAATAATTGCCCTTGCCTTCCCAGGGCGGGAAATAATTGGTATTGATTGCAGTGTACTAATCAAACAACATGGTTCATTGCACTGCATCACCATGCAGCTGCCAAAAGGAGTACTTTCATGAGCAGACTGTTGCGCACAGCCCTGGTGCAGCAAAAAGGATTTGGAGATTACAAAACTGTAACTGCTGCAACCTGTGAAAAAATCAGGCAGGCTGTGCAAAAGGGAGCAAAACTTGTGGTGCTGCAAGAGCTGCACACAGGTCCTTACTTCTGTCAGACAGAGGCTACTGACCAGTTTGACCGTGCCGAAGCCATCCCTGGTGGAGCTTCCTGCCAACTGTTTGGAGATTTGGCAAAAGAGCTGGGTGTGGTATTGGTCACCTCGCTTTTTGAACGCCGCGCCCCGGGTTTATACCATAATACTGCTGTGGTTTTTGAGGCAGATGGAAGCATTGCCGGTATTTACCGCAAAATGCACATTCCGGATGATCCCGGGTTTTACGAAAAATTTTACTTTACCCCCGGAGACCTGGGGTTTAAGCCGATTGAAACCTCTGTTGGCAAGCTGGGAATACTGATTTGCTGGGATCAGTGGTATCCGGAAGCTGCAAGACTGATGGCACTTGCCGGCGCAGAAATTCTGATTTACCCCACTGCCATTGGCTGGGATCCGGCAGATAATGATGACGAAAAGCAAAGGCAACGGGATTCCTGGATACTTGCCCAGCGTGCCCACGGCATCAGCAACGGTCTGCCTGTGGTGGCTGTAAATCGGGTTGGTTATGAGCCATCGCCGGATAAACATGCCACAGGTATTGATTTCTGGGGCAGCAGCTTTGTATCAGGTCCCCAGGGTGAGCTGCTGGCAGAAGCTGCAATTGATACTGAAGAACTTTTAATTGTGGATATTGATCTGACCCGCTCCGAAGATGTACGGCGCATCTGGCCTTTTTTACGAGATCGACGTATTGATGCTTATCAGGATATTTTACGCAGATACATAGACTAAGTTTAACTATTACTTGAAAGGTAGAAGATGAAAATCTCCAAGTCTGAAATACC
>JAVERM010000080.1:0-8641 GCA_034007105.1 Trichlorobacter sp.
AAATAAAACTGATGTCCACCCGCGATGGTGCCAACCGCTTTTCTCGCAGGCGCGCTGAACAGATGGCAGCCTGGGACAAGATTTATGAAGCCGGCGGAGAAGGCTCAATACTTGAAGGCACGATTACTGCAAAAATAAATGGCGGTTTTTCTGTGGATATCGGCGGAATTAACGCATTTTTGCCTGCATCACAGGTTGATATAAGACCATCTGGCAATGGCGACAACTATGTTGGCTTAACCGGAAACTTTAAAATCATCAGCCTTAATCAAAGACGTAACAACATTGTACTGTCCAGACGTGTCATTTTGGAAGAAGAGCGTGCAGCAATACGCAAAGTAACCCTGGAAAAACTGGCAGAAGGTCAGGTTATGGCTGGTGTGGTCAAAAACCTCACAGAATATGGTGCCTTTGTTGATCTGGGCGGTGTGGACGGTCTGTTGCACGTTACCGATATCTCCTGGGGCAGGGTTGGCAAGCCATCTGACCTGCTGAAGCCAGGGCAGGAAATTACGGTTAAGGTACTTAAATACGATCCTGAAAAAGTAAAGGTATCTGTTGGTATCAAGCAGACCTTGCCAGACCCATGGCAGGGGCTGGCAGAGCGTTACAATGCCGGTGATCGTGTAAAAGGTGCTGTAGTCAGCCTTATGGAGTACGGTGCTTTTGTTGAAATAGAGCCAGGCGTTGAAGGGCTTGTCCATGTTTCTGAAATGTCCTGGACAAAGCGTGTGCGCAAAGCTGCTGATATGCTTTCAGTTGGTGATCATGTGGAAGTTGTTGTACTTGGCGTTGATCTGCAAAACCGCAAAATCTCACTGGGGCTTAAGCAGACAGTGGAAAACCCGTGGGATGCCCTGGTTGAGAAATATCCCGTTGGAACCACCCTTGAAGGTCAGGTAAAAAACATGGCAGATTTTGGCATGTTTATCGGCATTGAGGAGGGCATTGATGGTCTGGTGCATGTCTCGGATATATCCTGGACAAAGCGGATCAAGCATCCTGGCGATGTCTACAACAAAGGTGATCTGGTGCAAGTGGTTGTCCTTAAAGTTGATCCACAGAACGAGCGGGTTTCCCTGGGCATCAAACAACTTGCTCCTGATCCCTGGTCACTTGTCCCTGACAAATACAGACCAGGCACCCGCCTGATCGGTAAAGTTGCCTCCACCACAGATTTCGGCGTTTTTGTGGAGATTGAGGAAGGTATTGAAGGGCTTATCCATGTTTCTGAGCTTTCCCGCGAAAAAGTACCTTCAGCCAAGGATTTTGCCAATGTGGGCGACAACATTGAGGCTGTTGTGCTTTCCACTGATTCTGCTGAACGGCGCATCTCCCTTTCTGTTAAGGCTTTGGCTGCAGCAACTGAAAAAGCGGAGTTTGAAACCTATCTTGGTGGCGGTCAGGGTGAAGCAACATCAAACCTTGGTGAGCTGCTGAAGAACCGGATGGAAGAGAAAGCAGAATAAACGAGCCGCATTTTCTGTATAATTTAAAACAGCAAAAGGGAATCCAGCGCAGCGGTCTGGATTCCCTTTTTAAATCCATTTATGATTTCATTAAATCCTGAACAATTTTCTGCATCACAACACCTTTCAGGGCCGATGCTGGTACTGGCTGGTGCCGGTTCCGGCAAAACCCAGGTTATTACCAGCCGTATCATCAACCTGTTGAAACGCCACCAAATCCCGCCAGATAGAATTTTAGCAGTCACCTTCACCAACAAAGCTGCCCGTGAAATGCAGGCGCGGGTAAAGGCTGCCGCAGGCAATCTGGCTGAAGGGATGGTGATCAGCACCTTTCATTCCCTTGGTGTGCGGATTTTACGCCGCGATATTTCACGCCTTGGTTACCGCCCCAACTTTTCCATTTATGGAGAAAGCGACCAGACCGGTATTTTGCGTCAGGCGATTAGTGACCTTGGTCTTGACCCAAAACAGTACAGCCCTGACCTGATTCGCTGGCGCATATCCATGGCTAAAAACAGGCTGATTATGCCTGAAGAATATGGGGTAAACGCCAATAATCCGATGGAAGCGGCAGTAAAAGCTGTGTATCCACGTTATCAGCAATTACTGCAAGCCTGCAATGCCATTGATTTTGATGACATAATCCTGCTTGCTGTGCGTCTGCTCACTGAAAATAAAGCAGCAGCAGAGCATTGGCAGCATCGCTTCAGCCAGATCATGGTGGATGAATATCAGGATACAAATGCCGGGCAATATCAACTGATTGCGCTTTTATCAGCACTGCATGGCAACCTGACCATTGTGGGAGATGATGACCAGGCGATATACGGCTGGCGCGGTGCTGATGTGAACAATATTCTCAATTTCAGCCATACCCATAAAGGCTGCAAGGTGGTCAAACTGGAACAAAACTACCGTTCCACTGCCACAGTTTTAGAGGCTGCCAATGCGGTAATCAGCAACAACAGCAAGCGTAGTGATAAGGCTTTGTGGACAGATTCCGGCAAAGGCAAGCCACTTGTGCAGCTTCTGGCAGAAGATGAAGAAGATGAAGCAAGGCAGGTGGTGGAGCAACTCCAGCTGGCGCAATATACAGGTAAACGGTTGTGGCAGGATTTTGCCATTCTTTACCGTTCCAATGCCCAAAGTCGCGCTTTTGAAGAAGCTTTACGGTTGGAAGGTATCCCCCACATTCTGGTGGGTGGACAACGGTTTTTTGAGCGTAAAGAGGTTAAAGATACCCTTGCGTACCTGGCAGTAATCAACAATCCCCGTGATGATGCAGCTTTGGTGCGGATTATCAATTTTCCCCGCCGCGGCATTGGTGATACCACCTTGTTGCGGATGCAAAAGTGGGCTATGGAGCGTAACAGCAACCTGTTTGAAGCAATGCGCCATGCAGATGAAATCAGCGACATTACAGAAACTGCCAAAAAGGCACTAATCGGTTTCAGGGATATGCTGACCAGCGAGATTGCTGGTTTTAAAGCAGGCAATATGGGGCAACAGACAGCAGCACTGTTTCGGCGCATTGGCATTAACCAGGAGATGTACCGCACCCAGCCTGATCTGGCGCAGGCCCGTAAACGTATTGAAAATATTGAACAAGTGGTTAATGCACTTACCTCTTTTGAAGAGCGTAATCCGGATGCCACCCTGGGCAGTTTTCTTGAACGGATTGCACTGCTGGAAGACAGCCGCCGTGAAGCTGGTGAAGACAAACAGCAAGATGCTGTTACGCTGATGTCTTTACATGCAGCCAAAGGGTTGGAATTTCCGTATGTTTTCATGGTGGGTATGGAGGAAGGGCTTTTGCCGCACCAAAGGTCAATTGCAGAAGATTCTGAAGTGGCAGAAGAAAGACGGCTTTGTTATGTGGGGATTACCCGCGCCAGAGAGCAGTTGGTATTATCGCGCTGCCTTGGTCGTAAAAAGTATGGTGTAAGGGAGGAAAAACAGCCCAGCCGTTTTCTTGCTGAAATACCGGCCAGGCTGTTTGAAGATGGTCAGCAGGCAGATACTGCCGTTACCGCTGATCTTGGTGATGATTTTTTTGCCAGGATGTTGGCAACCTAACTATTTTGTTGCTGCTTTTGCTTCACACTCTGACAGCTTTTGCTTCAGCTCTTTTTCCTTCTGCCAGCGGGCTGTAACATCCCGCATAATGGAAGCGCAGCCCTGCATATTGCCGTCTTCATCTTTTAATAGCACCATACTGAATTCAAGGGACACCTGGCTGCCGTCCTTGCACAATCCTGGTGAAGATAAAAGTCCGGTCTGGTATTTTGTGACACCGGACTCCATTACCTTGTAATAGCCATCCCAATGGCGGGCACGCAGCTTTTCCGGAATAAAAATATCAAGTGATTGCCCCACTGCCTCTGCTGCGCTAAAACCGAACATCTGCTCGGCACCGCTGTTCCAGTACTGGATAATCCCTTGCCGGTCAGAAATAAGAATCGCATCAGGTGCTGCATCCAGTGTATGCCTCAGGTATTGTTCAAGATTTTCCATAATTGCCACCCCCATTGCAACCTGCTGTTAGGCTGTTGCTTCGTATTTCTCCACCATTGCCGTGTAATATGCATCAATCCCTTTTTCTGCCTTGTCAGTTGCTGCCCTGTAACCATCAAGAATTTTAATGCGCAGGTTATCCGGAATAATTCTTTCTGATAAAGGGTAAAGTACGCCATCTTCCTTGGCAATATGATCACGCAGCAGCGCAGCGTAACCAAGCGCATTTTCAGCAATTTTACCATAACTTGCACTGTTGCCGGTTTCGGCATCCTTTACAGCCTGCACCAGGTTTGCCACCAGCAGGCGGGATTGCTCATGTTCCATAACCATGGCAGCAACCGGACTATGTTCACGGGGCATACCGTTTTCCACCAATACTTCAAAAAGCACATCTTCTTCCTTTGCGTGGTGAAAGCGGTCTGCATACTGGCGTATAAAATCAACTGCATCATGGTAAAACTGCCAGTCGGTAAAGCTGCCTTTTTCTGTCAAGGCGGCGTTTTTCTCCAGAACAGTAATCATCCTTAAAATAAGCTGGTGCTCTTCCATCAATTTGCCAGTGATATCAGCTTTCATTGCAGCTCCTCCTTTCCTGCCAGATAGTCGTTAATTTCTTTTTCCAAAGCAGCCTCCACTTCATCAGGCAGCGCATGGATGGAAACCACATCTTTAAGCAGGCAGATACCGACTGAGCAGGTTACACAGCCAATATCAACACGCTCAAGCATTGTGCCTATTTCAGGGTGTTTTTTAAGTACATCCTGGATTGCCCATTCTCCAAGACCATTGGTTAGTTGCATGGTGCCACCTCCCGTGAAACCGTGGTAGAAATACAACACAGGGAAGCTGTTGCAGGGTTTTCCCTTGGTTGTTATGGGCAAAAATGTAACAGATGAAACGGTTTTGGGCATTGACCGGTGTCAAAATGCGGTGTTTGGCGGGTCAGGAGCGGGAACTTTCCTTGCTCCAGAAGTCTGTCCAGTATTGTGCCGGCTGTGGTTTGCCAAACAGGTAGCCTTGCAGGTAGTCACATTTATGTCTGGCGAGGAAATCACGCTGGGATTCATATTCAACCCCTTCTGCCACCACCTTAAGTCCCAGACTGTGGGCAAGGGCAATGGTTGCGGTGCAGATGGCAGCATCGTTGGCATCGGTTTCAATATCCCGTACAAAGGTGCGGTCAAGCTTGATGCTCTGGATAGGCAGCAGTTTCAGGTATGCCAGCGATGAATAACCGGTGCCAAAATCATCCACCGCAAGAGTTACGCCAAGTTCGCGCAATTTAAGCAATTGCAAAATAGCCTGCTCGGGATCATCCATGGCAGCTGATTCGGTAACTTCAAGCTCAAGCTCATTTTCTCTGATGCCGTGGTATTTCATGCAATGCTGCACCTGGGCAGGCAGGTCAGGGGAGCGCAGTTGGTAAGCAGAAAGGTTTACTGCCATGGTCAGGTTATCTGTCCCTGCTTCACGCCAGGCAACAATCTGGCGACAAGCTTCATCCAGCACCCACACACCAATGGTTTCAATAATGCCGCTTTCTTCGGCAATCGGGATGAATTTCATGGGCGAAACAATGCCAAGTTCAGGGTGATGCCAGCGTAAAAGTGCTTCAAAGCCGTAAAGTTTGCCATCAGCTGTATGTACTTTGGGTTGGTAATACAGCTCCAGTTGCTTGTTTTCAATGGCAAGACGCAGTTCCTGCTCCAAAACCAGCTTTTCAGATGCGGTCTTGTTCATATCAGCATTAAAAAACTGGATATTGTTACGCCCCTGCTCTTTGGCATGGTACATGGCAGTTTCTGAATACATCATCAGGTCCGGTGCATTGTCACTGTCATCCGGGAAAAAGCTGATACCAATGCTGGGGGTAATGCGCAAATCCTTGCCATTGACAGTAAAAGGCATACAAAGTGCAGATAGGATAGTCTGGGCAATGGGGGTTACGCCCATGGCAGCACTGATACCTGTCAGCACAACAATAAACTCGTCACCGCCGGAACGGGCAACAATATCACTTTCCTGCACGCAAAGTATCAGGCGGCGTGCAACCTCAATCAGCAACTTGTCGCCGACATTGTGCCCCATGATATCGTTAATTGTTTTAAAGCGATCAAGGTCAATAAATATAACTGCCACGGTTTCGTTATCGCGCTTTGCCATGGTGATCGCCTGCTCAAGCCGGTTTTCCAGATTTTGCCGGTTAAAAAGCCCAGTCAGCTGATCATGGTGTGCCAGGTGATAAATCCGTTCGGCTGCTTTTTTGCGTTCACTAAGATCAGAATAGGAGCCGATATAATTGATTGTTTCTCCATCAGAGTCTCTGACAACAGAAACCGATGCCCATACCGGACAGTCGGTGCCATCTTTGCGGTAGTTGTACAGCTCGCCCTGCCAGTAATTTTTAACCTCCAGCGTTGCCCACATATTGCGGTAGGTATCAAGGGATGTTCTGCCGGAAGCAAGTACCTTTGGGGTTTTGCCGATGAGATCATCCAGCGCGTAACCGGTGAGCTTGTTGAAAGCAGGGTTGGTGGCAATAATCAGCCTGTCTTTATCAGTGATTAAAATCGCCTCGCCACTGTAGCGGAAGATATTGGCGTAAAGGCGCAAGGTTTCTTCATGCAGCTTCTGGGAGGTGATATCCTGGACAGTGCCCACAGCTTTTACAATATTGCCGTTATGGTCAAGCTCGGGTTTTGCTATCTCCCTTACCCATTTAACCTCATCATTAACCAGAATACGGTGGGTTACTTCGTAGCCATTTCCGCTGTTTGCCTGTTGCCATGCAGCATCCAGCCCAGCAATATCTTCAGGGTGCACCAAGGTTTTGTACTCTGCATAGCTCATTTCTCTTTTGCCCTCTACGGCAAAGATACGACATGCCTCATCTGACCAGCAGGTGCGGTTTCTGCCTGCATCAAGCTGCCAGCTGCCGATTCTGGCAACAGCCTGTGCCTGATTAAGGGCGTTTTCATTTTCCTGCAAGGCGTGCAAAGCCTGCAAACGTTGCTGATTTTTAAGCTCTGTCTGCCTGCCAGCCCAGATAATGCCGATGATTCCCAAAATCCAGATGGCAAAATGGCTTAACCCCAGGGTTTGCCTGGTGTCGGATATCTGGCTGTAATAATCTGCAAGGGGCAGGTTAAGACCTATACCGCCACGGATATCACCGGTTTTGTAACCAAGCACGCCGTGGCATTTGACACAGCCTGCCCCCATTTTTAAAACCCGCAGATAGCGCAAATGGGCAATGCCATTTATATCTGCAATCTGCCATGCTTCTTCTGCTGTTTTATGCTCAAACTTCTCAAGTTGTTCCTGCTCCCATTGGTCTGGTGCGTTGGCAGGATTAAGATATTTAAGACCAGTGATACGACCTTGCAGACCAAAGGAATCTGCATGTTGCTCTATAACCTGGCGCAGCATTGAGGAAGGGTTAAGCAGGGTAAGCTTTCTGCCATCTGCGGTAATGGCATCACTTGTAATATCATGTGGCAGCCAGGGCACAGGCTTTTGTGTGCTGGTAATCGGTACAAACACACCACCATGTTTTGCTGCCCACTGTCTGAAGGAAATATCTTTATTGATGCTGGAAATTACGGTAATGCGGGCTTGTTCCATTGCCTGGCTGCGGGCTTTGTCAAAACTGTAGAAAAATGATGCAGCAACTGCAAATGTCCATAGCAGCAGTATAAAAACAGTCAGCTTATGAAACCGTCTTGTTTTTTCTGTGATATTATTTAACATTTGTTATATCCCTACAGCTGGTCTTGCAAATTTATCCGAGGAATCGTTGTCTATTGGATGTCAGGTCAATATAGCCTTCTGGATGGATATTTGTATACAAAATAGATATTAGATAGCATGTTTCTGGGGGAAATGCAGCAAATCATGCAACCTTTAATCATCCCTTTTTTCATACCCCATGCCGGTTGTCCCCATAACTGTTCTTACTGTAATCAGCATCTTACAGGTGGCACAGCATCTGTTTTGCCGCACATGCAGCAGGTTGTAGACAAAGTGCATGAATGGACAGCCCGCTCACCAGACCGCTTTACCGAAGTGGCTTTTTTTGGCGGTAGTTTCACCATGTTGCCCAGGCAGCAACAGATTGGGCTGCTGGAAGCTGTGCAACCATTGATGGATAAAAACCTTGTGCAGGGTATCCGCATCTCCACCCGCCCCGATGCCCTGGATAATGCCCACCTTGCCCTGCTGTCTGCATATCGGGTCAGCACCATTGAGATTGGCGTGCAATCATTGTCCGATGATGTATTGCAGCTTGCTAGCCGTGGGCACTGTGCAGATGACAGCCTTAAAGCCATAAACCGCGTGGCAAAGGCAGGCTTTAACACCGGTGCGCAGCTTTTGCCAGGTCTGCCCGGGGATAGCCTTGCAAAAGCACTGGCATCATTGCGGGGGATTATTGATGCCGGTGCAGATTTTGTGCGTATCTATCCGGCATTGGTGCTGGCTGGCACTGCCTTGGCAGAACTTTACAAAAAAGGCAAATGGCAGCCGCTTTTGCTTGATGAAGCGGTCAACTGGTCTGCGCAAATGTTGCTGCTTGCAGCCAGGGAAAAGATTCCGGTAATCAGGCTTGGGCTGCAAAGTGATGAAGGCTTGATTGTTGGTGACACAATACTGGCAGG
>JAVERM010000004.1:0-48176 GCA_034007105.1 Trichlorobacter sp.
TGGTGCAAAGGGCAGTTAAAATAGCCACAAATACCAGCGAGCCTTTTGGGCGTTTTCTGGCCTTTGGCATTGCCACACTGTTTGCAATCCAGTCCATAGTTAACATGGGGGTTGCCACAGGAGCCTTTCCCACAAAGGGGCTGGCACTGCCGTTTTTAAGTTACGGAGGCAGCTCACTTTTGGTGAGTATGTTTGCAACAGGAATATTACTTAATATATCTGCCGGAAGTAGCGGCGTGAAAAAAAGGCAAAACTGATGAAGCTGATTGTTGCCGGTGGAGGTACCGGCGGACATCTTTTCCCTGGCATTGCTGTTGCCGAGGAGTTTCTGGCGCAAGACAGCAGTAATCAGGTGCTGTTTGTGGGCAGCGAGCGCGGGCTTGAAGCAAAGCTTATTCCCAGGCTGGGTTACCAGCTGGAACTGATCAGCGCAGCCGGAATAAAGGGAAAAGGAACACTGGCAAAGTTTTCCGGAGCAATGCAACTGCTTTATGGCTATGCCCAGTCCCGCACGATCCTGAAACAGTTCAAGCCTGATCTGGTGCTTGGTGTTGGCGGTTATGCTTCATTACCGATGGTAATGGCTGCAAAGGGGATGGAAATCCCGCGTTTTATCCATGAGCAGAACGCACTGCCCGGTATGGCCAATAAATTTCTGTCAAAATTTGCAGACAAGGTATTTATCTCGCTGGAAGAATCCAGCCGTTTTTTCACTGCTGAAAAAACCATACTTACCGGCAACCCGCTGCGTAAGCAGATTCTGGAAAGCCTCTCTAAAGATAGTAACAACATGGGCACTGCTTCAGAAAAAGGGGACAAATTCCATCTGTTCATTTTCGGAGGCAGCCAGGGGGCAAGACCCCTTAATCAGGTTGTACCAGCAGCAATTGCGTTGATGCAGGATAAACTGGAGCAGTTGCAAATAGTACACCAGACCGGTGAGGCAGATCTGTCCATGGTGCAAGATGGTTACAGGCAGGCTGGAATAAAGGCGGATGTACAGCCGTTTATTGATGATATGGCTAAACAGTATCAGCAGGCAGATTTAATCATCTGCCGCTCTGGCGCAACCACTATTGCCGAAATTACGGCAGTGGGCAGGACTTGCCTGTTCATACCGTTTCCTCATGCAGCCGATGACCATCAGCGTAAAAATGCTGAGGCACTGCTTAAGAAAAATGCCTGTGTTTTGATGCTGGAGCGGAACATGACACCGGAAAATCTTGCCACAGCAATTGGTGATCTCATGGATGATCAGGAGAAGTTACAGCAGATTGCAGCCAATGCTGCTGCTTTGGGTAGGACAGATGCGGCCAGGTTGATTGTTAATGAAATGTTGGAATTAACAGGGCTTTGAAAAACTATTGCGGAGGCTGTCTACGGCGTTGCGCGGTACTCGCTTCCTCGGCTAACTTAAAATGTTATGCCTCGTCGCTGCGCTCCGTGCGCCTTGTATCCAGCCTTCCTCATGACGTTTTTTAAAGCCTGTTATATGGAAGACAAGTCCTTTTGGGACACAAATTAAAAGGAAGCCTATATGTACGGCAACATAGAGAAAATACATTTTGTCGGTATCGGCGGCATCGGGATGAGTGGTATTGCCGAGGTGCTGCTTAATCTTGGTTACAAGGTTTCCGGTTCTGACCTAAGGGAATCAGACACAACTGAGCGTCTGGCATCGCTTGGTGCCCTGGTTTTTATCGGTCATCGCGAAGAAAACCTGCAAAATGTGGATGTGGTGGTTACTTCATCTGCTGTCCATAACGATAATCCGGAGGTGGAGGAAGCACGCCGTCTGCATCTACCGGTTATTCCCAGGGCAGAAATGCTGGCAGAGCTGATGCGGATGAAGCATGGCATTGCCATAGCTGGTACCCACGGTAAAACCACAACCACATCAATGGCTGCTTCTGTACTTGGTCATGCAGGTCTTGATCCCACCATTGTCATTGGCGGCAAGCTTAATGCCATTGGCACCAATGCGCGTTTGGGGCAGGGTAAATTTCTGGTGGCAGAGGCCGATGAATCTGACGGCTCTTTTCTGATGCTGTCACCCACCATTGCAGTGGTTACAAATATTGATGCTGATCACCTTGATCATTACTCAGGCATTGAAGAGATAAGGGATACTTTTGTTGAATTTGTCAACAAGGTGCCCTTTTACGGGCTTACCATACTTTGTCTGGATGATGCCAATGTGCGTGCTATTTTGCCCAGGGTAAAAAAACGTTATCTGACTTATGGTCTTTCCTCCCAGGCGGATGTACGAGCCACCCATGTTTGTCATGATGGCTTTAATACTTCATTTATTGCCCATTACAAAGGCTACCGACTGGGCGAAATATCATTTTCCATGCCTGGTCCGCACAATGTGCTAAATGCCATGGCCTGCATTACTGTGGCACTTGAGCTGGACATTCCTTTTACAGTTATCCAGGAAGGCTTCAGCAAATTTGATGGTGTTGGGCGGCGTTTTACAGTTAAGGGTGAGCCACAAGGTGTGATGGTGGTTGATGACTACGGTCATCATCCGGCAGAAATCAAGGCAACCCTGGCAGCGGCAAGATATGGCTGGCCTGAGCGACGGGTGGTGGCTGTTTTTCAGCCCCATCGTTACAGCCGCACCTACGAGCTTTTTAATGAGTTTGTCACTGCCTTTTATGATGCTGATCTGCTGGTTCTCACCGATGTCTACCCGGCAGGTGAAAAACTTATTGAAGGAGCAACTTCCGAAAGGCTGGCACAGGAGCTGCTGCGCCACGGTCAAAAAGATGTGACCTGGATAGGCGAACGGGAACTTGTGCCTGAGCATCTGCTCAACATTGTTAAAGAGGGTGATATTGTGATTACCCTGGGAGCTGGCAATATCTGGCAACAGGGTGAAAAGCTGGTGGATTTACTGGAGAACAGCCCTGAAAAGTGACGATATCTGCATATCCGGTCTGCTTTTAAAAGATGAACCAATGAGCAGGCATACCTCGCTGAAAGTTGGTGGTGCTGCTGCGGTTTATGCGATGCCAGCTGACCAGAATGATCTGCTGCAACTGATGGAGCAGCTTGCAGCACAACAGATCCCCTGGCTGGTAATTGGCAAAGGTTACAACCTGCTGGTGCAAGACGGTGGATTTAAAGGCGCAATTATCTCGCTGGAAAAGCTTGATAAAGTTGAACTATCGGACAAAAACATGCTGTTGGCTGAAGCAGGTGCAGAAAACCTGGCTGTGGTACGCTTTGCTCAAAGTTACGGATTAGGTGGCATAAGCTTTATCTCCGGTATTCCTGGCAGTATGGGTGGAGCAGTAAAGATGAATGCCGGTGCTTACGGTCAATCCCTATTGCAACATGCTGTTACTGTGACATTGCTGGAAAATGGAGTTGTGCGGGAATATGACATGGCTGAGCTTGATTACGGGTATCGCTATTTTAATCTGCCAGCAGATTCGCTGATTTTGACTGCAAAACTGAAGCTTGTGCCTGTAGAGCCGGCAATTGTTGAACAAGAGATACAAAAGGATAAGGAACTGCGTCAGCAAAAGCATTGTGTAGGCTATCCCTGTGCCGGTTCTTTTTTCAAAAATCCGCCGCAGCAGGCTGCCTGGAAGCTGATTGATGCTGCTGGTATGCGCGGTGCCAGACATGGCGGAGCAATGGTTTCAGAACTGCACAGTAACTTTATCGTAAACAGCGGTAACGCCACTGCCAAAGATATTCTTGAGCTTGCAGACAAGGTGAAACAGGCGGTGCTGGCAACATCAGGAGTGTTGCTGGAAGAAGAGGTGCAGGTGGTGGGGGTTGAATCATGAAAAGCAGGCGGATAGGTGTACTGATGGGCGGCTTGTCCGCAGAGCGTGAAGTTTCCCTTGCCAGTGGTATGGCAGTGCATAACGCTTTGCAACAGCTTGGTTACAACTGTGTTGCCATTGATGTGCAAGCTAATCTTGATCAGACCCTGCGCCAGGAAAACATAGATGTTGCCTTTATTGCCCTGCATGGTCGTTATGGGGAAGATGGATGTGTGCAGGGGCTTTTGGAGTTGATGAAGATCCCTTATACCGGTTCTGGTGTGTTGGCAAGCGCAGTGGCTATGCACAAACTTTATGCCAGATACGTTTTTGAGGCAGCTGGACTGCTGACCACTTCATTTATAAAAATCGTAAAAGGTGAAACAGTTGATATTAAACAGCTTCCCTTTGGATTGCCGCTGGTGGTCAAGCCGGTACAGGAAGGTTCATCAGTGGGAATTACCATTGTAAAAGCAGCAGATAAGCTTGAGCAGGCACTGACAACGGCATTTGGCTTTGATAACACGATTTTGGTTGAGCAGTACGTTAAAGGCAGGGAAGTGCAGGTGGGTATCCTGAATGATCGTGCAGTTGGTGCCATTGAAATTGTCCCCAAAAACGAGTTTTACGATTTTGAAGCAAAGTATACCGATGGTATGGCAGAGCATATCTTTCCGGCAAGGCTTTCAACAGAACTATACGAGAAAGTGCAAAAACTGGGCTTGAAGGCGCATCAGGCTTTAGGTTGTTCCGGCTACAGCAGAGTGGATTTTATTGTCACTGATGATGGTGATTGCTACCTGCTGGAAGTGAACACTTTGCCAGGTATGACAGCCCTGTCGCTATTGCCGGAAATAGCATTAAAAGGTGCCGGATTGGATTTCAATACCCTGGTTGAGCAGATTCTGCTTACTGCTGACCTGAAAGCAGGCGATTGACAAATGATGCGTGACCTGCGGCATATCGGCAGTAGCAAAAGCCGGAGCAAAGGCAAGCCCAACCGTACCCTTGTAAAAAAAGAGCCGCTTGATCTGCGTAAATATCTGTTACCAATGCTGCGTTTTGGTGGCATGACAATCGGTTTGCTGGTGGTTTGTGGTTTGCTGGCAGTTGTTTTGCACAGGCTTACCAGTAGTATACCGTTTCCTGTGCAGCAGATTGTTGTAAACGATACAAAGCGGGTCAGTAAGGAAGAGCTGGTTGCATTAGCAGGTCTGTCGCCAGGGGATGATATGCTCAAATTGCGGCTTAAATCCATTGGCAGCCAGATAGCTTCCAACCCCTGGATAGACGATATCAAGATACAACGGATATTTCCTGGTACTGTTTCCATAAACATTACTGAAAGAGAGCCACTGGCAGTTGTTAATCTTGGTTTGCTTTACTACCTGGATGCCAAGGCAAATCTGTTTAAACCGTTAAACTTTGGCGACAGGCTTGATTACCCTGTAATTTCAGGTTTTACTGAAGAAGATTTGAGCATTGATCCGGCAGGTACTGAAGAAGCACTTAAAAATGCCTGTTTGTTATTGGCTTTAATGCAAAATCTGACAGTTATGAAGTTAGAAGATGTTTCAGAAATTAATTATAATAAAAGGCATGGCTTGACCATCTACACAACAAAAAATTCAGCATCTGTTAGTTTGGGTAGTGAGAATCTGCCTGAAAAACTTGAACGTTTTGCACAAATTTATGAACATCTGAAAACTCAGCAACCAGGTCTGCGCCATATTGATCTTGATTACAAAGACCGGATTGTTGTTACAAAAGGTTAATTTACCAAAACTCATTTACTTAAAGGGAAGGGGGAACCTGAATGTCCGCCAAAAGAGACAATCTGATTGTCGGCCTGGATATAGGCACCACTAAAATATGTGCCATAGTGGGTAATGTTACCGAGGATGGAATTGAAATAGTCGGCATCGGTACCAGTCCTTCCACCGGCCTGCGCAAAGGTGTGGTGATTAACATAGAAAGTACTGTTACCGGCATCCGCAAGGCGATTAACGAAGCAGAGCTAATGGCAGGTTGCGAAATAAGATCTGTCTACGTTGGTATTGCCGGTGGTCATATCCGAGGTATCAATTCGCAAGGGGTGATTGCCATCAAAAACCGTGAGGTTTCCCAGGAAGATGTGCGCAGGGTAATTGATGCAGCCAAAGCAGTGGCAATACCGATGGACAGGGAAGTTGTGCATATTCTGCCCCAGGAATTTATCATTGATGAACAAGATGGTATTCGTGAGCCGCTGGGGATGAGCGGTGTGCGGCTGGAAGCAAGGGTGCATATTGTAACTGCTGCCGTTGCCAGTGCCCAAAATATCATCAAGTCATGTAATCGTGCCAATCTGGATGTGGCTGATATAGTGCTTGAGCAGCTGGCATCATCTGAAGCCGTGCTTTCACCGGATGAAAAAGACCTTGGTGTGTGCCTGGTGGATATTGGTGGTGGTACAACAGATATCGCCATCTTTTCTGAAGGGGCTATCCGCTACACTTCGGTTTTGGGGCTGGGTGGCAACCATCTTACAAACGATATTGCCGTTGGTCTGCGTACTCCCATGGTAGAAGCAGAAAAAATTAAGCGTAACCACGGTTGCTGCCTTTCATCCATGGTGGGCAAGGATGAAAAAATAGAGGTTCCAAGTGTTGGTGGTCGTAAACCCAGAGAGCTTTCCCGGACAGTGCTTTGCGAGATTTTGGGACCAAGGGTGGAAGAGCTTTTTATGCTGGTAAACCGTGAAATCATCAAATCCGGTCTGGAGGACAATATTGCGTCCGGTGTTGTGATTACCGGTGGCTCCTGTATTCTGGACGGTATGCCAGAACTGGCTGAGCAGGTCTTTAACCTGCCGGTAAGGCGAGGGGTGCCCCAGCAGATAGGCGGACTTGTGGATGTGGTCAACTCACCGGTCTACTCCACAGGAGTCGGTCTGATAGTTTACGGCAGTCGCAATTTTGGACCCCATGAATTTCCGGCCAGCAAGCCGGAGGATAGTATCTTTAATAATTTGAAAAATAGAATGAAAAACATGTTTCAGGATTTCTTTTAATATTACTTGAAAAGCAGGGTCTGACTAAATTTTCATAAGGAGGAGCAAATGTTTGAGTACGATGAAACCATGGATCAAGGTGCAGTTATAAAGGTTATTGGTGTTGGTGGTGGCGGCGGCAATGCAGTTAACACCATGGTTGATTCCGGTATTAACAGCGTTGAGTTTGCTGTGGCAAACACCGATGCCCAGGCCTTGCGCTCCTCCAGGGCACCGGTCAGGATTCCCTTGGGCGGTCAGCTTACCAAAGGGCTTGGGGCAGGTGCTGATCCTGATGTGGGTCATAGTGCAGCCCAGGAAGACAGGGGACGGCTTGAAGAGGTTGTGCAGGGTGCTGATATGGTTTTCATTGCAGCAGGTATGGGTGGTGGTACTGGTACTGGTGCAGCTCCGGTTATTGCCGAGGTTGCCCGCGAATCAGGTGCGCTTACCGTAGGCATTGTAACCAAACCTTTTTCCCGCGAAGGCGATAAACGGATGAAAAGGGCAGAAGCCGGTATCAAGGCACTAAAAGAACATGTTGATTCACTGATTATTATCCCCAATGATCGCCTGATTAGTATTGCTCCACGTTCTTTAGGTATTATGGATGCCTTTAAACCTTCAGATGACGTGCTGCGTCAGGCGGTGCAAGGTATATCTGACCTGATTACAACATCCGGTTTCATCAACGTAGACTTTGCCGATGTGAAATCAATCATGAGCGAACGGGGCATGGCGATGATGGGCATAGGGGTTGCCAGCGGTGAAAATCGTGCAGTTGAGGCAGCGGTTAAGGCGATATCTTCACCACTTTTGGAAGATGTTGATGTTTCTGGTGCAAAAGGGGTGCTGGTTAACCTGACTGGCTCTTCTGCCATGACCATGGATGACTTTGACGCAGTGAGCAAAACCATCCATGAAAAAGTCCATGAAGATGCCAACATCATCATTGGTGTGGTGATTGATGAGTCGCTTGGTGATTCAATAAAAGTGACTGCCATTGTTACCGGTTTTGGTGATCGCTTTGACAAGGAAGAGCCGCATCGCAAGTCATCTCCTTTGTCCTTGAAGCCAGAGCACCCAAGGGTTGTCAATATTGATACGCCAACTTATCAGCGGGATCAGCTTAAAAGCGATACATCCACTGTCAGACCGGTGCGGCATGTTGGCTCCATCTCTTTCGAAGACGAAAATGAATATGATATTCCGACGTTTCTACGCAAATCCGTAGATTAGTTTCTTTAACTACTTTTTAAATATTTGAGTTCAAATTTAGTGTAACTGGCCTCCGGAATGAAAACCGGAGGCCGCTTTTGTTTTAGTTTTCAGATTTAAAGAAAGGCAAGTATGTACATCACCATCATAACCCTACTGATTGCTTCAGTTTTTTTTGTTACCGGAGTTTTACGTGCAGATCTGGTGGCAATCTGCGCCCTGACAGTTTTAATGCTGTTTGGTATTTTAACTCCGGCAGAAGCTTTATCCGGTTTTTCCAGCCCGATAGTAATGATGATGGTTGGTCTGTTCATTGTTGGTGGCGGAATTTTCCAGACTGGTCTGGCAAAAAAAGCAAGTAACAGTCTGCTCAGGCTTTCCGGAACAGGTGAAACAACTTTACTTGTTACAGTAATGGTGGTGACTGCGCTGTTTGGCACATTGGTCAGTAATACCGGTACAGTGGCAGTTTTGATGCCGGTTGTGGTCAGTCTGGCAAGAAGTGCCAATATAAGCCCGGGCAGGCTACTGATGCCGATGGCGTTTGCCAGCAGCTTTGGTGGTATCATGACCTTGATAGGAACCCCGCCAAACCTGGTAATCCACGAAACCCTGATTGAAGCAGGTTTTGAGCCACTTTCTTTTTTCTCGTTTACTCCGTCCGGTCTGGTGGGTCTTTTGGTGGGGATTGTCAGCATCTTGTACCTGCGCCGCTTTCTTCCTGCCAGCAGCTCTGGATCAGGTAAAAGTGATAGCAGCTCACTTGATCAGCTGGTCAAGAAATACTCACTTTCCAACAATCTTTTCCGCGTAAAGGTAAGGGCAAATTCCACTGCTTTGTCGAAAACATTGGGAGAGCTGAATATACCTGCCAGATTTGAAGCGAATATTATTGAAATCAGGCGCAAAACATCGGCTACCAACCAATTTCTAAAAACCATAGATCAGGAGGTTGCAAGACCGGATACAGTGCTTGAGGAGGGTGATATTCTTTATGTTTACGGAACCTTTGAGCATGTTTGCGAGCTGGTTAAAGCGTTCAAACTTTCTTTGCTTGATCGCCAATCAGCAGAAAGCAAGGTTGAAGGCAGTACAGAATCCTATGCCAGTGCAAAAATAGGTATTGCAGAAGTGATGTTAACACCAGAATGCAGGCTGATAGATAAACCGGTTGCAAAATCAGGTTTCAGAGAGAAGTTTCGTCTTAATATTTTGGGGATACAACGTAAAAACAAGTTTTTACTGCATAACTTGAAAGATGAAAAAATCCGCTTTGGTGATTTGTTGCTGGTGCAGGGCAGCTGGCATGATATTGCTCTTTTATCAGCAGATCAGGATAATTACGTGGTGGTCGGGCAGCCGGTGGAGGAAGCAAGTAAAATAACCATAGATTACAAAGCACCGGTGGCAGCGGTTATTATGCTGATGATGGTGGTGTTGCTGGTGACCGAGACTGTTTCGGCAGTGCTGGCCATTATGGTTGCAGCGGTTTTGATGATCCTGCTTGGGTGTGTGCGTACAATGGAAGATGCCTACAAAACCATTAACTGGGAAAGCATCATCTTAATCGGAGGTATGCTGCCAATGGCCATAGCCATTGAAAAAACCGGTGCAAGCAGGCTTTTGGCCAACAGCCTGGTGCACTCGCTAGGAGACTTTGGGCCGCTTGCGCTGCTGGCAGGTGTTTATGCAGCCACCTCAATGCTGACCATGTTCATCAGCAACACAGCCTGTGCGGTTTTAATCGCCCCCATTGCACTAAATGCGGCAATACAATACGGCGTCAGCCCGTATCCTTTTCTGTTTGCAGTTTCAATTGGTGCAAGCATGTGTTTTGCCTCGCCTTTTTCAACTCCACCCAATGCTTTGGTAATGTCGGCAGGGCGTTATAAATTTAGTGATTACATCAAGGTGGGGTTACCATTACAAGTGATTATGGGGCTGGTTATGGTGGCAGTACTGCCACTGCTTTTCCCTTTCTAGCAGTCAGTCTTGTCGGACTTTCCCTCGCTACGGACTGGCAGGTCTGATAGACTCCTGGTTGCTTAGAAGGTGCAGGAAGTTGTTATGAAGAATAATTGGCTTGCGATTGATTCTTTTTACACTACAATAAAATGTCAACGCATCTAAATCCCCTTCCCCATTGTCACCGGTGAGCTTGGTCGCTGGGATACTAAGTATTTTTGTTGCAATATTTTTAGCAAATGAGCAAAGAGAAAACAGTGGAAAATTTTGATGAATACATAAGGCAGGGCAAACCAAACAAGGCAGAAAGAGCAAAAGTTTGGAAAACGGCTATCGGCTTGCAGCAAGTTGATGGTTTAAGACCGTCCGGTTATCTCATTGAAGTCGCCAGGAGCCTGTCGGACTTACCACTGTTCTGCTGCGGAAAAGCCGGATTTGGTCAGTTTTCTCGCTTTTTCTCGTCAAATAGCTGACTATTCTTCCTCGCAAAACCGGAAAACTGCCTCAAACCGGACTTTCCCTCGCTACGAGCAGGCAAGTCCGACTACTCCTAGCGTTTTTTGCGGTGGTCAGCCAGGGATACAACTTTGTTACCGGTTTGGGTAGCCGAGCGACTAGGCTTTTCAGCCTGTTGCCTGGCTTCCAGAACAGGTGAGATGATTTTTTCCAGGCGCATCGGTGTACCGCCCATGGTAAAATCAGCCTCATCAAGCTGGTCTTCATCCAGTATCCAGGTAAAAACCTGCAATGGAAAAGTAAGCACAAGCAGGCTTACCTGCCACCAACCAGGTTTTTCATCAGGAGAAATATCTTCCACCCGAGCATAAAATCCCGGTTTTTCATCAACATGTATCAGTATAAGATCGGTTTCTTTTATCATCTTGATATTTTCCCTCTGTTTGGTTTGGCTGAAGTAGACCATAAGCCGGGTTCTGTTCCTGCATACAGTTACCTGTTTGCAGGTGACGATCATTCATCTGGGATCACCGTTACCGATGACCTCAAGCGATCAACCCGAAGACGCAGGCGGGCAACCCTTAATGTCTTCCTATTTGATCTTGCTCCAGGTGGGGTTTGCCTGGCATCCGACGTCACCGCCGAATCCGGTGAGCTCTTACCTCACCCTTTCACCCTTACCTGCCTGGGCAGGCGTATTGCTCTCTGTGGCACTTTCCCTGGGGTCACCCCCGCTGGACGTTATCCAGCACCTTGCCCTTTGGAGCCCGGACTTTCCTCCACTGCCACAAGGCAGCAGCGATCGCCTGTTCTGCTCCAGCCAAAAATTAAATCAATCAGGCAGCTTCCTGCCCTGTTTCTGTTTTAAGTAACAAAATCCGCTGACAATGGGGGCAGTACAAAAGCTCTTCACCCTTAATCAGCATATTATAAAGTTGCGGTGGTAGTTGCATATTGCAGCCAAGGCAAGAGCCGTTTTCCACTGTTGAAAGGGCAACTCCCCGTCTTTGCTCGCGCAGCTGCTGATAACGCCTGATCAGACTTGCAGGGATTTTAGCAGAAACTGTTTCCCGTGTGCTGGCAGCATTGTTTATTTCTTCCTGCAAGCTGTTTATTGTTGCTTTTTTTTCTTTTTCCAAAGCTTTGCCCTGTGCTTCTTTTTCCTGCAATTCTGCCAAGCGTGAGCCAAGGTCGATTTGTAATGTTTCCAATTGTGCGGTGAGGTTTAAAATCTGTTCTTCAAGCTCTGTTACCTGCTTGCGTGCTGCGTTGATTTCCCGATCTATGGCCTGAAATTCCTTGTTGGTTTTTATCTCTTTGGCATTGGTCTCTGAGCGTTTGATGTTATCAAGCTCTGAATTAAGAGTGCATTCCAGAGTGCTTTTCTGATGTTCCAGCTCCTTGGCCATGCCCAGGTTTTCCTCATAGGTCTGGCGGATAATGGTGATTTCCTGCTGGCAGAAACAGATATCGGTATGCAGGTTTTTTTGGGTCAGGCATTTTTTGTCAATAAGACAATCAATGCTTTGCAGCTCTTCAAGCAGTGACAAGTGTCTTTTCATTATGGCTCCTTTGCAGAAAAAAGGTTTCGGGAAAATCAGGTTGCAGGAATGCCTGTAAAAGGATCTGCTTCGCAGTTTGCAGCAGTTACCTGAACAGTAAACCCTGCCTTGGCACAGGCTTTTTCAAGAAAATCAGTCACTGCCAAAACCATTGGCTGTTCTGTGGCAAAATGCCCACAGTCAAGTAAGGCAATGCCTGCTGCCTCTGCATCCCTGGCTTCGTGATATTTAACATCTCCAGTCAGCAGCAGGTCTGCTCCCTGCCTGATCGCATCCTTTAACAGGGAAGCACCACTACCGCTGCATATGGCAATTTTACGAATCTGCTGCTCTGGTTTTCCCACAAAACGTGCAGTTTTGGTGCACAGCTTATGGGCTATGTCTGTGGCAAAATCTGCCAGACAAACCGGTTTTTCAAGGTGCCCTATTCGACCAAGTCCCAAAGGTGCAGCTTCATTTAAAACCGGGTAAATGTCATACGCCGGTTCTTCGTAAGGATGCACCAACTGAAGCTTGCGGATTACTTTGGTAAGATTTTCCCTGGGTATCAGTATTTCCAGACGCTCTTCCGCAACAGTCTCAAGGTTACCGATGCTGCCAATAGCCGGTGTGGCTCCATCCAGTGGTTTGAAAGTTCCTGTGCCGGAAGCAGTAAAGGAACAGCTGCTGTAGTTGCCCAGGTTAACGGTGTATTCAAACAGGGCATTACGAACATCGGCAAGGTTGGGGGCAGGAACGAAAACTGTAAACTTAAGTAGATTGTCAGAAGAAGTTGTTTTTAAAGGCTTTAAAGTCTGCAAACCGATTATCCCCGCAAGCAGATCATTTATTCCGTTGTTGGCAATATCATAATTAGTGTGCATTGAAAGCAATGACAGGTTGTTAGAAGCGGCTTTGAGGATGGTTTTTCCGGTTGTACTGGCAGTGGTTATCTGATGCAGAGGAGAAAAAATCAAAGGGTGGTGTGTTACCAGCAGCTGACAATTTGTGTTGATTGCCAGCTCAACGACTTCGGGAAGGGGATCCAGTGCCACCATGATCCTGTCAACAAAAGCCGTTGCATCTCCAAGCTGAAACCCTGTGTTGTCCCAGTCTTGTGCCAGTGAGAAAGGGAATTTTCGGTTTATAATACCGATTATGTCCGAAATTCTTGGTTTTTTCATAGAGTAAAAACTAAAAGAGTGCACACGATTCTGTATGCACTCTTCTATATATTTATGGTTTTGTTATTAAAGCTTCATTAAATTGTATCTGGTACGCAAAGTCTTTTTGGCTTCTTAATCTGCTACAGCAATACATTGTCTGCCTTGTGCTGGTTTTAGTCTGTTTATCAATAAATTTATTATTCACTGTTTTTTTCATTGCAATCAGATTTTCGTCTAATTGGTGGGCCCACCAGGACTCGAACCTGGGACCAACCGGTTATGAGCCGGTGGCTCTAGCCAACTGAGCTATAGGCCCGTACAAAAGATATAAATCTTACCGGCATTGCTGTGTTAATGTCAAGATTTTAATCATGCTTACTGATTGTTTAACGCCTTTTTAAGCAAGGCAACAGCCACCGGATGGTTGTTGTTTTCGGCATAAACAATAGCGGTGTTACCGTTATTGGTGGTTGCTTTTGGGTCTGCGCCAGCCTCCAGTAATGCCTGAACAGCCTGATTGCAGCCATAAACAGCAGCCAGAATCAGTGGTGTGCGCCCATCACGGTCACGCAGATCAATTTTTGCACCTTTTTCAATTAAAAGTTTTACCACGGCAGTCTGGTCGTTTGCAGCGGCGTAATGCAGTGCTGTTTTACCTTTTTCACTGGTTATGTTTATGTCTGCCCCACGGTCAAGCAGGTCATTAACAGTGTCAATATTGCCTTCTTTGGAGGCGATGGTCAGTGGGGTGTGGCCGTTCCGATCTTTTGCATTTACGTTGTCCATTGAATAAATCCTCCTACCTGCTGTTTTTATTCCGTTTGTACGGTTTTTGTTATGTATATGTAAGTAAATCAGATTACTTTGTCGGGTTTTTATTAAGTGTAAATCTGATTTTACTAAATCTGTGCTTACCAAATACCGGACGATTTATAACATAAGCCGGATTTATTTACTATCTGGAAACTATAGTATTTTGCATGCAGGTTACAGAAGAAACTTCAAGCAATCGCATGAAAACCGACAGGCGATAGCCGCTCGCTCTGGCCAGTTCAATTATTGTTGCTGTGTCTGGCACGGGTAATCCTGAATTTTGGGTGGTTTTAAAAGCAACTTGAACAGTCAGGCGGTAGAGCAACTCTTCAAAGCGTTCTTTGTTAAACCAGGTGGTTTTTTTATCTTCGTGCAGATGGATGAAGTTACGCACTTCTTCGTTTGCCAGGACAGCAAGCAAGGGATTCAGGTCTGTTGCCTCGCTATATGAAAGCAGCCAGGTTGCGCAGGCTGATGCAGTGGCACAGCAAAGATCAACATGCCAGTCAGCCAGTTCTTTATCAGGTTGTTGATTGCCGCTGATATAGCGTACAAGCGGTTTGTCCAGACCTTGTTCGCGCAAGCCATTGGCAGTGGGGGAAGTGTCCAGAAGCTGTAATAGCAAAGCGGCAATAGCCAGTCTGCGCTCAGATTCTGATAACGGTAACTGTTGTTTGCTGATTTTACAGTTACGTATCATTCTGGCAGTTCTCCGGCATACCGCCTTGTCTGCCACAAGATGTAAAGCCTGGCTGATCAGCATGACCTCATTTTGGCTGATAATTGCCAGCTTCTCTTCATTAAAACGCTTAATGGCAGCGGCAAGCTCACTTTTGGGCAGCCTGGTATCTTTTGTCGGTAATGCCTGTAAAAGCTGATCAAAAGCTTTTATCAGTGCAGAATGTTCAAGCTGAATACTCTCTTCTGCCAGGCTGCTAACGCCTTGACCGTTTAAATGCTTGCACAATCTGCTCCATTTGTTGTCAGCCGTGTCAGTCTGCTGGATAAAGTCCACAAAAACATGAAACTGATATTCACCCAGGCTGGCAAAAAGTCCGTTTTGTGATATGTCGGTTGCAGAACGGATGAACTCAAGGTTTCTCGACAAATCCCTGAAAATCAGATAATTCTCCGGTTTATTGTCAATATCAAGGGCAACAGCCAGGCTGGTTTGCCTTAGCTCACGTGTACCGTTATCAAGCTCGATGCTAAAGGGAGTCGAGTCAAGTATCCAGCCAGCCGTATGTTCATACTTGTTATGATAGATAACAAGGGCATACTGGTTATCAACTTTGTTGCTGTAGGCAAAAACATTCTCATTAACAACGCCATCAGCAGTGATGAAATCATAGAATGTAAAACCAGCTGATCCGGAAAACAGCCAGCGTCGTTTGAGTAGCGGGAATATCCATAACTCGTGCCCTTTGAGCAGCCCCTCATCCACAGCTTCATCCCAGTAGGCTCTGCGGTATTCCATGCCATATTTCTCGTGAAATCCTTCTATCTGCCCGTGTCCAAACATGGGCAGGCCAGGCATGGTTGCCAGCATGACACAGACACCAAAATATTTCCCCTGGCTGCCAAATTGCTCAACTGCGGTTTTCTCATCAGGGTTGTTCATAAAGTTGACAAATCTTTTTAATACTTCCGGGTTAAACTCCAGAACATTCCTGATGGTTTGCCGGTATTTGTGATTTTCCTCCTGCTTCAGCATATTCATAAACGCAGAGTTGTAAACGCGGTGCATCCCCAGGGTGCGCACAAAGTAGCCTTCCATCATCCAGAAAGCCTCAGCCAGAAGCAGGGTGTCCGGTGCCTCAACTGCCATACGGTCAACAACTTCACGCCAAAACTCAACCGGAAACAGTTCATCAAACTGGTTGCGTCCCATGGCATGTTCGGCACGTGAGGGGATACCTCCGCCAAGCCCCAGTTGCGGAAACCAAAGCCTTTGATAATGCTTTTTTGCCAGGGTCATGGCAGCATCAAAACGGATGATGGGGGTTAGCCTGGCAACATGCAGGATAGTCTGGATGACCGCTTCCCGCACTTCAGCCAGCAGGTAATCAAGTTGTGCTGTGTCGTTCCACGGGATGCTGGTGCCATCATTACCATGGTAAATATAGCGGGTACGCCCATCGCGGCGGTCAATCATTCTGAACACAACTGCTGCATCACGCTTTGTCCAGTAGCCATCTTCAATCTGAATGGTTACAGCAGGGTCGTGGGAGAGGTCTTCCCCGTTAAACTGATAGGCAGGAAAAGGGCAATGTTCACTTTGGATAAACCAGTGGGGATGCTCCAGAATCCAGCGGGAGTAGATGCCGGTGTGGTTGGGGACCATATCGCTGGCCAGGCGGATGCCTCGCTGCCAGGCGCGCTCTTTAAGGTTGTAAAAAGCTTCCTCACCACCAAGATCATGGGCAATGGTATAATCAAACAGAGAATAGGCAGAGGCATGTGCTTCAGGATTGCCGCACAGCTCTTTAATCCGCTGCGAGGCTGGTGAACGCTCCCAAAGACCGATCAGCCAGAGACCAGTAAAACCCTGGCTGGCAAGCATATCCAGCTCCGCATCCGGGATCTGGTCAAGGCGGTGGACAGGTGCGGAATATTTGTTTGATAGCTGATGCAGCCAGACATGGGTCATTTTTGCGATCATGACAACATTGGACATCCAGTCAGCATCATAGGAAAAAGCCTCGTATTCAGGCTGCTCATATCCGGCGGTATGCTCTGCTGTCAATGGGGGGTAAGTGGTCGTAAATTCGCTGCTATCAAAGCTCAGCACCTGGCTGGGACCAGGACCACCGGCAGAGCGGGCAAGCTGCTCTTCTGCCAAAATATCAAATGAAATCAGTATTTTCTCTATAAGTTTTTCAGGTAAAAAAGTATGCCATTTTTTAAGGATGTATTCCTGCTGACCAGCCAAAGAACGGGGTGATGCCTTGATTGGTTCACGTAAAAGTTGTGGTATGGTCAGATTAAATCCTGGCAGGACAGGACTCTTTAGCAGCTGTTCTTCTGTTTTTGTGACAATCAGATGATAAGCCGAGGTTTCAGCAAGTTCCTGGTCGTCTTGCAGGATTTTAAATTCATCAGCAGCCGGGTTTTCTGCAAAGGCGTGCAGTAAAAGCAGTTCACGTACAAGCTGGTGGGCATTTGGGGGCGGCTCTGCACAGGGAAACAGGCGGTTAAATATCTGGCAGGTTGATTGTATTGTGCCTGAATCCGGGGAAAGTCCGCTTTTTTGCAAGGCTGAGATCAGTGGTTCAGGCTGCACTTCAGCAGCAAGCTGGTCAATCAGATAGCGGTAAATATCCAGAAGGCTGCTGTAAATCATCAAGGTGGCAGCAGAAACAGTATCGTTTTCTCTGTTTTTGTTTATTGCTGCTGCAATATTGCGGTAAATAATTATACGCGGGTAATTTTTATGCTCAAAATCAGATAAAAACGGCTCAAGGTACAACGTATGTTTTGCTGCCGCCGATAGCGGAATAGAAAAGGGAAAACAGGGTTTTTTACTTATTGCTTTAGTCATGGTAGGGCAGCCCTCATCCTTTTAGGCTTCTTCCGTTTGGAAGGGGTTCTTTTTTCCCTGACAACGTTGATCTGCGGAATTGACAATGTTGTTACCGCTTTTTCTTTACTGGAGCTTTTCTTGGTGCCGGTTTCTTTTTTACAGCTTTTTTTACAGGTCTTTTCTTGTTGGTAAGCTTGCGGGGCACAGGGTTAAAGTCATCTTGAATGTTGTTAAGCAATACGGATGCTTCAACCAGGTTTGGATCAGCTTTTAGTGCTGCTTGCAGCATTTCACGCGATTCTGCCAGACGACCTGTTTTCATGTAGATGCGCCCCAGCGCATTTAATGCTCGGGCATGGTCAGGTGCAAGATCTATGCAGCTTTTGTAGCTTTCGATTGCTTTTTCATAGTCATTGTTAAAATCGTAAATAAGGCCAAGCTTGTAATGGTTGTTGGGGTCTTCAGGAGCCAGCTCGGCAGTTTCTTTCAGTAGCACAGCAAGATCATCATACTGCTTTTCTTTTACATATAAAGTAGTCAGGGCACTACGGGTTTCGGCATCATCACGTTTTGCAGCCAAAGCTTTTTGGTACAGCTCAATTGCTTTTGAGTTTTCTCCCTTGTTTTGATAAATGGATGCCAGCCCTTTGTTGGCTTCGATGTTTTCAGGTGCAAGGTTTAACACCTCTTTGTATGACTCTTCTGCATAACTTAGCTGATTGGTTTTTAAATATACATCTGCAAGTTTTAGCCGTATGTCAGCTCTTTCCGGTCTGGTTTTCAGAAACTCAACATATTCTTCAATGGCTTCAGGGCTATTACCCCGCTGCAGGCGCAGGTCTGCAATTTTAAGGCGGGCTTCTGCGTATTGCGGATCACGTTCAATGGCACGTTTGTATGAAACTATTGCTTCATCAAGCTGGTCACGTTTTTCATAGAGCAGCCCCAGATTGTAGTAGACATCAGGATTCATGGAGCTGCGATAACTTGCCTCGCGAAATGCAGTAATTGCCTCTTCATCACGACCAGCCTGCATGTACAGCAAACCCAGGCGTTCAAAGGGGATGACGGAATCAGGTTGCTCTGCCAGAGTTGATTGATATGCCTGAATAGCCCACTCAACATCTCCCTGTTTTGCAAGCTGGTCACCACGTGTAATACCACCATGTTGTGCCTGTGATGGTTGTGTGCCAGTGGCTGCAATGGTCTTTTGTCCGCCAAGCAGCCATTCGTATTCTGCCTGCTGCCTGTCACCTTTGGTGTTGTACAGATTGCCAAGCTCATGATGTAACCTGATGTTACGCGGGTTTGCGTCAGCAGCTTTTTTCAAAATATCAATGGCTTTATCAGGCTGGTTTTGCTGGGTGTAAAAGCGTGACAGCTCAAGGGCAGCCTGCTCATGGGAGGGATTTAGCAGCAGGGCACGCTGATATTCGCCCACCGCACGATTTGTTTGTCCCTGGGCAAAATATACCTCTGCCTGACCGGCAATTGCATCTGCATCATCAGGTTGCTGCTTCAGGGTTTCACCATAGTGGTAAAGTGCCAGAGAGTAAAAGCGTCTTTCAGCCATTACCTTGGCAAAAGCAGTGTGGTAAGCGGGAGAAGGAGCGTTATACAATGCCTTGGAAAGCTCTACGGCAGCATCATCTGGCAAGCCCATTTTCTGGTACAATATGCCAAGGTTGCCGCTTGCTGCTGTCAGGGATGGTTCTTGCTGTAAGGCACGTCTGTAGGCAGCAATTGCAGAATCCAGGTCCCCGCTTTTTTCAGCCTGAAGCCCCTGAACAAACATGGCAGCAGCACCTTCAGGGCATAAAGTAATAATCTCGGTTTCGTGCCTGCTGCGCTGTATATCATCTGTAATTGCCGGGAGCTTTTGTGCAAGCTCTGCAGCAGCCGAACATTTATCTTTGCCAAATCCCCATGTAAAGCCGGTAAGTAACAGCGCTGATCCCGTAAGTGCTGATGCAGCCAGTATAATTTTTAAATTTTTGAACATAAAATAACCTTGCCTTGCATTGAAAAAGTTTTGTTTGCTGGAAAGTAATGGCAGTATACACGCCATGCTGCAAATTTCAAATTATTCTGCCGGATGGACTTGATTATCAGGATATGGATGTCCTAACATAAGCAGCTGATTGATTTTGGAGTTTTGGGAATCCGGAGGGTTGGATGAATAAAGAGCTGGAAAAGGTAATCATATCAGCTGGTGATCTGCCCACCATCCCGATGGTGGCAACAAGGATTATGCGTCTTGTGCTGGAAGAGCATACCACTGCTGATGAGCTTGCAAGAATTATAGCATCTGACCCTGCGGTTGCGGCACGGGTGCTTAAAATCTCCAACTCTTCTTTTTATGGATGCCAAAGTCAGATACAGACTTTGCCGCACGCCATTATGATGCTTGGCTTTGTAACCCTTAAAAGCGTGGTGGTAACAGCTTCTGCCAAGCAGGTATATAACCCTTTTGGGTTGATAGAAAAGCTTTTGTGGGAGCACTCTTTTGGTGCCGGCATTGCTGCCAGAATTATCGCAGCAGAAACAGGAATCGTAAACCCGGACGAAGCTTTCTTGGGCGGGCTGTTCCATGATCTCGGTAAGCAGATAATGAACTTTACCGACAAAAACCGCTTCCAGGAACTGATACAACGCTGCTATAATGAAGAGATTTCTTTTGCAGCGGCTGAATCACAGCTTTTTGCCTATAGCCACGATGAGGCAGGTGCTTTGGTTGTGCGCAAGTGGAATTTCCCTGAAAATCTGGTTAAAGCAGTTATGCACCACCATAACCCGGAATTTGATGCTGATGAAGACCCCTATGTTTTGTGCCTTACCAATGTAGTCAGCCTGGCAAATCTTTTTTGTCATCGCCTTGGTATTGGCACCATTCACAGCAAAAAAGAGCTTGATCTTGCAAACAGCAGCTCTGTAATCATGCTTGGGTTGTCAGGTGAACAGCTTGAAGGTATGCTTGATCAGTTTGGGCTGGTGTTTGAAGAAGATCGCAAACTTTTCATCTGATTCAACTTTCTTCAAGGTGCTCCAGAATATTTCTTTTGTGTTTGCCGCGGGCGCGATTTTTAGCCTCTTCGGAAATCTCTATATGATCGTTTTCATCCTGATTTTCCTGCCGAGGCTTTTCATAATGATTACGCTGTGTGCTGCTTTGATAGTGACCTTTTTCTCCAACCACGGTGGTTTTGCCTATCCTTTGTATAGAGCTGGACATATTCAGAGATTCTCCTTACATTTTTATAATGTACGTTTAAGTTACAATAACAGGTATTGCAGATATGATTCTACCCATTCTTTCTTTTCCGGATCCGCTGTTAAAGCGCAAATCCCTGGCTGTTGAAAAAATCACCGACGAGATTGTTGCCCTTGCCGACAACATGGCTGAGACAATGTACGCGGCACCAGGGGTGGGGCTGGCAGCTCCACAGGTTGGTGTTCCGCTGCGCCTGATTGTTATTGATCTGGCCTCAAAAAATGAAGCCAGCCAGCTGATAACAGTGGTAAATCCAGAAATTGTTCATGCTGAAGGGGCTGTTTGCGAAGAAGAGGGCTGTCTGTCAGTGCCGGATTACTCTGCAAATGTTAACCGCTATGAGTGTGTAACAGTTAAGGGGTGGACTGTAGATGGGCAGGAGCGGCTATGGCAGGCTGATGGTCTGCTGGCTATTGCATTTCAGCATGAAATTGATCACCTGGAGGGAATCCTGTTTGTGGACAGGCTTTCTCCGCTAAAGCGTGAGCTATATATAAAGAAACAGAAAAAAAAGGGAAGACTATGACTGGTTGGCGAATAATTTTTATGGGTACGCCGGATTTTGCCTGCCCGACTTTGCAAAAGCTAATAGACAGAAACGAAGATGTTGTAGCGGTTTTTACCCAGCCAGACCGCCCGAAAGGCAGGGGGCAAAAGTTGCAGCCACCGCCGGTCAAAGAGCTTGCACTAAAGTATGATATTCCTATTTATCAGCCTGCTAAAGTGCGTGTGCCAGAGGTTATCGAACAGATTCGCGAACTAAAGCCTGACTTGATAGTTGTTGTTGCCTTTGGTCAGATTCTGCCCAAAGCTTTACTGGAAATCCCGCCAAATGGCTGTGTCAATGTCCATGCCTCGCTGCTGCCACGGTATCGTGGAGCTGCGCCGCTTAACTGGTGCATCGCCAATGGTGAAAAAGAAACCGGTGTAACCACCATGCTGATGGATGTGGGGCTTGATACAGGGTCTATGCTGCTAAAGCGTGCCACGCCAATTGCCCCAGACGAAAACATAACCAGCCTGCATGATAGGATGGCGATACTTGGTGCACAGCTGCTTGCCGAAACATTGGACGGTCTGAAAGAGGGCTCCATCACACCGGAAAAGCAGGATGACCAGCAAAGCTGCTACGCGCCAATGCTCAAAAAAACAGATGGAATCATTGACTGGAATAAGCCTGCTGCCCATATCTTTAATATGGTCAGAGCATTTGCCCTTTGGCCAGGTGCTGTTACCTTTTTTAATAATACCCAGCTAAAGCTGTTTCGTACCGAAATGGGCAGTGCTACTGGTGAGCCAGGCATGATACTTGCAGCAAACAGGGAAGGGATAGAGGTTGCCTGTGGTAAAGGGTCACTGATTATCCATGAATTGCAGGCAGCTGGCAGCCGCAGGATGGATGCAGCAAGCTTTCTTGCAGGGCATCCGCTGCAAGTTGGCAGTGTGTTACATGCAGAAACAGTGGGGAAGAAGTGAGCATAACAGAAGAAAAAACAGCTCCTCCCCGCAAACGTCTTTTTATAGGTCTGATGGGGCTTACCTGCATGGCTTTGGTGGGGATAATCTTCCTTGCCTGGTGGATTCCCAGTAAAGGTCTGGCAAATATACACCCTGATTTGCCCCGCTATGTGGGCTTTGGCTTGGTGGTGTTGTGTGCAATAGCTGTGTTGGGGATAGTTTTACTTGTTTTGACTACCGCACTTGGTAAGGATCTGTTCTTTTCCAGGCTGTTGCGGCTGGTTGTAATCAAGTTTTTGCTGCCTGTAATCGAGTTTGTCGGCAAACTGCTGGGGCTTGATCGGGACAGGGTACGCCAGTCTTTTGTGGCGATGAATAACTCACTGGTAATAGCGCAGAAATACAAAATAAAGCCGGATAAGGTGTTGATATTGTTGCCGCACTGTATTCAGCTATTTGATTGTGAAATCAAGGTTACCGGTGATATCAACAAATGTGTGCTTTGCGGACGTTGCAACATTAAGGAGCTGGTGGAGCTTGGCAGAAAGTATAATATTGACCTGTCAGTGGCTACGGGCGGCACATTGGCGCGCAAGGTTATTGTTGAAAAGCGACCAAGGCTTGTTCTGGCAGTGGCATGTGAGCGCGACCTTACCTCGGGCATAAAAGACTGCTACCCCTTGCCAGTTATAGGTGTTTTGAATGAAAGGCCATTTGGACCATGTTTTAATACTTTGGTCAGCGTAGAAGCAATTGAGGCAGCACTGCAACAGGTTCTTGAAAAAAACGGCGATTGAATTACGAGTTTGAAAACTGTACACAAAAAATACTTGACAATGGTGGGTTAATGCAATACTTTCACCTACGTTTTGTATACAGTATACCTGAGCTTTTCAGGACAATTGATCGGGGGAGGTCTTAATTAAATGCTGGGAGCCTATTTACCCATAATACTGTTGTTGCTGGTCGCGATAGCCTTTGGACTTGGCTCGCTGGTCTTCTCGTCACTAATTGGTGAGAAAAAGCGTAATGCGCTGAAGCTTTCGCCCTATGAGTGTGGTTGCGAGCCTGTGGGTTCAGCCCAGGAGCGTTTCACCATCAGGTTCTATATTGTAGCCATGCTGTTTATTCTATTTGATATAGAGGCTGTTTTCCTCTATCCGTGGGCAATCCTGTATAAAAAGCTGGGTCTTTTTGGTCTGGTTGAAATGGGTGTGTTTATTCTGATTCTGTTTGTCGGATACGTATATGTATGGAAAAAAGGAGCACTGGAATGGGAGTAAATCAGCCTCTGGGTAGTGGTGTAACCGTCACTTCTCTTGACATGCTGGTCAACTGGGTCAGGAAATCATCAATCTGGCCAATGACTTTTGGTCTTGCTTGTTGCGCCATTGAGATGATGGCAACAGGTGCATCTTCACATGACCTTGACCGCTTCGGTATTATCTTTCGTGCCTCCCCAAGGCAGGCTGACTGCATTATTATTGCCGGTACGGTTACAAAAAAGATGGTTCCGGTTATAAAGACAGTGTATGAGCAGATGCCTGAACCCAAATGGGTTGTTGCCATGGGTGCTTGCGCTTGTTCTGGTGGTATCTTTGATACATACAGTGTTGTGCAGGGTGTTGACGAGTTTTTACCAGTGGACGTATATATACCGGGTTGCCCGCCAAGACCGGAAGCTCTTTTGTACGGTCTTATGAAGTTGCAGGACAAAATAATGGGCGAGGCAAACTCCTTTGGTGCAGTATTTGGTCTTGGTGATCGGGTCTCTACGATTTAAGGCATTTTTCCTGGTTTTTGTATGAAACTTAAATTTTAACTGAAAAGGTATAATTGTTATGTCTGAAATACATCGCGCTGTCCCGGGACTGCAAGAAAAGTTTTCCACTGCTATTTTGGATGTTACGCAAGATCGTGGTGACTGGATTGTTACCGTGGCAAAGGATGCAATAATACCAGTTCTTGCGTTTTTGAAATCAGAATGTGCGTTTGATATGCTCACAGATGTCACTGCGGTTGATTGGTTGGGCGTGAAGGCTGACCGGTTTATGATGGTATACCAATTAACTTCGGTTAAAAATAAAGACAGGATCAGGGTCAAGGCTCCTGTGTCTGAATCTGAATGCAAAATAGAGAGTGCAACGCAGGTGTTTGGTTCAGCTAACTGGCTTGAGCGTGAAGTGTACGATCTGTTTGGTATTGATTTTGCAAAGCATCCTGATCTGCGCCGTATACTTATGCCTGCTGACTGGGTGGGGCACCCGTTGCGCAAGGATTATCCGGTACAGGGTCCTGACCGCGAGCCGTACCGTGGCAGGGTTTCTTAAGTTTTGGTTTAGCATTAGATAAATAATGGACGTAAAGAGGCGATAAATGAACACAGAAATCATGACAGTTAACATGGGTCCCCAGCACCCCAGTACGCACGGTGTGTTGCGGCTTGTGATTGAGCTTGATGGTGAGACTATTGTTAAAATAGACCCTGATATCGGGTTTTTGCATCGTGGCGTGGAAAAGCTTTCAGAGTATCGTACCTACCATCAAACTCTGCCTCTAACTGATCGTCTTGACTACCTTGCGCCAATTAGCAATAACCTAGGCTATATTTTGGCAGTTGAAAAACTGCTGGGGATTGAGGTTCCAGAACGTGCTGAAACAGTACGTATAATTATGACCGAGATGGCGCGATTACAGTCTCACTTAGTGTGGATTGCGTGTCACGCGCTTGATATAGGTGCCATGACAGTGTTTTTGTACGCTTTCCGTGAGCGTGAAACCGTTATGGAGACATATGAACTCATCTCTGGTGCGCGTATGACCTCAAACTACTTCCGTGCTGGTGGGCTTTCAGCAGATGTTCCTGAAGGTTTTGTGAAAAAAGTGCGTGATTATGTAGAGGTGCTGCCAGGCTATCTTGATATGTACGAAGGGCTGCTTACCAATAACCCTATCTGGCTCAAGCGGACAGTAGGCAACGGCATTATATCTGCTGAAGATGCAACAGATATTGGTATTACAGGGCCTGCGTTGCGTGGTTCTGGTGTTGATTTTGACTTGAGACGTGATATCCCATACGCAGGATACGAGAAATACGATTTCGAAATTCCTGTGGGTACCAATTGCGATACATTTGACCGGTACAAGTTGCGCATTAAAGAAATGCACGAATCCTGTAAGATTATCAATCAGGCACTTGATAGATTGGAGCCAGGTCCTGTTCTGGCTGATGATCCACAAGTTTGCTACCCCCCTAAAGACTCAGTGTATGGAACAATTGAAGGACTTATTCACCACTTCAAAATAGCCAGTGAAGGATACCCTGTACCTGAAGGTGAGGCGTATGTTGGTATAGAAGCACCCAAAGGTGAGCTTGGCTATTATATTGTTAGTGATGGAGGTACACGTCCTTACCGTATGAGAATCCGACCGCCATCCTTTGTTAACCTGCAAGCTCTCGAAGCAATGTCAAAAGGTGGTATGTTGGCTGACCTGGTGGCAGTGATCGGTACACTTGATATTGTTCTTGGGGAGATTGACCGCTAAATCCTGTAATCTTGATAAGGAGATATTGCCGATGAGTGAGGCGGTTGAAGTAGTAGAAACAGACGAAATGGAAGAAGAACAAGTAGATTTTTCCATAGCTGAGGAAGTTATTCAGTCATATATAGATCTGCCTGGTAACTTGATGCCAGTACTGCAAGGGGTTCAGGACGCATATGGATATGTGCCCAAGTCGGTTGTTTACTACATTGCAGAACGTTTGAATGTGTATCCAAGCCAGATTTATGGTGTTCTGACATTTTATGCCCAGTTTCACTTGAAGCCGCGGGGTAAATTTATTGTCCGGATTTGTATGGGTACAGCTTGCCACGTTTTGGGTGCTGAAAGAATAAGGGAGTCCTTTGAAGAGCGCCTTGGAGTAGGGCATGCTGAAACCACGCCGGACAAGCGATTTACGCTTGAAGTTGTTGCCTGTCTTGGTGCATGTGGTATGGCACCACTTGCCATGGTTAATGATGATACCTACGGCAAGATGACAGTTAAAAAGGTTGACGAGGTTGTTCAGGATTACTCTTCCCGTCCGATTTAGGATCGTCAAATTTATCAGGGGACTTAGCTTATGGCTGAAGCAATCAAAATTCTGATTTGCCAGGGAACGGGCGGCATATCTGCAGGTGCAAAAAAAGTAGAAGAAGAATTTGCCCGTGTACTTGAAGACAAAGGTATTTCAGCAACAATTGGAAAGCGCTGCGACATAATCAAGACCGGTTGTCGTGGATTGTGCGCAAACGATGTGCTTGTAGATATAGTTGATGATAAAGGTGTGACCACTTACGACTTTGTCCAGCCTGAAGAGGTTGAGAAGCTTGTAGACGAGCATATTGTTGCAGGCGAACCACTGGAAAAGCGTAAGGCTAAGCCGTACTACAACCAGTTTGTTGATGCGCAAATGCGTGTATCTATGGCTGGTTGTGGTCAAATAGATGCAGAATCTCTTGAGGCTTTTTTTGAAGAAGATGGGTTTAAAGCAATAGAGAAATGCGTAAAAACCATGACTCCGGCGCAAGTGATTGATGAGGTTAAAAAATCCGGTTTGCGTGGTCGTGGTGGTGGTGGATTCCCGACTGGCATGAAATGGTCATTTTGTGCTGCATCACCAGGAAAGCAAAAATACGTAATATGTAACGCTGACGAAGGTGACCCTGGTGCCTTTATGGATAGGTCACTGCTTGAAGGTGACCCCTATTCATTGATAGAGGGCATGATGATTGCCGGCTACGCAATTGGGGCTACTTTTGGTTACGTATATGTGCGTGCGGAATATCCGCTGGCTATTACACGTTTGCAAAAAGCGATTGATGTTTGTTACGAAAAGGGCTTTTTGGGCGACAACTGCCATGGTTGGGGCTTTCAATTTGATTTGAGAATCAAGAAAGGTGCTGGTGCTTTTGTTTGTGGTGAGGAAACAGCACTCATGGCTTCAATTGAAGGCGAAAGGGGTATGCCCAGACCTAGACCACCGTTTCCTGCTGTTAAAGGACTTTGGGGTAAGCCATCCAACATCAACAACGTAGAGACCTTTGCAAACGTCAGACATATTATTCATAAAGGTGCTGATTGGTACGCTGGCATTGGTACTGATACAACCAAAGGCACCAAAATTTTTGCGGTTACAGGTAAGGTAAAGCATACCGGTCTTGTTGAAGTTCCAGCCGGCATGACCATACGCTCGGTTATTTACGATGTCTGTGGTGGTATACTTAATAACCGTAAGTTTAAGGCTGTTCAGGCAGGTGGACCTTCAGGCGGTTGTATACCAGCAGAAATTCTGGATACGCCTGTTGATTATGATTCCCTGATTAAAGCTGGTGCAATGATGGGCTCAGGTGGTCTTGTTGTTATGGACGAGACTACATGTATGGTTGATGTTTCCAAGTTTTTCCTGACATTTACTAGAATGGAGTCCTGTGGAAAATGTGTTCCATGCAGAATTGGTCTGAAAGCCATGCTGGATATACTGATCCGCATAACTGAAGGAAACGGTCGAGATGGCGATATAGAGCAACTGCTTGAGATGGGAGCTACTATCAAGCAAGCATCACTTTGCGGTCTTGGTCAGACAGCTCCAAACCCGGTATTGTCTACACTGCGCTATTTCCGTTCAGAGTATGAAGCACACATTTATGATAAACGCTGCCCATCAAACAGTTGTAAAGAACTTTTATTGTGGGAAGTTGTGGAAGACAAATGTGTTAAGTGTGGTGCGTGTAAGAGAGTATGTCCGGTTGATGCAATAGTATGGGAAAAAGGTCAAATAGCATATCTTGACAAGGACAAGTGTACAAAGTGCAAGTCTTGTTATGATGCATGTCGCTTTATGGCAATTGAATAACTTTGTTTTGTACTCTCTGGTTAACTTAAAAGCATTCGAGGTTTTAGATGGTTACACTTACAATAGATGACAAGCAGGTGTCGGTAGAAAATGACGCTACTATCTATGACGCAGCCAAAGCGGTGGGGATAAATATTCCTATTTTGTGTCACGATAAAAAACTCAAGCCTTTTGGTGCTTGCAGAATGTGTCTTGTTGAAGTTGAACAGATGAAGGGTCGTTTGATTCCTGCCTGTACTACTCCTGTCACCGAAGGCATGATTGTACGTAGCTCAACTGAGGCTGTTGAGAAGGCCAGAAAACTGGTTTTGGAGTTACTTCTGTTGAATCACCCTCTTGACTGTCCTGTTTGCGACAAAGGCGGTGATTGCGAACTTCAAAACCTTGCTTATGACCATAAAGTCAATGTTAACCCACTTGCAGATGAAAAATTCCAGCATGAAATTGACTACAATAATCCTCTGATTGAGAGGGATCAGAACCGCTGTGTTCTTTGTGGAAAATGTGTGCGTATCTGTGACGAAATTGTTTCGCGTGGAGCCCTCACTTTCATGAGCCGTGGTATTGAAACCAAGATAGGGACTGAGTTTGATGGTCCACTGGATTGTGAATTCTGCGGTTCCTGTATTTCAGTCTGTCCGGTTGGTGCTTTGCTGGCAAGACCGTTTAAGTTTAAAGCACGTTTTTGGGCTTTAAATAACAAGAAGTCTGTTTGTGGTTACTGTGGTACTGGGTGCGGTGTTACTCTGGGTGTCAAGGACAACAAGGTATTAACCACTGTGTATGATGAAAACCAGGGGTTCCATAATGGTCAGCTTTGCGTACGTGGGCGTTTTGGCTATCAGTTTATAAACTCTGACAAGCGTCTTGCAACTCCGCTGGTGAGAAAAAATGGTGAACTGGTTGAGGCTGACTGGGATGAGGCTCTGGCAATAATCGTCGATAACTTTAAAGGAGCTGGTAAGTCCGCAGCAGCTCTGGCCACACCCAGACTGAGTAATGAAGAGATGTACTTACTAAAGCAGTTAATGGTAAAACATGTAGGTACTCCAAATATAGATCATTCCGCAGGTTATGCACACTCGGCTGTATCAAAAGGTTTGAAAGAAAGTCTCGGTGTAGCAGCATCCCCGTCAACAATTCTTGATATACAGAAAAGTGATTTTTTACTGGCTATAAGTAGTGATATCTACGAAACGCACCCTGTTGCTGGTTTTGAAATCAACATGGCTGTGAAAAATATGGATACCAAGCTTGCTATTTTGTCTGACAAGCGTGGAAAGCTTGGTAAACTGCCAGGTGCTGAAACTTTATTGCATTTGCCGGGTACAGAAATTACTTTGCTCAACTCAATTGCCAAAGTGTTAATAGATGACAATCTTACAAAGATTGATAACTCGACACCAGGTTTTGCTGAGTTGGCATCTCATCTTGACAAGTTTGCACCGGAAAAAATATCTGCAGAAGTAAATCTTGCTCCTGAGGCTATAAAAGAAATTGCCCATAAATATGCTGCGGCAGAAAAAGCTTTGATAGTTTTTTCAACAGGTCTTGCCTATCCATCACATAATGCAGCTTTGGCTAATGCGGCTTCCAACCTAGCAATACTAGGAGGGAAGTTGGGTAAAGAAGGCTCCGGACTTTTGGTCTTGCAGGAGAAAAACAATAGCCAAGGTGCTGTTGATGTAGGTTTTGTACCTTCGGGTGAAGGCTTAGATGCATTTGGTATCCTGAATGGCTGTGCTTCAGGGAGCATCAAAAAACTATTTATAGCTGGTGAAAACCCGATTGTTTCTTACCCTGATTTTAGTAAGGTAAATGCTGCCCTTGACGCAGTTGAATTTCTAGTGGTTGCAGATCTCTTTTTGACAGAAACGGCACAAAAAGCAGATGTGGTTCTACCAGTCTGCTCCTATGCTGAAAAGGAAGGTACTTTTACAGCCTCTGATAGCAGGTTGCAAAAGGTTAAGCCGGCAATTGCACCAGTTGCCAAGAGCCGTACTGAACTTAAATTATATTCTGATCTGATACGCTTGTTAAGCGGTGACGCACCCTCCACACCAGCAGAAGTCTTTTCAAATATTGATGCTTATAAAGGCATTAATTATACAGAAATTCCGGAAGGTGGTGTTTTTGTAAAGCACAACCAGTTGTCTTGCAAATTAATAGTGCCTGAGTCTGATAAGACTTTACCAGTTAAAGGACAGTTACAGCTACTTACAGGTGCTGCACTGTTCCATTGCGGAACTATGTCTCTATATGGTGAGGGTCCATTGTCTGTGTGTCCTGAAGCCTATCTGGAACTTTCTCGCACTGATGCAGCAAATCTCGGCGTGGCTGATGATGAAGTGGTTAATGTGAGTAGCAGTGCAGGGGCGGTTAAGCTTAAAGTCAAGATTTCTCCACGTATGCAGGCTGGTGTTGCTTTTAGCCCGTACCACTTTAATGTTAATAGTATTAATCAGATTTGGTCAGGTTTGCCTGTGACAAACATAAAAGTATCTAAATAGGCTCTTGGACTAATTTAACGCTAACTAAGAAGGAAAGAGGGAACGATGGACAACGTGATTTTAGGTCTGCCGATGTACTATTACGTCGCCATGGTTGCGAAAGTACTGGTTGCATTTGTTTTTGTACTTTTATCTGTTGCCTATGCAACCTATGCTGAACGCAAAATCATTGGTCATATGCAAGTGCGTGTAGGACCTGACAGAACAGGACCTATGGGGCTTTTGCAGCCGATTGCCGATGGTCTTAAACTCTTTTTTAAAGAAGAAATAGTGCCAGGCGAATCAAATAAGCTTGCATTTTTACTGGCACCGTTCATAGCTTTGGTGCCAGCATTCCTGACTTTTGCTGCTGTTCCATTTGGCAATACTATTGAAGTTATGGGATACAAGATTCCATTACAGATAGCTGCCTATTATGATACTGGCATGGGTAAGGTTGTTGACCTTAACGTTGGCGTGCTTTATATCCTTGCTTTGGCATCACTTGGCGTGTACGGCATTGTTCTGGCAGGCTGGTCATCCAACAGTAAGTACTCACTGCTTGGTGGTTTGCGCGCCTCCGCACAAATGATCTCTTATGAGCTTGCAGCAGGCTTTGCAATTATACCTGTGTTTATGCTGGCAGGTTCTCTTTCCTTACATGAAATTGTTAAAGCGCAAGAAGGGTTCAGGTGGTTTATTTGGAGTAACCCCATGACCTTTGTTGGAACTTTCCTGTTTTACGTATGTGCTTTGGCAGAAATTAACAGAACACCATTTGACTTACCTGAAGCAGAAACAGAGCTTGTGTCCGGTTTCTGTACTGAATATTCTTCAATGAAATACGCCATGTTTTTCATGGCAGAATATGCCAACATGGTAACTGTTTGTGCCATTACTGCCACCATGTTTTTGGGTGGATGGGATGGTCCATTTAGCAGCACAATTCCAATTCTTTCACCGATATATTTTGTTGCAAAGGTTTACTTCTTAATGTTTTTGACCATGTGGATCAGAGCAACTGTGCCTAGGTATCGTTATGACCAACTGATGTCTCTAGGTTGGAAGGTTTTGCTTCCTACGGCCTTATGTTTGATAGTTTTGACAGCAATTGCAGGGTCTTTAGGTTTTAATACATTCTTTGGTTAATAAACAATTATCTGATTTCACGTACAATTATTTAAAGGAAGAAGCTATGCCGAATCCATTTACACCGATTATACAAGGGATGAAAATTACTTTATCGCACCTCTTCAAGAAGCCGATTACTTTGATGTATCCTGAAGTGAAGCCTAAAGTAGCTGAACGTTTTCGTGGTTTACATGCTTTGAAAGTCTCACACAACAAAGCAAAGTGTGTTGCTTGTTATTTATGTCCAACGGTTTGTCCTGCTAAATGTATTCGTGTCGAAGCTGGAGAGGATGAAAATCACGACAAGTTTGCGGCTGTTTATGAGATTGACATGCTGCGTTGTATATTTTGCGGATACTGTGTTGAAGCCTGCCCTGTTGATGCACTTAAAATGACAGGTGAGTTTGAGCTTGCTAATTATCATAGAAAAGACTTTCTGTTTGTTAAAGAAAGACTTTTAGAAAAGAAATAAAGGAGCGCAGTAAATGGACATTTCCGCACTTTTTTTTGCATTGGTAGCCATTGTTGCTGTTGTTTCGGCTCTTCTAGTAGTTACATGTAAGAACCCGATTAATAGCGCACTGTCGCTGATAATGACTTTTTTCTGTATTGCGACTTTTTATGTAATGCTGCACGCACCTTTTATGGCAGCCATACAAGTTATTGTCTATGCAGGTGCCATAATGGTTTTAATTGTCTTTACGATTATGCTTTTAAACATCCGGACTGATGCTAATCGTAAGGCTTTCCATAACACAGCTCTGGGCACAGTCTTGGGTATCATGACACTGCTTCTTGCAAGTACATTCCTTGCTCGTGGTAAGATCATTGATTTGCCCGGGGTTATCACTCCTGAGTTAATTCAGCAGGTCGGTCATACAGAGCTAATTGGTACTGTGATGTTTACTGAGTTCATTCTGCCTTTTGAGGTAACATCAATTTTACTGCTTTCAGCAATTGTGGGTGCGGTAGTTTTGTCCAAAAGAAATCTATCTTAGGGGTTTATTGCTATGGATAATTTGTCTAACTATTTGGTACTGAGTGCGATTTTATTTTCAATAGGTACCATTGGGGTGCTAGTACGCAAGAACGTGATTGTCATGTTCATGTGCATTGAATTGATGCTTAATGCAGTAAACCTTACTTTTGTGGCACTTTCTAGGCATTTGGGTAATCTTGATGGTCAAATATTTGTTTTTTTTACCATGACAGTTGCTGCTGCTGAGGCTGCTGTTGGTTTGGCACTGATAATCGCCTTCTTTAAGAATAGAGAGTCGATAGATGCAAATGATGCCAATTTGATGAAGTGGTAAAACACAAATTAATCCACTTGTTTTAAGTTTGATGGATAAAGACGAATAAAAGGAGTACCTCAATGTTTGAGAATGTTTGGCTAATTCCATTGTTTCCTCTGATCGGTTTTGTTATTAACGGTCTGCTTGGGAAAAGAATAAAAAATGAAACAGTGATAGGTGGAATAGCTTCTTTGGCTGTTCTGGGTTCCTTTATTGTTTCATGTTGCACTTTTTTCAAGCTGCTCTCCTTGCCAGCTGATAGCAGGGTTGTTGACGTCAAGATATTCACCTGGATGACTGCTGGCAACTTTAATGCAGATGTAGCTTTCCTGGTTGATCCACTATCTTGCTTAATGATTCTGATCGTATCAGGTATTGGTTTTCTGATTCATATTTATTCAATCGGTTATATGCACGGTGAAGAAGGCTTTTATCGTTTCTTTGCCTACCTAAACCTGTTTGTATTCTCCATGTTCTTGCTGGTACTGGGTAATAACCTTCTGCTTATGTTTGTAGGATGGGAAGGTGTGGGACTTTGTTCATACTTGCTGATTGGCTACTATTTCCACAAGAAGTCTGCTGGGGATGCTGGTAAAAAAGCTTTTGTTATGAACAGGGTTGGCGACTTTGGCTTTTTACTTGGTATCTTTGGTCTATTCTGGTATCTGGGGCAAAATCACAATGTTTGGACTATTAAATTTACTGAGCTTTCTCAACATGCTCATTTATTGCCCACAGGTGGAGTAGTTACATTCATTACACTTTGCTTTTTCCTCGGTGCCACAGGAAAATCAGCCCAGATTCCGCTCTACACCTGGTTGCCTGACGCCATGGAAGGTCCAACACCTGTTTCAGCGCTGATTCATGCTGCCACAATGGTTACGGCAGGCGTATATATGATAGGCAGGATGAGTTACATTTTTGTTCGCGCACCTGAAACAATGATTGTAGTAGCAGTGATTGGTGCCTGTACAGCTCTATTTGCTGCCACTATTGGCACAGCACAAAATGATATCAAACGTGTTTTGGCATACTCCACAGTTTCACAGTTGGGATACATGGTTCTTGCCATGGGTGTGGGGGCGTTCACAGCTGGTGTGTTCCACCTGATGACCCACGCATTTTTCAAAGCCTGTCTGTTCCTCGGTTCCGGAGCTGTGATTCATTCAATGCACCTTGCCTTGCATGAGGTTCACTCCCATGATGACCCTCAGGATATGCGCAATATGGGTGGATTAAAGAAGTATATGCCTCTGACCTTTATCACTTTCCTTTTGGCGACCATTGCAATCGCTGGTATTCCTGGGTTTGCAGGCTTTTTCTCCAAAGATGAAATCTTGGCAATGGCTTTTGCAAATCCGCTACATGGTGGGCTTAACCTAGTGTTGTTTGGTTTTGGTGCCATAGCTGCTGGACTTACCGCATTTTATATGTTCAGACTTGTTTTCATGACTTTCTTTGGAGAGTGCAGAATTAAGGCTGGTGCTGAGAAGCATTTACATGAATCACCAATGGTTATTGTGATTCCACTTATAGTTTTGGCTGCACTTTCAGTTGTTGGTGGCTACATCGGAATACCACATGTTATAGGTGAAGCCCTGGGTGGTATCCCAAACTATCTAGAGCATTATTTGCACCCGGTTTTTGCCAATGCTAATGAATATATGGCTGCAAATGCCCAGCATCCCAAAGTGGTCAGTCATGCTACCGAATGGGGTTTAATGGCACTATCTGTTGCTATTGCGCTGGTTGGTATAGCTGTTGCAGCTTTTCTGTACCTTTCTAATCCGTCTTTACCTGCCAAGATTACAGCAGCTTTCCCAGGTTTGCACAGAGCCGTTTACAATAAATGGTACATTGATGAACTGTACGATTTCTTGATAGTAAATCCATGTAAATCTTTAGGAAGATTCTTGTGGAAAGGCTTTGATGTCCTGGTTGTTGATGGTGCTGTAAACGGAGTTGCACATGTTGTAATGTCTTTTGGTGGTGTATTACGTTATTTGCAAACCGGTCAAGTATTCAGTTATGCCTGGACTATGGTTTTTGGTGTGGTGGTCATCCTCGGCTACTACTTATTTAAGTAATTAACAGTTTTTACTCTGTGTAAAGGAGCAGATTCAATGAGTAACATTCTGAGCCTGATGACTTTTTTACCCATAGTTGGGGTATTGGTGCTACTCTTTATTCCTAAAGGGAATAATGGAGTGCTGCGTACGGTAGCTTTAATAACCACTATTGCTACATTTATTGTTTCTTTACCAGTGCTTTCAGGGTTTCAGACCATTGCAGACTTCCAGTTTGTAGAAAACGTTCCATGGATAGCTGCGGGACCCTTTGCCATGCGCTATCATGTGGGCATTGATGGCATTACAATCTGGCTTGTAATTCTGACAACGTTTATCATGCCCATTGCCGTGTTATCTACATGGAATGCAGTTGAAGATAAAGTAAAGGAATACATGATTTGTCTTCTTTTGCTTGAAGTCGGCATGTTGGGTGCCTTTATTTCCCTCGACCTTTTCTTGTTCTACATCTTCTGGGAGCTTATGCTCATACCTATGTATTTTATTATAGGTATTTGGGGTGGCAAGAACCGGGTTTATGCTGCAGTTAAGTTTTTCATCTATACCATGGTTGGTTCACTATTGATGCTTGTTGCCTTGATTTATCTGTACTTCCTTGGCACAAATGCTGGCATCACTGATTTTGGTTTGGTTAACTTCTATAACCTCACCATTGATTCTGGTACACAAACCTGGTTGTTTCTTGCCTTTGCTCTTGCTTTTGCAATCAAGTGTCCAATGTTTCCGTTGCATACATGGTTGCCGGATGCTCACACCGAGGCACCAACTGCTGGTTCAGTGATACTTGCTGCAATTCTGCTTAAAATGGGTACATATGGTTTTATTCGCTTTGCAATGCCTCTTTTCCCTGAAGCAACGGCGCAGTTTACACCGCTTATCGCAGTATTGTCGGTAATAGGTATAATTTATGCAGCTTTTGTAGCAATGGTTCAAGAAGATGTAAAAAAACTGGTTGCCTATTCATCGGTTGCCCACCTTGGTTATGTTGTGCTTGGTCTATTTGCACTTAATGAGCAAGGGCTGTCTGGCGGGATGATTCAGATGGTTAACCATGGTATCTCCACTGGCGCACTGTTCCTCATAGTTGGGTTCATATATGAACGTCGGCATACAAGACTTATATCTGACTTTGGTGGTTTAGCCAAACAGATGCCGATTTTTACAACTATATTCATGATTGTTACCTTGTCTTCAATAGGTGTACCAGGTACGAACGGCTTTGTTGGTGAGTTTCTTGTTTTGATGGGTGCTTATGAAAGTAGCCTGCGTTGGTATGCAATTATTGCAACAAGTGGCGTTATTCTGGCTGCTGTTTATATGCTTTGGATGTTTCAAAGGGTTATGTTTGGTGAGCTTGAAAATCCTGAAAACCAAAAGCTTCAGGATTTGAACATCCGAGAAATCATCATTATGGCACCACTTGTAGTACTTATTTTTGTGATTGGTGTTTACCCCAACCCGTTTTTAGAAAAAATGCAGCCGTCCATTCAGAAAGTTATTGCTAAAACAAGAGTCCAGGATCAAAACACACACCTTGTGATGCCTGAGACCATTCCAATGGACTCCTTAACCGAGACAATGCCACAATCTGCTGTTCAACCGGCAGCAAACTGAGTAAAACGCTTATTTTTTACTGGAGGACAGCTAAATGGAAATCAATGTAGCTCAACTTTTTGACTCAATTAATCTGGTAACAATTTTGCCAGAAATCATTCTGTCAGTATTTGCAATGGCTATGCTGCTGATAAATGTATTTATTCCGGCAAAAAACAAAACATACCTGACCTGGCTTTCAGTGGTAGGTCTCTTGGGTGCAGGTCTTGCTACTGTAAGCGGATGGGGTCAAACTGTTTCCAGCTTTAGTGGTGCTGTTGTTTTGGATAATTTTGCGGTTTTTTTCAAAATAACCTTCCTGTTGGCAGCAGGACTGTCAGTTTTAATCAGTGATCACTATTTTGAACGTGAAAATTGTAACCACGGCGAGTTATATCCTCTCATATTTTTTGCCACCACAGGTATGATGCTGATGGCGTCCGGCACAGATCTGATGACAATATTTCTCGGTCTGGAGCTGATGTCAATTACTTTGTATGTATTGGCTGGCTTTAACCGTGAAAGTCTGCGATCAAATGAGGCAGGCTTGAAGTATTTTATTCTTGGGGCTTTTTCCACAGGATTCCTGCTTTACGGCATGGCACTGGTTTATGGGGTTACCGGTACAACACGTATTGAACAAATAGCTCTAACCATTAACCAGTACGGGATAAGTCAGCACAACACTATGTTGCTGGCAGGTATGCTCTTGATTTTTACTGGCTTTGCCTTCAAGATTGCAGCAGCACCCTTCCATATGTGGACACCAGATGTTTATGAAGGTGCTCCAACCCCCATGACAGCCTTTATGTCCGCAGGTCCAAAGGCAGCTGGTTTTGCAGCATTTTTGAGATTGTTTTTTGTTGCCTTCCCAACACTTGTTGTTCAGTGGACTGAACTGTTATGGATCATTGCTGTTTTGACAATGACCATTGGTAACCTGGCTGCTCTTAGACAGGATAATGTTAAAAGAATTCTTGCCTACTCTTCTATTGCCCATGCTGGCTACGCCTTGGTAGGCTTTACAGCAGCAAACTCAACAGGTTCTTCGGGCATCCTCTTTTATATGCTGTCCTATACATTTATGAATATCGGTGCGTTTGCAGTAATTGTACTGATAGGTAAAAAGGGAGAGTCTAACGGGTCTGTATACGATTTTGCAGGTTTGGGACAAAAAAGACCTTTACTTGCAGCAACTATGTCGTTGTTCCTGTTTTCGCTGGCAGGGATTCCACCCACAGCCGGATTTATTGGTAAGTTTTACCTTTTTTCAGGTGCAGTAGAGCAAGGCTATGTTTGGTTGGCAATAATAGGTGTCTTAAACAGCGCAGCATCTGTTTACTACTACTTGCGTATAATGGTTTACATGTACATGAAGCCTGCTGAAAACGAGTTTGATTGGTTTAGTATTGGTGCCCCTGTTTCAGTTGCTTTAGCAGTATCAGCCATGGGTACACTGATACCTGGAATGATTCCTTCATGTATTTTGCAATTTGCGGAACAAGCTGTAAAGTTAATTTAACAGATTGCCCATAGATTGGTAAAAGCGATGCCTTGGTTTGGTGTCGCTTTTGCTGTTTAAGCTATTGGTGTTCTATAAAGCATGTTAATTTGTCTTTGGCTCGGTTTTGCATTATTTTATTGAGATACATTAAAAACCACTTTAAGTTATTGATTGTTTGCCGATATATAAACTATCGGAGGGCATTCCATGAAAATTACTTCAGACTATTTAAACACGATGAATATAGAAAAGGTATCGGGCTTAAGGGGCGCAATGCCGCTCAAGGCTATGCAATATGAAAACAGGGAGCAAAGTCCTTTTCAAGTTCATCTGACAAAGCTTGTTGATGGTATTGCACCTGCCACGTCTTCCACCAGTAACTTCAGGATTGATAAAGTCGCTGAAATCAGTAAACAGCTTGCTGATGGAACATACAGCATTAGTGGTTCAGATGTAGCTGAAAAGATGCTGTTAACACTACGCATTTAAGCCTGTTTACGCTGCGGAACACTGGCTCTGTTTATTTAAGAAACAGAGCCTTTTTTGTTGTAGATATTATGGCTTTGGAATAAAAATGTTTGTATATTTTAATGTGTCATTTGAAGGAGATTCTATGAAAAAAAGAGTGTTGTTCCTTACAACAGCGGTTCTTGCAGTTTTTATCCTAACAGCATGTCCGGATAAAGATGCTGCCAGTGAAAAGTCTATTGAAGTTGAAAAGCAGGCTGAAGTTATTGCAACTGTAAATGGCGTTAAAATAACATCTGTTGATTTCGATAATGAAGTCAGCACATTACCCGATTACATAAGGGGGATGGCAGCAACGCCTGATGGGCGCAAAGAAATGATTGAGACTTTAATAATGCGCGAACTGATTTTGCAGCAGGCTAAAAAAGATGGAACTGACAAAAGCAGTGAAGTTGAGCAAAAACTTGCTGACATAAAAAACCGTATTATTGTTGATGTTTACCTGAAAAAAACAATTGAAACTGAATCGAAAATCAGTGATGCAGAGCTGCAAGAATTTTATGATCAAAACAAAGAAAAGTTTAAATCAGGCGAACAAGTTAAAGCCAGTCATATTCTGGTTAAAACACAACAAGAGGCTGATGAAATACTTGCAGAGCTTAAAAAAGGTGCAACTTTTGCAGATTTAGCCAAAGCCAAGTCAATAGACTCCTCAGCATCCGCTGGCGGTGATTTGGGGTGGTTTGAAAAAGGGCATATGGTACCGGTTTTTGAAAAGGCTGCTTTTGCTTTGCAAGAAGGTGAGCTGTCTGGAGTGGTAAAAAGCGAGTTTGGTTACCATATTATAAATGTAACAGGTAAACGCCCTGCTGGAATCCGTACAATGGAAGAATCACGTGAGCAGATTAAGGCAGTTCTGGTTCCGGAAAAACAGCAACAGGTCTTTGCGCAGATTAAAGAAAGATTGCGTAAGGATGCAAAAATTGAAGTTGTTGATAAAAAAACTGACAGTGCCGGTCTTCCTGATACAAAAAACCCGTCGCCTGATAAAGCTGATGTAACAGACTCCGAGAAGTAATTTGTTTATATTTGACAGTTTAAGATAATTTAACAGAGGCTTATGTGAAATCCGGAAATTTAATTGCAACGCTAATCGTGAGTCTTGTTTTTTACGGCTGCTCAAGTAGTCCTGAAATTGTCCAAGATGATTCTGTGTCCTTGATGCCGACCCAGCCGTCTGTGCAGCATATCTCCATAGCTGCACCAGAGCTTACAACGGGTGCGCACAGGTTAAACGGAGTAGCTGCGGTTGTTAATAACGAAATTATTACTTTTAACGAGGTTATGCGCGAAGCAGTATTTTTAGAGGCAGAGGCTACAAAAAAGGGTGTACTGCCGGCTGCGGAACGGCTTAATTTGCGTAGAACCGTGCTGGATCGTTTGATTGAAAAGCATCTTACAGAACAAAAAGCTAAAGAATTGGGGATTGAGATCGGCAGTGATGAGGTTCGCCACGCCATTGAAGATGTGAAAAGACAAAATAACAACATGACCCAGGCTCAACTGGAAGCTGCTTTGCAAGCCCAGGGGTTCAGTTATGCACAGTATGAAGCACAGGTAAGAGAACAGCTTGAACGCACAAGACTTATAAGTATAGAGGTCAAATCCAAGGTTAATATTACGGATCAGGATATTGAGACCTACTACAATGAGCACTTATCAAAATTTGCAGAAGAACAACTACTTCGCGCCCGCCATATCTATATAAAGATGGATAAAGATGCCGATGATGCCAGTGTTAAACAAGCAATGGCAAAGGCATTAAATATTCTGCATGATGCAAAATCAGGAAAAGATTTTGCAGAGCTTGCCAGGCATTATTCTGATGACCCGGGAGCCATAAATGACGGTGGAGATTTAGGCTTTTTCAAGCATGGTGATATGCTTGCCGAGTTTGAAAACGCCCTGATGCCACTAAAACCTGGCGAGGTTGGTGAGCTTGTTGTTACTCCTTCCGGTCTTCATGTTGTAAAGCTGGAGGAAAGGTCTGCCACTAGGTACAAGCCTTTGGAAGCAGTTAAATATGAGATCGAAGAGCAACTTTATCGGGCAAAGCAGGAGGCAAGATTTGCTCAATGGATGAAAGAGCTGCGTTCTCAAGCCAGTGTTGATATCCGTGATGATCAGGGGATTTTCTGATCAAATCTATAGCTGAAGTGCAGGAAGTTTTACAATGATAAGAGAGTTCAAAAACCTGAAACCCGAAATTGCACCATCGGCATTCATTGCCGAAACAGCTGTAATAATTGGAGATGTCTGCATAGGTGACAAGTCCAGCATCTGGTATAATGTTGTTGCACGTGGTGATGTTAATTTTATCTCCATTGGTGAGCGCAGTAATATTCAGGATATGTCGGTATTGCATGTAACCCATAAAAAAAACGCGGCAGATCCTGGCGCACCGCTTGTTATTGGTAATGATGTAACAGTGGGACATGGTGTTACTTTGCATGGCTGTACGCTTAAAGATGGTTGCTTTATCGGTATGCAGGCAATGGTGATGGATAAGGCAGTGGTTGGTGAGGGTGCCCTGGTGGGGGCACGTGCCATGGTTACAGAAGGAACCGTCATCCCGCCCAACACCCTTTGGGTGGGTATGCCTGCCCGTTATAAAAGGGATTTGACCAAAGAGGAGATTGCCTGGCTGAAAAAGTCAGCTGATAATTATGTCCGCTACTCCCGCGAGTTTTTAGCAGAAGGTTTTGGTGACCTTCAGAAATAGCCTTTGGCGAGCAAGTTTGTTTTCATCCACACAGCTTTATATTTTTTTACGGCTTAAAACGGATTGCTGTGCCAGCAGCTTTGTACTCTGTGGCAGGGAAAGACGGTAAGCCGATCTGGCTTAATTCCCTGCTTGATATTTCCGGCAAAATGACCGCATCAGCCCCAAGTTTTTCTGCCTCATGTTGCAGTGCTTCCACTGCCCATTCCTGCAAGTTTGGTGACATTACATAGTCGTTAATATACACAGTGCGCCTGACGTTTATGCGACCAATTTTGATGTACGGACGCTTTTCAGCCTCTTCCAGAGCCAGAACCGGGGGGGCAGAATTTAATCCTGTACCAAATGGTAATGCCGAGCATCCGCAGGTAAGTAACAGCATAGGCAAGAGTAAACAGCTCAAAAATAAACGCATCATTCAAACCTTTCCAATCATATTGTGTTGCAGCCATTCGCCTTAAAATACAACAACTTACATAACGTTAAAAGACAATAGAGGTTGTCAGGATATTTACGTGATATTTGTTGCACGCTGATTCTGGCAGTAAAGCTGCAAGAGTGCCTTGCCTGGTAAAAAAAGCTTTGTTATGCTTGGTGCCATGGAAATTACCATTCTTGGAAGCGGTACATCCACTGGTGTGCCAATGGTCGGCTGCAATTGTTCTGTATGCAGTTCAACAGATCCAAAAGACTACCGCAGCAGAACCTCCATCCTGATTTGTAATCAAGGATACCGCATTCTTGTTGACACCTCAACTGACTTGCGTATGCAGATGCTGCACAATAAAATTGATTATATTGATGCAGTACTTTTTACACATTATCATGCTGACCATACAAATGGCATTGATGATTTGCGTGGTTTTCATTTTCAGCACAATAAAGTTATTCCCTGCTTTGGTGACGCTGCCACTATAAAACAGCTTAATAGCAACTTTGGTTACATTTTCAGCCGTGAAAATAACGGCACACACCCTCCCTTATTGCAGCCCAATATTATTACCGATTCCTTTTCTCTTTTTGGTCTGGAAATAACTCCAGTTCCGCTAATACATGGTGCAGGTCATTCTTGCGGCTATCGTATAGATTCGTTTGCCTACCTGACCGATTGCAGTGCCATACCAGCTACTTCCAAATCACTTTTGGCAGATGTAAAAACTGTAATTATTGACGGACTGCGCTGGAAAAAACATCCTTACCATTTTAATATTATGAGTGCCATTGAAGCTGCCCACAACATCGGAGCCAGCAGGATTATCCTTACCCATTTAACCCATGAAGTTTCATATTCAGACGGTCATCTTCTGCCAGAAGGGGTGGAATTTGCCTTTGACGGCATGTTTTTTACAATATAACCAGTGCCAAAAGTTGTTATTTTTGCTACAAATAAAACTATTTTATTGACAATATAACCGCTTATCGTATACAACCCCCCAAAACAAAACATGTTTATATTTCTGGTGGACGATTTTTATGAGTAATGAATTTAATATTGGTGCAAAAATAAAAAAACTGCGGTTGGCAAAAAAGCTGACATTACAGGCAGTGGCCAAGGAAACCGGCTTTTCTCCCGCGCTTATTTCCCAGATTGAAAACAATAATGTTTCTCCTCCCATTGCCACACTATCTAAAATCGCCCGTTTTTTTGATGTGAAAATAGGTCACTTTTTTGCAGAAGATGAGGAAGAGTGTCGCTATGAGATAGTTCGCGCCAATGATCGCAAGCTGATGCCCAGGGTTATCTCTCGCGCAGGCACCAGTCAGGGTTATTCCTACGAATCTCTTTCATGGCGCAAGCAAAACAAAAAAATGGAGCCATTTTTGCTAAGTGTGATTGAGAAACCTGCAGAGGAGAATACTTACAGCCATGATGGTGAAGAGTTTTTGTTTATTATGAAGGGAACTGCAGAATTGCTGCTTGAAGACCAGCGATTTGAACTGAATGAAGGTGACAGCGTATATTTTGATTCATCATTACGCCATCGTCTTGTCTCAAAAACTGATTCTGCAGTACTTGTGTTAGCTGTTGTTTCCAGATAGTGCTTTGTTGTTACTGATGGCCGAAAACATTACAGAAAAGGAAGATTACCCATGTCCAGTAAAGCGATCAAGCCAGTATTGAGCAATCCATTTGATCCGCCAGAGAAAGTTGAGTTTAATATTCCTGGCGAAATTTGTAAAACCACCGGTCCCTACGAAGAGGCGATGAAAGAAGGCTATGAGCTGATTCAAAGACCGGTAAAATCAGTTAAAATCGAGCAGATAGAAAAGCAGCATTTTAAAGGGCGTATGACCGTTTGGGAGCGTCTGAAAGTGCTATCCAGCCACGCACCCAATGTACTTTACCAAAACTGGGGTAAAAACCTGGATGGTGCATCACTTGTTACTGCTGTTTTAAATATCGGTGGTCGTGATGTTGCAGTCTATGGTCATGATTTTACCGTACGCGCAGGTTCCATTGATGCCACAAACGGTACCAAGCTTGCCAACCTTTTTAAAATGGCAGGTGAAAAAGGGATTCCGGTAATCGGTATGAACGACTCGGCTGGTGCTTTTGTTCCTGCCGGTGTTGGTGGTCTTGACGGATATGCCGAAGCTTTTACAGCCTTACGCAGAATCAGCGGTGTGGTTCCATCAATCATGTGCATGTTTGGATTTAATGCCGGTGGTGGTTCCTACCTGCCAAGGCAGGGAAGCTTTGTTATTCAGCCAAATGACACATTTTTCGGGCTGACCGGTCCAGGTGTAGTCAAGTCAGTGCTTGGCGAAGATGTAACACCTGAAGACCTTGGCGGTCCCAAGGTACATGGCAAATCCGGCGTTGCAGACCTGACAGTAAATGATGAGGTCGCTGCACTGCGCACGGCTGCCAGGCTTTTGTCCTACATTCCTGATAACAACTACACCATGGCACCCTACCAGGAAACCAGTGATCCGCTGGAGCGCAAAACCTGGGAAATCAACACCTTGCTGAAAAAAGCATTTAACTCCCCCACCGGTTTTAACACACCTTTTGATGTCTCCATTATCATCCAGCAGGTCTGCGACCATGGTGATTACTTTGAACTGCAACCAGAGCGTGCCCGTGAAGTGGTAACCGCCTTTGGTCGTCTTGGCGGCAATGTGGTCGGCTTTGTTGCCAACAACTCGGCAGTTGCTTCAGGTCAGATAGACTGCGATTCAGCGGTGAAAATAGCCCGCTTTGTCCGTTTCTGTAACATCTACAACATTCCAATTATCTTTATGGAGGATACCACTGGTTTCTTGCCTGGCAGTGAGCAGGAAGCACGGGGCATTGTTCAGGCAGGTCGTTCAATGCTTGACTCCATCGTTGATGTGCGCACCCCCCGGATTTTGTTAATCCTGCGCAATGCTTTTGGTGGTGCCTATGCCTCCTACAACAACTATCCAACAGGTGCTGACCTGGTATTGGCTCTGCCAACTACCCGCCTTGCTGTTATGGGACCTGCGGGTAAAGAGTTTGTTTACAAAGATGAGCTGCGTAAAATCCGTGCCGAAGCAGCAGAAATGCTTAAAAAAGGTGTGGCACAAAGAACAACTGCCGGTATGGACGGAGCTGCTGCCAAAAAAGATGCAGAAAAAGAAGTGGCAGAGTGGCTACGCACAGAAGAAGCCGTACTCAACCAGCGTTATGAAAAAGAACTGATGAACCCGAAAGAAGGTTTGTCATTGGGTTCAATCTCTTCAATTGTTATGCCAACAGATTTACGCCAGGTGCTGGGTGAGAACATGGGCTTTTTGCTCAGGCATTACAAGGCTGGTCCCATGTCGGGTCCACAGCGTGAATTCCACTAAATTAAACAAAAACTGGAGATAGATAGCCATGACCAAGACCAATGATCTGTATATGAATAACCCTCTGATCCATCGGGACAGACGACTTGGCACCTCGGAATCAGCCTGGGTGCGCTCCTTTTCCTGTGAAGATCTGAAACCACTGATTGTCTGCCGTGGACCAATACGCAAAGAAGCTTTGGATGTCTTTAACGAAATGGGTATGACCCATGTGGGTATTTTACTTTCAGAAAAAGATTCCATTGTCTATCCAAACGCACTTTCACCAGAACTGCGTCAGATTAAAAACCCGGATAACGTGCACAGGGTGCCTGATTACACCGGTGCCAGCAAGGAAGAGCGGGTAGAGCGGATAGGGCAGATTATCCAGATAGCCAAAGATAACGGTTATGATTCCATTTTTGCCGGCTATGGCTTTATGGCTGAAGATGAAGAGTTTGTTGCAGCCATAGAAAAAGCAGGGCTTGCCTTTATTGGTCCCAACTCGCGCACACAGGCCGATGCCGGTAAAAAGGATGAAGCTAAAAGAACCGCATTGCAGGTGGGGGTTTCGGTTACCCCTGGTATTAACAATGTAACTGCCCGCACCTTGCTTAAAAAGCATCCTTCCCGCGAAAAGCTGCTTGCTCTGGTGACTGCCAAAGGGCTTGAGCTTGATGCAGCAGTACTAAATGACAGCAACCTGGCTTTGGAAGAGCTTGCCGATGCAATACTTTATGCATCCTATGCAAAAGGTATCGATATCTACTCCATTGAAGAGCTAAGTGACCAGGTACGTTGTGAAGTGGAAGATATGTTCAGGGAGTACCCTGGCAGCCGTATCCGCCTGAAGGCTATTGGCGGCGGTGGTGGCAAGGGGCAGCGTATCCTTGGTGCCTCACTTTTAAACATCAAGGCACCCACAGATGCCCAGATAAAAGAAGCTGCCAGCGAAACAGCAACATTGGTACGTGAAGTTTTAAACGAGGTTAAGGCCAATGGTGTTGGTGATAATAAAAACGTACTTGTTGAGCTTAACATTGAGCAAACACGACATAATGAGATTCAGCTTTTGGGCAATGGCGAATGGTGTATTTCCATGGGTGGACGTGACTGCTCGCTGCAAATGCACGAGCAGAAACTGCTGGAGGTGTCTGTTACCCAGGAAGGGCTGGAGCTTGCCATTGCTCAGGCTAAAAATGCTGGTAAAAAAGCAGAGGTTGCAGCACTTGAAAGTGATCTTAATGTGCTAAAGCGGATGGAAAGTGATGCTGCCAAGTTTGGTGTGGCAGTTGGGCTTGATTCTGCCTCCACCTTTGAATGTATCGTTGACCGTGACCGCTACTATTTTATGGAAGTAAATACTAGGATTCAGGTTGAGCATCGTGTTTCCGAACTTTGCTACTCTCTTAAATTTACCAACCCGGAAAACCCCGATGAGTATTTTGTTGTTGAATCACTGGTTGAGGCAATGGCTTTGCTGGCACGCCATAAAAAGAGCCTGCCAAAACCTGTACGTATTCCGCGTTTTGGTGCCAGTGTTGAGGCGCGTCTTAACGCCACAGATGCATCCCTTTCACCCCATGCCGGCGGCATGATTCGTTACTGGTCAAAACCGGTGGAGGGTGAAATCCGTGATGATCAGGGGATCTGCATGGCTAACCCGGATACGGGGCAGTTTATGCGTTATAGTGTGGCTGGTGCCTATGATTCAAACATTGCCCTGATTTTGACCAAAGGGACAGACAGGCTTGCAGCCTATAAAGATATGTCCCGTGTGCTTTGCTGCACCAATATGCGGGGTACTGATCTTGGCACAAACCTTAAGTTTCAGTACGGCCTGACCAACTGGTTTGTTGGTCAGAATGTAATGGCAAAGCCAACCACCCGTTTTGTGGTTCCTTACCTCACTTTAATGGGTTTACTTAAGGAAGAAGCACAAAAACTGGATACAGTTTATGCTTTTATACAGATGAAAAAAGCCTATGCCAAAAAAATGGCAGAGCTGTTTCCCGATGATCCAAAGCAGGGCAAAGAGGCATCTGCAATTCTTGACCGCAAAAGATTGCTGGTAACCCGCCCAATGGACAAGCTTTTGCAGGATCCACATCTTTTGTCCGGCTGGCTGTCCATCAATCGTAACAATTTCTCCGTTACAAACGGCAAGGTGGTCTGGCATGACAACCCGTTTGTAATTCTGGCTGATACCTATAAATATCTGAATATGCAATGGTGCCCTGCGGCAATGGCTTCCGAGGTTATCTGGGAGCACGACGAAGAGCTGCTGCAAAAAGGATTACGCTTTTACACTTCCCTGTCACAGCGTCTTGGTCTTGGCTTGCACGAGTTTGACAAGCTGCGTGAATTAACTGGTAACTCTGCGCCACAGGCTGATTTTAGTGCTGAGGAATGGAGCAACATACAATCTGCCCATGCAGGATTTGAAATGGGGCTGGAACTGCTTGGTATGCTCTGTATGGTTGCTGCAAATACAGGTTTTTGGGATTTTAAAGTAGAGGATGACCTTGAGGTGACCATCCCTGAGAAGCTGTATGACATTGAGCTGCAAAACAGAATGAAAAAAGTACTTGTACCGCCGCCGTCCACCAAGGCCGATGAAGTTGTTGCCGTGTGCGGTGGCATGTATTACGGTCAGGAAGCACCAGGCTTGCCACCGTTTGTCAGCGAAGGAATGCACTTTGAAAAAGGTCAGCCACTTTACATTGTTGAGGTTATGAAGATGTTCAACACTGTACGGGCAACTTTCTCCGGCACCATTGACAAGATTTTGATTCAAAGCGGCGATGGCAGTATTGTTCAGAAAGGTCAGCCACTGTTCAAAATAACCCCGGATGAGAAGTTTGTTGAGGTGGATCCTGAAGAGATTAACCGCATAAAGCGTGAAAAAACAT
>JAVERM010000082.1:0-7918 GCA_034007105.1 Trichlorobacter sp.
ACATCTTCAGCTTTTGCGGCGGTATGCTTTTATGGGTGGGATCTTTTGTTGCTGCCCAGATGCCGGCGATAAAAACCACACCGCCCACCACCATAAACATCCCCTTGAAATCCATCCAGAAACCAAGTACCCAGATTAAAGCTGCCGAAACAACACTGCTTACCGCTGCCAGGCTGCGCAGCTTGCCCATTACCAAAGGCGATTGGTGGGTGGAAAAATATTGCAGGGTAAGGGATTGGTTGACTGTCTCGTAATAATGGAAGCCAAAGCTCATCAACAAGGTGGTGAGGGAAACACCGATGAAGGTGGGAAAATAACCGGTAAGCGCAACACCCACACCAAGCATGGCAACAGATATGGCAGCAAGGCGATGTTCGCGCATAACCATCATTACATAAATTGCTGTAAGTGCCAGAAATCCAGGTACTTCGCGGATGGATTGGGTAAGCCCCACATGAAAACCATCCAGATTAACAACTTCCACTGCATAGTTGTTAAACAAAATGGTGTAGCCCTGCATACCGATCATGGAAGCAGCGGTAAGCACAGCCAGAAAAATATACATCTGCCGGTTTTCATTAGTTAGCATGGTCTTGTTTCCAAAAGTCTGTTAACAGAGCTTTGCAAAACTACTGCGGAGGCTGTCTACTGCGTTGCGCGGTACTCGCTTCCTCGGCTAACTATTTTTGTTATGCCTCGTCGCTGCGTGCCGTGCGCCTTGTATCCAGCCTTCCTCATAACGTTTTCCAAAAGTCTGTTGAGCGGGGATTGGTGAAAATTTTTATTTATAACATTGGAGAGAGTACGGGGACAATAGAATCTGAAGGTGAGGGGGAGGTTACCACTCCCCACACCGTCACTATGCAGGAAGCGTTAGCGAACTTGCAGAATCTAAAAACCAGATCCTGCGACTAAAGCGCAGGATGACGAGGGTGGTGTGCAGGATGACAACTTTTGGTGCGCAGGATGACGAGGGTGGTGGTTGAAGGGCATGGCACGCCATGCCCCTACATTTAACTTCCGTTGCTTCATGTCTTATTTGTACGGGCATGGCGTGCCATGCCCTGGCAGGGTGGTGGACACAAAATATTAACTCCCCCTGACCCCCTCTTATCTTAAGAGGGGGAACAGGAAAACTTCAGTTACAGGTTCCTTTGGTTTTTAAGCAGCAAAATCATCGGAATCATTACCACAAACGCTAATCCCACAATAAAAAACACATGGTTATATGCCAGGGTTGCTGCCTGTTGATGTACCTGGGCATAAATCATCGCCAGTGCGCTTTTTTCTGCCTGCACCTGTTCCATCCCCCTTTCAACAAGCAACTGCTGCAAGCCAGCCATCCTTTCCTGATAAATCGGGTTGGTGGGGGTAATGTTGGTCACAAGTGTGTTTTGATAAAGCTGGGAATAACGTGCAACAAGGGTGGCAGAAATGGCTATCCCCACACTGCCGCCGATGTTACGCAGCAGGTTGAAAACTCCGGTGGCGTTGCCCATTTCCTGGCGTTCAATTCTGGCAAGGGTAACGGTTGTAAGCGGCACAAAGGTCATTGCCAGACCTATGCCAAGCACAATGCGTGGCCAGACAAATGACCAGTACGAAGCCTCCATGCTAAGTCCGCGCATGATAAACATGGAGGTGGCACCAATGGTAAGCCCTGCCAGCACCACTTTGCGACCATCATAGCGATTAAGCATTGTCCCCACAAAAGGCATTGTGATCATGGTGGCAAGCCCGCCTGGTGCCATTACCATACCGGCATCAGTGGCTGAATAGCCCATCAGGGTTTGCAAAAAGAGCGGAATCAGCATGATGGAGCTGTACAGACAGAAACCCACCGCAAACATGATGGTGTTTCCGGCAGCAAACTCTCTGCTTTTGAACAGCCGCAGGTTGACTATGGGTGTTTTGTGGGACAGTTCCACCTTGATCAGCAAAACAAGGGAAACCACTGCTATTACTGCCAGTACAAGGATAAAGGAAGAGTTGAACCAGTCTTCTTGTTCACCTTTGTCCAGCATAATCTGCAAGGCACCGATGCCAACGGTCAGCAGCAAAAGCCCTGCATAATCCACCTTTTGTTTTATTTTTGAAGCCTGCTTGATGTAATCAGGATCAAAAATGAAAAGTGTGGTCATCACAATGGCAATAATGCCTATGGGCAGGTTGATATAAAATATCCACCGCCAGTTCATCTGATCTGTAATAAAACCACCCAATGCCGGTCCCACTATGGGTCCAAACATGGCACCAATGCCAAAAATTGCCATTGCCATGCCCCTTTGTTGCGGGGGAAAGGTTTCCAGTAAAATCGCCTGGCTGATCGGTACCAGTGCACCGCCGGCAGCACCTTGCATAACCCGAAAAAGGATAAGTAGTGGCAGGCTGGGGGCAGCCCCGCACAAAAGAGAAGAGATTGTAAAACCGATGATGCAGCTCATTAAAAACCGCTTGCGACCAAAGGTGCGGGAAAGCCAGCCAGTCATCGGCAGTACAACAGCGTTACTGACCAGGTAGGAGGTAAGTACCCAGGTGATTTCCTCGGTTCCGGCGTTGAGGCTGCCCTGCATGGCAGGCAAGGCTACGTTGGCAACAGATGTGTCCACTATCTCCATGATGGTGGGCAGCATCACCGTAATGGTGATCAGCCATTTGTTGATCTGTTTTGTTGTGTCATCAATCATTTGAATGGATTGAAATCTTTCAGCACCTCGCCGGTGCTTCTGCCGGTATGCACCACCGGTACAACAGACATTCCCACCCGCAATACATGATCAGGATCAGATGTTTTATCAATCAGGATTTTAACCGGAACCCGCTGTACAACTTTTACATAGTTGCCAGTGGCATTTTCAGGCGGTAGCAGTGAAAAGGCAGCTCCGGTGCCAGCCATAATGCTGTCCACAACGCCGCTGAATTTTTTGCCAGGGTAGGTATCCACCTTGAAGCTTACTTTCTGCCCTGGTTTCATGTGGCTTATCTGGCTTTCCTTGTAATTGGCAATAATCCAGGTGTCATCAAGGGAAACCAGTGCCAGCAAAGCCTGTCCTGCCTGGATTGTACTGCCCACTTCCACCCCTTTGCGGGTAACCATGCCATCCACTGGCGCAAAAACCTGTGTATAACCAAGCTTTAAGCGTGAATCAGCCAGCTCGGCTTCTTTCTGTTTAATCCGTGCCTGCCCGCCAGCTCCGGCAGCCAGATCAGCAATTGCCTCAGCCATTTTCAGCTGCTCTTTTGCTTCCTGAACCTGGGCTTTGGCCACTTTCATACCGGTTTGCAGATGTTCCAGCTGCTCTTTTGGAATAACTTCCCGTTTAAAAAGCTGCTCGCCCCGCTGCAAATCCTTTTCAGCCTGCTCCAGCCTGGTTCTGGCTGTTACCAGAGCTGCACTGGCAGCAGCCACCTGGGACTGGTCACTGGCAAGTTCGTTACGTACAACCCCCAAAGCTGCTTCAGATCGTTTTTCAGCCACCTGATAATCTGCTTTATCCAGCTCCACCAGCAGATCACCTTTTTTTACCTGCTGGTTGTCATTTACATGTACGGCGATAACCGTGCCTGGTACCCGTGCGGCAATGTAATGGATGTTGGTTTCAATAAAGGCATTGTCTGTATCCACATCAATACGGGCATGGACGAGCCAGCGCAGACAAAGCCAACAGCCAACAAGTACCATCAGTGTAATGTAAACAGCCGCCTTTTGCTGACGACTTAAAAACGGCTGTTTGCGGGCATTTATTGTGCTTTCTACTGCCGGTTGCTCGGCAGGCTTTTCTGCCCCGTTTGTAGCTTCATTTGTTGAAGATTCGCTCATTCATGTTTTCTCCGTTTGCTGATTTGGTGCTGCTGCGGTGTTACAGACTTATCCCCAATGCCCGCTGCAATCTGGCTCCGGCAATCCTGTGCTGGTACACGGCACTGTAATAATCTGTGCGTGCGCGGGTTAAAAGTGATTGGGCATCCAGCACATCTGTGGCTGTGCCAACCCGCTCTTCATAACGGCTGCGGTTTATACGCAGGTTTTCTTCACCTTGGCGGATAGCTTCACGGCTGACCGCTATCTGTTCATAGGCAACCTGCAAGTCATTTTTTGCCTGTTGCACCTCAAGGTGTGCCTGTTCATCAAGGGCTTTGTACTGCTGCATGGCACGGGAACGTTTTACCACTGCTTTGCGCTCTGCCGCACTGGTGGCAAAACCATCAAAAAGATTAAAACGTAAACCAATTGTGGCAGCGTAAATGGCCTGCTCGCGCAGTTTGTTATTTTGCAGATAATCCAGAGAAAATCTGGTGAAAAGTTCGGGATAAAAAGCGGTGCGACTTTCCTTTGCTTCCTGTTCTGCCACTGCAATGGAGTGCTGCAAAGCCTGCAAATCAGGGCGTTTTTCCAGGCTGTGTTGTTCTGTATCAACTGTAAAATCATCCTCTGGAGGTGCTGCAAGCTTAAATCCGTCATCCTTTGGCAGACCAGTAAGAAACAAAAGCTTTAAGCGCAGATTTTTAATCTGATTATTAACGCCAAGCAGTTTCTGGCGGCTGCCAGCCAATTGCACTTCTGCCTGCAAAAGATCATTGCGGGTTACGCTGCCGGCATCAAACAATGCCTGTGCCACATCACGGTGGGCTGCCATTGTCTGCAACTCTTCCTGTGCTGCCTCTGCCAGCTGTTGACCTTCAAGGATGCGGTAGTAGGTTTCGGTAACATCCAGCAGCAGATCCTGCTCCTTTTGTGTCACTGCTTTTGCAACAGCTTCAATTGCGGTTGAAGCTGCCTGTCTGCTGGCGGAACGCTTGCCGAAATCGTACAGCAGATAATCTATTTTAACGCCGGCAAAGGCGTAATCAGCCTGCTGGTTTTCCATTTCCTGTCCCATTACCTTCATTGCTTGCGGCTCAAGCTGGGCTGTGTAACCGCCTTGCAAATCAATACGCGGGTAAATGGATGAATCAACCACTGCTGCTGTTTCTCTGGCTGTATCAATATCCATCCTGGCTGCTTTAATGTAAGGGTTGTTCTTTTGAGCAAGTGTAAGGCATTGCGGCAGGGTCAGTTGTTCTGCAAGCAATACAGTTGGTGCCAGCAGCAGACAGGCGCAGCCAGCCAGCCAGTTACGTAACAGACTTTTTTGTCTGATATTAAATAGTCGGATGAACATAAACATTCCTTCTTTCCCCTTTGTCCCTTGACAGAGCCTGGAAAAAACACTGTGGAGGTTGTCTGCGTTGTTGCAAAAACGTTTGTCAGATACTGTCCAGCAACTCTTTATGATGCACTGTGCGATGTCTGGAACCGGTTGTTTTTTCAACAAACTTTGAAATACGTTTCTGATCTTCCTTCAGGATATCAAGGAAACGATGACCAGCCTGAAATTTGTTACTGTCAGGTGAGGGGGCTTGCCAGACAAGTTCGGCAACTGTGCTTACCGGAGGGTGACCATCTTTAAGGTCAATCATAACCAGTGAAAGGTTGGCAGGTTCTGTTGCTGTGCTAAGGCGGATGCCGCCCATGCTCAGGTTTAAGTCAGTATTTTGCAGTTTAAGACGGGGAGGGTTTGGTTTGTGCAGGTCTGCGGCAATGCGTTGCCACTCTTTGCGAAATGATTCCAGTGAGGATTTCTGGGTTATATGCAGGACAGGCAGCACTGTATCAAGTCTGGGAGATTGCCTGCGCTGGTAGACTGAAAGATCACCAAGCGGTTTTAAAATCAGCGAATCAGGGGCAGGGGAGTGCAGCAGCTCTGCACGCAACTGAACTCCCATCCCCAGTGCTTCTGTGGTTAGTTTAAACTGCATACCCTGACAGAAACCTGGCGGGCTATCACCGGAAAACAGGTGGTAGGCTGTTTTCAAAACCAGGCGATCATCCAGACAGGAAACCACCTGACCTGTAATTGAGTTGTACGCCTTTTGGTCACGGTCATCAGAGATGTTGATCAGAAAGACCTTCTGCCCCCGCCCGAAATATTTGTCATAGTACATATATCTGGTTTCTCCGGCGTGGTTGCTGTTTACCGTGTCAGTTTGCGATAGGTAATGCGGTGGGGGCGGTCAGCATCGGCACCAATTCTTTTGCGGCGGTCTGCTTCGTACTCCGAGTAGTTGCCCTCAAACCAGACCACCCTAGAATCACCTTCAAAAGCCAGGATATGGGTGGCGATTCTGTCCAGAAACCAGCGATCGTGGGAGATAACCACTGCACAGCCACCAAAGTTTTCCAGGCCTTCTTCCAGTGCCCGCATGGTGTTTACATCCAGATCATTGGTCGGTTCGTCCAGAAGCAGTACGTTTGCACCGCTTTTAAGTACTTTTGCCAGATGTACGCGGTTGCGCTCGCCACCGGAAAGCATACCAACCTTTTTTTGCTGATCGCCGCCGGTGAAGTTAAAGCGGGCAACGTAGTTACGGGCGTTGATGGTCTGCTTGCCCAGTTGAATCATCTCCTGACCATCGCTGATTTCTTCCCAAAGCAGGCGATCAGGGTTAAGTGCATCACGGCTTTGATCCACATAGGCAAGTTGTACGGTTTCACCAACCCGAATATTGCCACTATCCGGTTTTTCTGCACCGGTAATCATCTTGAAAAGGGTTGTTTTACCTGCACCGTTGGGGCCGATAACACCTACAATACCACCACGGGGCAGTTTGAAATTCATCCCCTCAAAAAGCAGTCTGTCGCCAAAGCCTTTGGCTACGTTGTCTGCTTCAATAACAATATCACCCAGGCGGGGACCTGGCGGTATGAAAAGCTCCAGATCTTTGGCGCGTTTTTCGCTTTCCTGCCCTGCCAGTTCTTCGTAGGCGGTTATCCTTGCCTGGGATTTGGTGTGCCTGCCCTTGGGGGACATCCTGATCCACTCCAGCTCACGCTGCAAGGTTTTCTGGCGGTCACTTTCCTGCTTCTCCTCGGTTGCCAGACGCTCCTGTTTTTGTTCCAGCCATGATGAATAGTTACCTTTCCAGGGGATACCTTCGCCGCGGTCAAGCTCCAGAATCCAGCCGGCAACATTGTCCAGAAAATAGCGATCATGGGTTACGGCAATTACCGTGCCCTGGTAGTTGTGCAGATGTTTTTCAAGCCAGGCAACTGTTTCGGCATCCAGATGGTTGGTCGGCTCGTCCAGCAGTAAAATGTCCGGTTTTTGCAGTAATAACCGGCAAAGTGCCACCCGTCTTTTTTCACCGCCAGAAAGTACGGCTATCTTTGTGTCACCTGCCGGACAGCGCAGGGCATCCATGGCCAGCTCCAGCCGCGAATCAAGATCCCAGGCATCAAGGTGGTCCAGCTTTTCCTGCAAAGCTGCCTGGCGGTCGCACAGCTTTTCAAAATCAGCATCCGGTTCGGAAAACTGGTCGGTGATGCTGTTAAACTCAGCCAGCAGGTCAACGGTTTCCTGCACACCCTGCTCCACCACCTGACGCACAGTAAGGCTTTCGTCAAGCTGCGGTTCCTGCTCCAGATAACCAACGGTGTAGCCAGGGGAAAGTACTGCCTGACCGTTAAACTCCTGATCAACACCAGCCATTATCCGTAGCAGGGTTGATTTACCAGAGCCGTTTAAGCCCAGAACACCGATTTTGGCACCATAGAAGTAGGAAAGGGAAATATCCTTGATCACAGGTTTTTTATCGTAAAACTTTGAAACCCGCATCATGCTGTAGATTACTTTTTTATCATCAACACTCATTTTGTGATTATTGCCTCCGTTATTTTCATCTGGCTGCAAAGCCGGATAATGTTTTGTTATGCTGCCATCAAGTAATGGCGCACATCAAGTTCTACCCCACGTCTGGTGGCTTCTTCAGCACTTTTAAGCAACTCTGCGACTATGCTGTCATCCAGATATTCTTCGCCGCAGTTATTACAGATCTGTGCTGGTACTCTCTTTATCAATAAAGTAGTACCAGCTGATTC
>JAVERM010000083.1:0-7917 GCA_034007105.1 Trichlorobacter sp.
GCAGCATGAACCAGTCCCACATCAATTACGGTGTTGGATTTATTGTTTGCGTTGTTGTCATCACGTTTGGAAACCACCACCAGGTTAATCACGTTGGGCATGGAGTTTACTTTTTTTGCATAAACTTCATACCTGGAGTTTTCACGTCCGTTATGGACAATGCTGCTGTCTTGCAGGTTAATTTTAAACCTTTCACCAGCCAGATTAAATTCCGGCTGTTCTGTCTGAAAAACATCGCCAATTAGTCCGGTAATATTGGTCAGGTCGTTTTCATCAAGGCTTACGCTTTGCCCCTGTTTGTCGATCATGGCAAAGGTTGGCGGAATGCAGTTTTCCTCCAGCAAAAAGTATTTTGCCGCACTTACTCCGCTTTCTGCTGTGTACATGCTTTGGCTTTTTACGGTGTGATCACGGAAGCTGCCAGCCAGGAAGCCGGCTCGTTTGGCAAGCACAGCAACCAAAATGGCAATCAGCACTGTCAGCAGCAGTGCGGTCATGAGTGCCATGCCACGCTGGTTATTCAGTTTCCATCTGGAAAGGGTTCTTTTTCCTTCTGGCTGTGTCAATCTTCGGGATTGTTTGTGCGACGTATTTATATATACGCCTCCGCACAATCCCTTGCTTTCCTTGCCAGAAGAAAAAACTCCTCCTTTCCGATTGCATGTAGAAAGGGTTCTTTTTCCTTCTGGCTGTGCCTTACCTGCGGAAGCAGTTTGTTGCGGTATAATGACCATATCCGGTGCTTTTTTATGATTGGCTGGCAAGATTTTTCACCTTTACTGTTTTTTGTAACAACACTCTTCTGTAGTTATCATTAAACGGGCCAAGTTTTATACTGTCTGCCGATGTGCCAAGGGTATATTCGGTGTTGTTTTTGTATTTTGGATCAGGGCTATCTGCCCTTAACAAAAGCCAGATATTGATGGCAACAAGATCACTGAAAGAGTCAGGCAGCTCTGTTACTGTTTCAGTTGTATCTGTTAAGGGGTCTACAATTATAAATTCAAACTTCATGCCATCAAGGTTATCAACCAGATCAGCAGTGCTATCAAAAACACATGCTTTATTGCTGCTGCTGCGACGCAGTCTGTACGTATCTTCATTTTTTTCGTTTTTATACTTCTTGGCAGAGTACCTGTACTGCCTGATGGTATAAATCATGGAACCTGCTGGTACTTCCTGTAAAAGCGGTTCAGTATCTTTTAGTGTTAATTGAGGTGCGCCAACGTTTTGTACAGTGTAGTAAAGCTGCTGATCACTGCCCACAACTCCGGAGGCTGCCAGGCGCAATGTGTCAAAGGTAATCAGTGATTTGGCGTTTGCTGTGCCGTTGACGTTCTCAAGCCCCTTGAAACAGGCAGCCTTGTTTACATTAAGGTTAAGCTGGGTTGTATTTTCTTCTGCTGTATCAGTAAGCGCAAGGTAGTTACCATTATTGGCAGTACATGTGTTGTCGCTTTCTTCCAGCGGTATGGCGTGGGAGGTAAGAAAGGTAAGCCGGTCAAACCCCGTGCCATCTTCAAGCTCAGTGTTAGCGGCTTTTTCTGCTTTATCTGCATCAAGCTCAATTACATTGGAATCAATGGGTGGGTTTGCCATGCAGTAGGGTATTTTGGCATCTGGTCCCAGCAGAAAACCGATCATCCGCAGGTCTTCCTCCATAAAGGCAAGCACACGCTGCCCTTTGTCGGTAAGCTCGGTATGGGTGCTGGTGCTGGTTACCTGTTTTGACATAAGATCAAAGGTGCCATACATCATTGCTCCCAAAAGTGCAAAAAAACCAAGGGAAACAAGCAGCTCAATCAGAGTAAAACCGGCTTTGTTTTTCATAGCTTAAAAACTCCAGATCATACTGAATGAACGTGATTTCCACATGCCTTTATGTTTGTAGCGCACTACAGAGGTAAGTACCAAGGGTATCGGCTCAGTGGTTACGCCGCTAACTTTCTGTACATTAAACTGCCGTTCAAAAAGTGCCCTGTTCTGGGCTGCTTCAATGAGAATCGGCTGTATTTTATCATCAAAATATTCTGTTGCACTGGTAAACTCATTATTTGTAAGCAACTTGAGGTCATCATCAAAATAGTTTTTAGGCATTGCCATCAGTTCTTCTATTTTTTGTACTGCCATCTCCTTTGCCTTGATACCGCTGTCGGTTGATTTGGTTAAATCCATACTGCTTAAAAGTACAGGTAACACAGCCAGAAAACCGATGCTGACAATGAAAAGAGCCACCAGCAGCTCAACCAGGGTAAAACCTGATTGCTGTTTACGGTTTACAATGTGTTGCAGCAGGTTATGGTTGGCAGGCAACCTTTTATAAATTTTATATGGATTACCAAATTTCACTTGTGGCTCTCCTTTGGTGCCAAAGTTTTATTATTTACAGGTATCTATCCTATCTTAACTTGCAAAAAAAAGCTGTAACTAATCATGTTTGTGGTTTTTTGTCAGATTTAAATCAAAAAAATACATATGCAAATAAATATAATAATTCAAGCATGTTACAAAATAAAACTTCAGGTTTAATGCAGTGCTTTTTATAAAACCACGTTGACAGCCAAAGGTTTAAGCTGCTAAGTTCTTACAAATAACTCAGGTAAAACAGCCTGAAATCAGCAAGCGGACAACAAACAACCCTGATTTTAGTCCGTATCAAAACTAAAGCAAGAGTCTTGCTTTCCCCTGTTGCTCTCAATTTGTTTCCGGTCTTAACTACAACAAGGCTTTACAGGTTGCATGGTTGGCAGCACCAATCGTAATTTAGATAACACTGCGGTGTAACAAAAATCAGTATGGTTACGGGGCAAGCACCGGATGTAAAAGCCGTTCCACTGTAAATTCCTGTCGGCAACCTTCGCGAACTGTATGGCTCTTGCGAAGGAGCTAAACTATGAGTATTTTTACCCCTGGTCAGCGCAAGCTGGCACAAAAAATCTGTGATAAACAGGTGGAGCTGTCCAAATGGCGTGATTGGCGTTGGCAGCTGAAACACAGCATACGCAATATTGATACTGTTGAGCGTTTGCTGGGCGTAAAGTTTGATCCGCAGCAACGGGAACAGTTGGAAAAAACCGTTGCCACCTTTCCATTAAGTATCACCCCTTATTACCTTTCCCTGATTGACCGCAAAGAGATTTTTAACGACCCGGTATTTAAGCAAGCCTTTCCTGACCCCCGCGAACTACAGCATGATATCTGCGATATGAGTGACCCACTGGCTGAAGACACAGACAGTCCGGCATCTGGTATTACCCACCGTTACCCCGATCGGGTGCTGCTTCATATCAGTAACGTTTGTTCCATGTATTGCCGGCATTGCACCCGCAAGCGCAAGGTGGGGGATGTGGATTCCATTCCTGAGCGCAGCCAGATTGAAGCAGGACTTGAATATATCCGCAATACGCCGGTGGTAAGAGATGTGCTGCTTTCCGGTGGTGATCCGTTAATGCTAAATGATGATTATCTGGACTGGATTCTTACCGAACTGCGCCAGATTCCCCATGTCCAGGTAATCAGGATCGGTACCCGTATGCCGGTGGTGCTGCCCTACCGTATTACCGATGACCTTGCGAATATGCTGAAAAAACATCATCCGCTCTGGCTTAACACCCACTTTAACCACCCAAGAGAGGTTACCAAATCATCTATAGAAGCATTGCAAAAACTGGCTGATGCCGGCATTCCGCTGGGTAACCAGGCAGTACTTCTGGCTGGTGTTAATGATTGTCCAAGAATCATAAAAACCCTGGTGCATAAAATGGTTAAAAACAGGGTGCGCCCTTATTATCTGTATCAGTGTGACCTTTCGGAAGGACTTGGGCATTTTCGTACCCCCATAGGCAAAGGGATTGAAATTATGGAGGCACTTATCGGCCATACCAGCGGTTTTGCGGTGCCGTCCTATGTGGTTGATGCACCTGGCGGTGGCGGTAAAATTCCGCTGACACCAAATTACCTTATTTCCCTTTCTACCAACAAAGTGGTGCTGCGTAATTATGAAGGGGTAATTACCACCTATAAAGAGCCGGACAGCTATGAAACCAATTTTTGTGACCGTAATTGTAAGGATTGTAGGTTGCAGCTTAATTTGCAGCCAAATGAAGAGACCGATGCCACCGGCATTGAGCTTTTGCTTAGTGATTATGATGACCGGATTAGTCTGACACCAATGGAAACGGCACGTATGGAGAGACGTAATGGCAGTTGATAAATTGGAAAATTTTGGTGGTTCATTGTTGCAGCATGGTGCTGCCAGTGATCGGGTTTACCTGATGAAGCTGTCCGATGATGATTTGCCGGCAATACTTGAACATATGGATTTGCTGGTGAAGTTACACGGCTACACTAAAACCTTTGCCAAGGTGGCTGCCGGACAACTGATCCCTTTCAAGCACCGTGGCTATATTTGTGAAGCAACTGTACCAGGTTTTTATAATGGCAGTGAGGCAGGGCATTTTCTTGCCAAATACCACAGCAGTGACAGGCAGTATGATCCGGATGCAAAGCAGGTGGCAGAGGTTTTGCAGACAGCATTGCAAAAAGCTGCACCTGCCGTACAAAAGCCACTGCCAGATGGTCTTTTCTGCCGTTTGGTTAAAACCGATGATGCTGAACAGATGGCTGAGTTATATCAAACTGTATTTGCCAGCTACCCTTTTCCCATCCACGAGCCAACCTATCTGCGCCAGACCATGCAGGAAAATATACGTTATGCCGGTATCTGGAAAGATGATGAGCTGCTGGCATTGGCTTCAGCAGAGATGGATAAAAGTGGCAGCAATGCCGAAATGACTGACTTTGCCACCAGACCGGATACACGCGGGCAGGGTTTTGCCCACCATCTGCTGCATTTTCTGGAGCAACGTATGCTGGATGAAGGGATTAAAACCGGTTACACCATTGCCCGCGCCACCTCTTTCGGGATGAACATCACCTTCAGTCAGTGCGGCTATCAGTTTGGTGGTACATTGGTACAAAACACCCAGATTTCCGGCGGGCTAGAGAGTATGAATGTCTGGTATAAACCGTTGTGACAGCCCCTATTATCTTGAAAAGGGAAATACTAACAAGTGCTGTCCGAACGCTTAAATGCTCGCAAATCCTGCGCCGAAAACATCTGATTGCGACCAATGGCATGGTTTGGTACAAGTTTACCAGATTGAACATATCGCCGTAAGGTTGATATGGATATTTCAAGGTATTCTGCTGCTTCGCCAGCAGAAAATGATTGTTGTTTTAAATGACCAAAAACCTGCTCATGGGTGAAGTCATCATCACGGAAAGCATTTCCGGCAAGTAGAGTAAAAAATCGGACTTGCTCCCTGGCAGGCATACGCTTCATTTCATAAAAAAGATCTTCAGCAGTTAAAGCCTGATTCATTTTGTTTTCCCCTTTCTTGCTTTAAGTAGCGTTTCAAATCAGTGTAAAAATTTTCATGGGTACCTACTTGGTAAAAGTCAATAACCAAGAACTCTAAAGCTGAATTTTTACTTTGAAATCGATAAGCTACAAGGTATTCTTGGCGATTGAAACGGAATTTATAAACACGAATTTCTGCCAGATCACCCACCTTAAGCTCGCCAATATCCGGGGTGTTACAAATCAGCTGAACAGCATCTTCAATTGCCAGCTGCAAAGGTTTGCGTGCTTTTTTTACATATTGGGCAAATGGGCGTTTATAATTTGTCTGCATGGATTGATATTAACTAAAAAATGATTTCATATCAAGCACTGGTTGGGTAGAGCAATTGACATAATGTAAAACCAAGACTTGCAAACTTGCGACAGACTCCCAGAGGATCATTTTCACGTAAAGGTATAAAAAATTACGCTTTGTATACACATCCGGCAAGCAGCATGTTATAGATATATGATTATTTCATTGTACCAGACAGGATGACCAAACATGTTTAAAAACCGCTTCACTTCGCTTTTGCTGTTACTCTTTGTTGTTGCACCTTTGGCAGGTTATCTGCTTAACCTTTATGTTGATTGGCTGTTTTTCCAGGAAACCGGATATACCTCCATCTTTACCACCAGAATAACCGCGCAGATTGCTTCTGCCTTGTTATTTGGTCTTACCCTGCTTGCCTTTTTTATCCCCAATCTTTTGTATGCAGAAAAAGGACAGTTTCCCTATACGTCTGATTTTGTAAATGCCGGTACCATCAGGTTGCAGCGGGATCAGGCGCTGAAAATGATCCGACCGTTGGGCTTTCTTGCTGCACTTTTGCTGGCTTTTATTGCCGCACAGCTGGGTGCTGTGCAGTGGGAAAAAGCATTGCTTTTCCTCAACAACCAGCCTTTGGGCAATGTTGATCCGATTATCGGCAAGGATGTGGGCTTTTACCTGTTCAGCCTGCCGTTTTTCGAGGTTGTACGTGCGTACCTTAACCTGCTGTTATTGGTGACTATGGCAGCTGTGCTGCTGGTCTACTATTTGCGGGGTGGTATCACCATGACCATCCGCGGGCCGGTAATTGCCGAGCGGGTAAAACGACATGCCGGTATTTTACTGGCAATATTCTCACTGATTGTTGCTGCCGGTTTTTATCTGGAACGTTTTTCCCTTTTATATAACAACAACGGTTCCTTTCGGGGTGCTGGTTATGTGGATGTGTCGGTCAGCCTTAATGTGCTGACAGTTTTAACACTACTTACGCCGCTTGCCGGTATTGCTGTTGCCTTCGGGCTTTGGAAAGGTCTGTGGCGGATGATGCTTGTACCGCCCGTGGTGATTGCTGCCACCTATTTTGTGGGTATCCATGTTTACCCTGGTTTTTTGCACAAATTTAAAGTTGCTCCCAATGAGTTGGCACTGGAGATGCCTTACATCAAGAACCATATCGACTTTACCCGTTTTGGTTATGATCTGGATAAAATTGAAACCGTACCGTTTGATGTGGATACTAGGCTGACCGCCGCAGATATTGAAAATAACGAAGCCACCATCAAAAACATCCGGCTTTGGGATCATGCTCCGCTTTTGAGAACCTACAGCCAGTTGCAGCAGATACGCACCTATTACCGCTTTTTTGATGTGGATAATGACCGTTATATGGTGAACGGTGCTTACACCCAGGTAATGCTTTCCCCCAGAGAGCTTTCCTATCAGGATCTGCCCAGCAGAACCTGGATTAACGAACGACTGATTTTTACCCACGGCAATGGTATTACCATGGGTCCGGTAAGCAGAATCAGCCGTGAAGGGTTGCCGGAGTTTCATATTAAAGATATACCGCCGGTAAGCCTGGCTGATATCAAGGTTAACCGTCCGGAAATTTATTTTGGCGAGCTTTCCAACGATTATGTAATTGTTAAAACAAAGGTGCCGGAATTCAGTTATCCCACTGACAGCGGCAATATAAGCACCAGTTATGAAGGTAAGGGTGGTGTTGGTGTCGGCTCGCTGCTGCGTAAACTGGCATTTGCCCTTTATTTCCGCACTGAAAAAATCCTGCTTTCTTCGGATATTACCGCTGAAAGCAAGATTGTCTATAATCGCAATGTGTTGCAAAGGGTAAATGCACTGGCTCCTTTTTTACGCTTTGACGGCGACCCTTACATGGTGGTTGATGCCAACGGACACCTTAAATGGATTATTGATGCTTACACACATTCAAGCCATCTGCCTTACTCAAGACCGCTTAAAGGCGGCATAAATTATATGCGTAATGCAGTAAAGGCCTGCGTAGATGCCTATGACGGCACTGTTGAGTTTTATACAAGTGATCCGGACGATGTGGTGCTTAAAACCTATGCCAGCATCTTTCCGGTGCTTTTCAAACCGCTTGCAGATATGCCGGACGGACTGCGTGACCATGTGCGCTATTCTCACCAGTTTCTGCAAATTCAGGCAAGTATGTTTGCCACCTACCATATGACTGATCCGAAAGTGTTTTATAACAAGGAAA
>JAVERM010000084.1:0-7733 GCA_034007105.1 Trichlorobacter sp.
CTTCCAGTGCCTGCTGCAGAAATTCCATCTGCCGTTCATCAAAGTTGTTAAAGCTGCCCAGCTCAAGCACACCCAGCAATCTGTCCTGATGCAAAACAGGTAAAACAACTATCTGCAACGGGTCTGCTGAGCCAAGAGCTGAAGAAAACGGCAGATAACCTCCAGGCACACATGAAATAAGCAGCGTTTTACGTTCTAAGGCTGCCTGACCTGCAAGACCTTCTCCCAGGGCAAAACTTCTGTTTACTTGTGCTTCTCCTGAAACAACATGGAAGGAAAGGGGGGATATGTTTTTTTCAACATGGTTATAGCTGTAAATAATCCCCACTGCAGCACCCGTAAAATCTGCCAGAAAGTTTAACACCTGCTCTGCCAGCCGTTTCAGATTGCGCTCAGTCCTTAGTATTTTGTCCAGCTCATGTAATCCTTGTTGTATTTTGTAGCGGGCAGCTTCTGCATTACGGTTAACCCGCAGGGCAGTTGTCATATTGCCCAAAGCCTGGTCAAGCATAATTTGTGAGCTGTTCATCTCCCCCACTGCAAAGAGCAAACTGCTGATTTCATCATCCTGGTTTGCAATATTTTTAAATACAATTGGCGGACTTACAGTAATTTCACGATCAAAATCGCCATCTGCAACAGCCTTTGCCAGCTCTGCCTGCTCCCTACCTTGTTCTTTTTGCGCCCTGATTGCTGCAAGTACTGCCCCCAAAGACGGTATTACTGACAGGTAAATCCAGAAACTGAAGAAAAACGCAAAGGCTATGGCAGTAAGCCCCATTGTTAAAATAAAATAACGGCTGCGAGCCACCTGCTTGTCAACCTGCGTTACAGCGTTTTCCTGTTCTTTTGCCGCATCAGCCAGCTGCTTGTCACCTACCAGGGTTTGCTGAAAAATAATGCTGTTTAACCGCTCAATTGCATCATTTGCCTGTTTTTTTGCATACAGCTTTTGTTTAAGGGCATTAAATACGCCGGTTTCAGAATTTATATTGCCTGACATGGTTTTAACAGCGGTTACAACAGATTGTAAAAGATGTAATTCATGCTCGGCTTTTGTTTCTGCCAGATATTTTTTAAGCAGGTTGATTTTGTTGTGGATACTTTTGAATAATTCATTGATTTCTGCTGTTTGTCGTTCAAGCTCAGGCAAAAGTTCATAGGATGGCAGGTTGTGCGTTTTGGCAGTTGCCAGTAAGCCCAGCTCCACCAGATCCGAGCTGGTTTTAAGGCTTTCATTTGCTTTAAGTAACAGGGTAAATCTATTTTCCTGTTGCGCTGATACTACGTTCAGTTCATCCCGTGCCAGGATCGCTTCCTGATCAAGAATCTGAAAAAGATCATTCAATTTGTAAGGTAAATCCTTGCCATGCTCTTCTGCTCGGGCAAACTTTACCTGATCATCTGCCTGGAGGGCATCATGCAATGTTGCTGAAAAGCTTGCCAATAGTCCGGAATAATCATTGATCATGGAAGCTGTATTGGGCGAATTATTGTAATAGGCATTTTTGTTTATACGCATAACCAGTGCATTAAGCTTTGCCCTGGCAATAAACAGCAGTTTTGCTTTTTACATTTTGCATACCAACGGTAATAAGCTGTAGTTCGCGGATATGGTTGCGCAGCTCTTCAATACTGCGTAAACGCTCTGCAACTATGGTTGTGTTGGCAAGAGAGGCTGTAAAAGCACCGGCATTACTGGTTTGTAGTTGATGGATATAGTTATTATGCTCATCCAGGCGTGAGGATACTATATTGATGCTACGCAAAATATTTGTATTGGTATCAGTTACTGTCTGATCACTTTTAATACGGTTTTCTACAGCATTAAAAAGCTGATTCGCTATAATAAATAATTCCTGATGATGAAGATCATGATTCTGGTTGGCTTGATGATTGTGGATATTACATTTGTCTATTGTTTTTTCCAGGGCTGTGCTGGCATCAATTCTGGAGAGGGTAAATTCCTGCATGTTTTGCGAATTTGCTACTTTAAGCAAGGCAGAGTATGCAGACTGTAACCAGTGTTGCTGCTCTATAATATGTATTTGCAGTGGAGTGCTTTGATTTGTCAGGTAGGAGATTTTTTCCTGCAAAAAGCCGATGGAAAAGAGGCCGGTCAGTAATATAGCCAGCACAATTAACAGTTTAAACAAAACATTTGCTATGAGTTTGTTTTTTATTTTCATAGCAGCTTATCTCCGGGCCAGGAGCCTGTTTGTTATAGTTACTCTTTAATCAATGATTTGCCAGGTCCTGTAAGAATATAGTCAATAAGTTTCTGTACTTTTGGTGCAGGTTTGCCTTTGGTGATCAGGATAATCGGACGAAATATTTCCGGAGTTTCTATCTGTTTTGTACCTTCTCCAAGTAAAGCAGATGTGCCAAAGGCGATCGCTTCCTTTGTAATTGTCACTGCATCACGCAGTTCGTTCATATGACCAAGCTCAAGCAGTTCGCGTTTAAATGGTTTGTCCTGCATGATTGCTTTGCTGAAAGTAGCGGTGGTGGCAGGATTAAGCGTAGAAACCACAACTATAATCGGCATATCTTGCCCGCCAACTTCCTGCCAGTTAGTGATTTTACCGGAAAATATATCTTTTAATTGCTCTGCTGAAAGTTTTGTAATCGGATTGCTACTGTTTACAACGGTTCTGACCATGGCCTTACCAATGATTACATGCTGAAACTGCTCCGGATTTTTTACCTCAAACTGCTCCTTTTTCATCAGCTCCAGTATTTCACCAAAATCTGTACCAACAGAAGCTGCTTCTGAAGTTCCGTTATAGAGCAGCTTGAATGCCAAAGATGCGCTGCCGAAAAAAAGATTAAGCCTGATGTTGCTGTCCTGCTCAAAGGCATCTTTTACCGGTCCAATAACACTGTCAATGGGACCACTGCCAGAGCTGAGCAAAATCTCTTCTGCGTAGGTGATTGTTGTGTTTAATGTGGTGGCAAGGATAAGTGATAGCAGCAAAATCAGTCTTTTCATGGCAAACCTCCTGGTTAGATTTCGGTTGCAGATGCCGAGTACAGCCACACTCTTAACAGGGAAAACAGCTTGTCAAGCTCAACCGGTTTGGAGATGTAATCACTGGCACCGGCTTTCAGGCAGTCTTCACGGTCACCTTTCATCGCCTTTGCGGTCAAGGCAATAATCGGCAGGCTTTTAAACCTTTCATCAGTCCTGATCAGGCGCATTGCTTCATAGCCATCCATTTCCGGCATCATAATATCCATCAATATCAGGTTTGTATCCGGATTATGCTCCAGTTGCCGTAAAGCCTCCTTGCCATTTTCTGCCTCAATAATAATCATATCCTTTTCAGCAAGGGCACTGGACAGCGAGAAAATATTACGCATGTCATCATCCACAATCAGGACCTTTTTACCGGACAGCATAGCTTCCTTATCCAGAGCAGAGCGGATCATCCTTTGCTTTTCAATGTCCAGTGTGGTTTCAATCAGGTGCAGGAACAGGGTCACTTCATTAAGCAGACGCTCGGGGCTTTTGACTCCTTTGATGATGATACTTTCTGCGTAATGATGCAGCTTGCGCTCATCTTCGCGGGTAAGTTCGCGACCGGTATGGATAATCACCGGAATACGCCGCTCGGGATCCAGCTTTTTCAGTTCTTCCAGCATTTCAAACGCACCCATATCTGCAAGCCCCAGATCAAGAACAATGCAATCAAATTGCGCTTCTGTAAGCATGGATAATGCCTGTCCGCCTGTTGGTGCCACCTTTATGGTTACATTGCCGGCATCAAGCAGTTCGGTCATTGCTTTTGCCTGGTTCGGATCATCCTCCACAATCAATAGCATTTTCATGGTTTTATCCATGGCTTTGGTCAGGGTGTTTAATGCTTCTTCCAGCTGCTGGCTGTTTACCGGCTTGGTCACAAAACCAACTGCCCCCATGTTCATGGCTTTGCGCTTTTCTTCAAGGCAGGTGATAAAGTGTACCGGAATATGTCTGGTTTCAGGATTGTCTTTCAGAATACGCATTACACCCCAGCCATCGATGTGGGGCAGCATAACATCCAGAATCACTGCATCCGGCCTGAAGTGCTGCGCCAGATCAATGCCGCTTTCACCATCCACAGCCACAATGGCCTTAAAGCCACGGCTACGTACCATATCCCGTAAAATAGAGGCAAAAGAAGGATCATCTTCAATAATCAATACAGATCGCTCTCCATTTTGCAGCAGCTCACGGTCGTCATTCATTGGCGCAACAGGCAGGCAGTTGTGTTTTTCATTAACCTGAGTTGTTGCAGGTGCAGCAGGTTGGGCAAGCGGTTGTACAGATGCAGAAGATAACGGTGGCTTTTCAGTTGCAGATACAGATTTTAAGGGTAAAAACAGCGTAAAAGTACTGCCACTGCCCTGCACACTTTCCAGTGAAATCTCCCCGCCCATGCTGCGTGCCAGCTGGCGGGAGATTGAAAGCCCAAGCCCGGTGCCGCCATAGGTGCGGCTTGTACTGCCATCTTCTTGCTGGAAGGCGTTAAAAATGAGGGTTTGTTTGTCTTCGGCAATACCGATACCTGTGTCTGAAACAGCAAATGCAATGGCGGGCAGGACAATGGGTGATAAGTGTGCTTTGGGCACAAAAACCTTTAGTTTAACTTCACCTTTGCTTGTAAATTTAAAGGCATTGGAAAGCAGGTTTTTTAATATCTGACCCACTCTCTGACCATCGGTAATAATGATTTCAGGCAGGTTTTCTGCATAATCAATTGTAAAGTCAACCTCTTTATCCATTGATAGCGGGGTAAAAAATGCTGCTGGTTCAGCACAGATTTCAGCAGGTGAAATCTCTTCAAAATGGAACTCAAGGTGACCGGATTCTATTTTGGAAAGATCCAGAATATCGTTGATAAGCGCAAGCAGATCACGACCTGCATTATTGATTGTTGCCGCAAATTCCATCTGTTTTTCCGTCAGGTTGCCATCTTTATTATCCCTTAGCAGTCCGGACAGGATAAGCAGGCTGTTAAGCGGAGTACGCAGTTCATGGGACATATTGGCCAAAAACTCGGATTTATATTTGCTGATCCGCTCCAGCTCTTCGCTTTTACGAAGCAATTCATGGCTTTGTTCTTCAATTTCCTGGTTTTTATTGCGGATATAGTTACGCTGCTGCTCAAGCACCTGGGCACGTTCTTCCAGCTCTTCGTTTGTCTGCTGCAATTCTTCCTGGCTTACCCTTAACTCCTCTGCCTGGGTTTGTGTCTGACTAAGCAGGTCATTAATAATCTGGCGCGAGCGATTTACATTAAGTGCAATGGCTATGCTGTCATGGGTTTGCTGTAAAAAATCTGTCTGCTGTTCAGTAAAGCCATAAAGTGAGCCAAGCTCTAAAACACCCATCAGGTTTTTATTATGTATAAACGGTAAAGCTGCCACGGCTGTTGAGCCGGTTTTACCAAGCCCTGAGCCGATTTGCAGATAATCAGACGGAAGGTTACTGCGGCAGAAAAGTTTTTGTTCTTTAGCAGCCTGTCCAGCCAGCCCTTCGCCCAAAGACAGCTCAAGCGGACGCTGGTCAGGATCTGTAAGGGCATAACCTGCAACTCTGTGCAAACAATTATCTTTTTCGCTGTACAGATAAAAAAGACCGACTCCTGCTTCCAGGTGGCTGGCAAGAAATGAAAGAACCTGGCTGGTCAGCTCTTCCGGTGATTTTTCTCCTTGCAACAGTTGACCAAGCTCGTGCAGACCGTTTTTGTACCAGGTGCGTATCGTTTCTTCTTCTCGGTGTTTACGCAGGGAGCGGGTCATGGTGTCAAAAGCAGCATCAAAGGCGCATTGGGATTCACTCATCCCTGCCACTGCCCTTAACAGCATACCGGCTTCATTATTGCCCAGTAATCTGCTGTCAACTGCCAGTGGCTTGTCAATAATAACTTCCTGGTCAAGATCGCCGGCAGCAATCGATTCTGCCAATCTGGCGTTTTCTTTGGCACGCTTTTCCTTGCGACGGATTGCAGTCAGGGCAGTCTGCACAGGGGCAGAAATACTGCGTCCGGTAATGGCTGCCATCAAAAGTGCCAGTAAAATGGAAAAAGTAAACAGCACAAAAAGCCAGCGGCAAAGATGATAGTAGATATCGGCACTGTCCTGATGGTGTTTTGCTGCCTCTTCTTCTCCCAGTGCAATCAGTTGGTTGGAAAGCTCATCAAGTTTGATAAAAATGGTATAGGTCAGCTCGGTTTCTTTGCCAAGCTGGTGAAAAGCTGTTCCGGTGGCAGCTTTATCATGCACTGCATCAGCAATCGCAAAATACTGTTGATACAACAGTTTTATCTCTGAAATCAGCTGGTGTTCAGCATCGGATGCTGCAATCAGCTCCAGCTGACTGAATGCTTCCTTTGCCTTTTGCTCAGTGTAAGCCAGTCTGGACGATAGTATTTCGCGACGGTTTTTATCGGGATTGATTAAAAAATGCAGCAAGGTGCGGCGATGAACCTGTATCTGGCGATCAAAGCTGGTGATGGTGGAAAGCTTTGTGATTACATGCTGCTGCATATCATCAACTCTGCTTTTTATTTCTGACATTCCTTTAAAGCCGAAAAAACCGATCAGGCAGCAAAAGAAAAGGACAACGGAATAGCCCAGGGTAAGTTTGGAGATAATGTTGAGGTTACGGTAAAAACCTGGCATCAAGGCACCCCTTTCAAGAGGCTGTTTACGTAACGCAGCAAAAAAGTGGCAAGACCGACAGACTTCTAGTTGGTTATCAGTAGTTTTAGTGCCAAAGCTGCAAAAAGTGCGCCTGCTGTACGTTGCAAAGTTAGTTGTACTTTCGGGTAGTTATGAAAAACATCCTGCAAAAGTCCGGCAATTATGGCAATGCTGCCAAACACCAGCAAGGTTGCGCAGATAAATACAATCCCCAGAAGAGCGGTTTGAGCAACAGCAAAACCATTTTGCGGCTGAATAAACTGCGGTAAAAAAGCCAGAAAAAATATGGAAACCTTGGGATTACTTATGTTCATCAGTATGCCCCGCCGGTAAAGTTGTGGCAAGGTCAGTTGATCGGTTTCATGGGTGCCGTTTACCACAGTTTGCGTCCTGAACGCCTGCCACGCCAACCAGAGCAGATAGCCTGCCCCGATGATTTTAAGCAGCAAAAATGCTTTGGGCGAAGTTGCCAGCAGTGCTGCCAGCCCCAGTGCCACTGCAAGGGTATGCCCCAAAAGACCGGTACAAAGCCCTGAAGTTATGGCAAAGCCAGCGGTTTTACCGCGCAGTGCCGATTGGCTGAGTACGTAAATATTATCCGGACCTGGTGCAAGCCCCAGCAAACAGGAAATCAGGAAAAAGTTAACCAGGGTATCAATTGCTATCATCACTTGCCGACCCACAGATTAACGGATGAATCTGTTCTTTAACCCTTGCTGCCCGCAACAGATAATCTTTGCTGCGCTCCAAATCGCCACGTAACTGGCTGGTTTCTGCCAAAGCTTCAAGATCAGCGGCAATTTTAGTCGGATTTTCCAGGCTGCGATCAATAAGCAGTGCTTCCTGCAATATTTTCTCGCCATTATCAAAATCACCTTTTATTGCCTTTAGTCTGCCAACCATGCGCAGGGCATTTGCTTTTTCTCCTGCCAGCCGCACTGTTGAATCTGTTTTTTGCAGGGCTTTTTCAGCAAAAACAAGGGCATTATCCAGGTCACCTTGATGTTTATAAATCCTTGCCAGCAGGTTCAGTCTTCTTGCTT
>JAVERM010000085.1:0-7728 GCA_034007105.1 Trichlorobacter sp.
TATATGGAAAGGGTTCTTTTTCCTTCTGGCTGTGTCAATCTTCGGGATTGTTTGTGCGACGTATTTATATATACGCCTCCGCACAATCCCTTGCTTTCCTTGCCAGAAGAAAAAACTCCTCCTTTCCAGCTGTATGTAGAAAGGGTTCTTTTTCCTTTTGGCGATGTCAGTAAAACCATGGATTAAATCCGTAAAATAACAGATTCGCCCCTGTTTTTACAACCATGATTCCCATTGTGAACTTTACATACAGATATTTTCAACCTATAGTTTTTACCATGAAAATCGAAGAAGACCTGCCATTACTGGAATCTCGCCTGCACAAGCTTATTACCAGCTATGAATTATATTTTCTGGGGAGTGAAAAGCGTGAGCCGCTGCAACAGCTTGCCGATGTCGAGCAGTTGGTGCGCCGCTATGCGGGTGTCAACATAAATAATACGATGTACAAGCACCGTTACAACAATCTGGTGGCACGTTTTGGCAGCTACCGCCAGTTGTGGCAGAAAACTGTGCGGGAAATTGAAGAAGGGCGTTACTCCCGCGATCGTTTCAAGGTGCGTTTGAAAAACAGCAGGCAAGGCAGCAAGCCTGTTGATGCAAGGATGAATAGCAGTAGTACAACCTCGCAGGAGCTGGATCAGATTTATAATCAATTGATTGCGGCACGCAAACAGTGCAACCTGCCCACAGACAAAATCTCCCGCCAGCAGTTTGCCGATATGCTGGCAAGTCAGAAACCACTGCTCAGCAAAAAACTGGGTACTGATCAGATAAACTTCCGGGTGGTTGTGGAAGATGGCGTACCAAGACTTAAAGCTGCCAAGGCAACTAAAAAACAAAACCTTTCCCAAAGCTGATTTCCATGAAACCTGATAACCAAACAAGCAGCCCTTTTACCTCTTTTGCAGCTCCGCTTGTCCAGGCACTTAATAATGCCAGGCAGCCATTACTTGTACATAAAACTGAAGGTGCAGCAACAAGCCTTGCCATTGCCCTGCTTTCCAGACAGATAAATCAGAAGATTTTAGTACTGACTCCGGATCAGGCAACTGCTGACCTGCTTGTACAGGAGCTGGATTTTTTTGATGCTGACCGGCTTTGCCACCTGCCTGCCTGGGATACGCAGCCTTTTGAGGCGGCATCACCACATCCCGAAATTGTCAGTAACCGCCTGGCAGCATTGGCACAATTGCAAAAGGGCAGTGCAAAAACAGTTGTGGCACCTGTATCAGCCTGTATGCAGCGGCTTTTGCCACCGGATTTGCTGGCAGCGGTTTCCATCTGCCTCAAGCCAGGCGATGAACCAGACCATGAAGAACTGCTGGAAAGCCTGGTACGCATCGGCTATCAGAACGTCCCGCTGGTGGAAGAGCGAGGCTGTTTTGCGGTACGTGGCGGCATTCTGGACATCTTTCCCCCTGGTATGGAAAAACCGGTGCGGATTGAGTTTTTCGGTGATCAGGTGGAAACCCTGCGCTATTTTGATCCATTAAGCCAACGTTCCCATGAAACATTGGCAGAACTACTGCTTTTGCCTTCAAGCGAGCTGATTATTGACCAGCCGGTTATGGAGCAGTTTCTTGTGCGCCTTAAAGAGCGGGCAGATGCACTGGATATTCCGGCAGACCGGCGGCGCGACCTTGCCGCTGCCTTGCAGGAAGCAGAGCGACCCAAAGGGGTGGAATATCTGCAACCGCTTTTTCATCCGCACCTTGCTTCTTTAACCGATTACCTTGGCGAGTATCTGCTGGTTCTGGTTGAGCCAGACCGGATCAATGAGCAGGCTGCGCAGTTCAGTCAGAACATTTTACTGGCTACGCAAAAAGCAGATGCTGAAGGCTGGCTTTATCCTGATCCTGCCGAGCTTTTTGTCAGCTTCCAGCAGTTGCAAGAGCAGCTTAAGCAAATCCGGCGGATTGAGTTCAACTCCCTTGTTACTGAAGATAATCAGCAGGGCAAACAGGAGATTGCACTTGCAAGTGAAGATAACCGCGACCTGAAAATAACAGTGGCACCCGATCGGCAACATGCCCTGGAGCCGCTGGCAAAGCGGTTGCACAATTGGCTTGGGCAAGGCTGGCAACTGCTTTTGGTCTGTCGCCAGACTTCACAAATTGAGCGATTACAAGCATTGCTTGAAGGCTACAAAATATCCTGCATTGAAATAACACCTGGCAGCAGCCTTGCAGCAGCCTTTGCCACCACCAGCCAGAAGCAGGCAGTGGGGCTTGTGCTGGGGCAGCTTTCCCAGGGAGTGCGGCTGCCGGAACAATGTTGCGCCGTTATTGCCGAAGAAGAGCTGTTTGGCAAACGGACGCGGCGCAAAAGCGGGGTTTCAGCCCTGCGCACCAAACAGATTCTGGCTTCCCTTGCCGAGCTGAAACCTGGGGATGCAATGGTGCATATTGATCATGGCATCGGTATTTACCGCGGTCTGCATCACCTTAAAACCGGATCTGTGGCAGGTGATTTTCTGCTGCTTGAATATGCCGGCAGTGACAAGCTTTATCTGCCGATTGACCGGTTGGGTCTGGTGCAGCGTTATGTGGGGGGTGATGGTGCTACCCCTGTACTTTCCAAACTTGGAGGAAGCGGTTGGGAAAAAACCCGTAGCAAGGCACGCAAGGCGATTGAAGAGCTTGCTGAGGAGCTGCTGGAAATTTATGCCAGACGGCAGGCTTCACAAGGTTTTGGCTTTTCACCGCCAGATGAACTTTACCGCGAGTTTGAAGCAACCTTTCCCTGGGATGAAACTCCTGATCAGCTTGCTGCCATTAACGATGTGCTGGCAGATATGCAGCATACCCGCCCTATGGACAGGCTTGTGTGCGGTGATGTGGGTTATGGTAAAACCGAAGTGGCGTTGCGGGCAGCCTTCAAGGCAGTGCTTGATGGCAAACAGGTGGCAATACTTGTACCCACCACCATTTTGGCGCAGCAGCATTACGAAACTTTTAAAGGACGGTTAAAGGATTATCCGCTGGTGGTGGAGGTGCTGTCCCGATTCCGCACTGCCAAAGAGCAAAAAGAGATTCTGGGGCGGGTTAAGGAAGGCAAAGTGGATATGGTTGTTGGTACCCACCGTTTGCTGCAAAAGGATGTGGCTTTTAAAGACCTGGGCTTGCTGATTGTGGATGAAGAGCAGCGATTTGGTGTCAAGGACAAGGAGCGGTTGAAGCAGTATCGCGCCAATGTGGATATTTTAACCCTTACTGCCACGCCTATCCCCCGTACCCTGCATATGTCCATGATGGGCATCCGTGATCTTTCCATTATTGATACCCCGCCGGTTGACCGCCAGGCGATCCGTACCGTTGTTGCCAAGGATCGTGATGAACTGGTGCGCGATGCCATTATGTTTGAGCTGGAGCGTAATGGTCAGATATTTTTTGTACATAACCGTGTGCAAAGTATTGCGCTGGTGGCAGAGCGGCTGCGTCAGCTGGTGCCAGAGGCGCGGATAGCTGTGGCACATGGGCAGATGGGTGAAAAAGAGCTGGAGAAAGTGATGCTTGGCTTTATCAAGGGCGAGTCAAATCTGCTGCTTTCCACCACCATTATTGAATCCGGACTTGATATCCCCAATGCCAACACCATGCTGGTGAACAGGGCAGACACCTTTGGTTTGTCTCAACTGTATCAGTTGCGGGGAAGAATCGGGCGTTCTGCTGTACAGGGGCACGCCTACCTGCTGATTCCGGGCGAAGGGAGCATTACCCGAGATGCACGGGAGCGGCTGAAGGTAATCCGTGAGCTTACCGAACTGGGCGCTGGTTTCCGCATTGCCACCCATGATCTTGAACTGCGCGGTGCCGGTGATATGCTGGGACCACGTCAATCCGGAGCAGTGGCAGATATAGGCTTTGAATATTATACGCAGATACTGGAAGAAGCCATTGCCAACCTGAAAGGTGAGCAGCTTGAAGAGCGGTTTGATCCGGAAATAAATCTGGCAGTGTCCGGATTTATTCCTGAAAAATATGTGCCGGATACCAATCAGCGGCTGGTGCTTTACAAACGGCTGGTGCAAGCAGACTCCATGCAGGATCTTGAAGAGTTGCAGGAAGAGCTGGAAGATCGTTATGGCGCACTGCCAAAAGCTGCCGTAACTCTGCTCAAAATCATGGAGCTGCGTATAACCCTTAAAAAACTGAAAATCCTTAAAGTTGATCTTGAAAGCAGGAGGCTGGTTGTTACTTTCCACCCCCAAACCGTTGTGCAGCCGGATAAACTGATTGAACTTATCCGTACCAGACCTGCTGTTTACCAGTTTACCCCTGATAACCGCCTGGTCATGCAGCTTGCCGATAATCTGACCAGTGACCAGATTATCAGGGCAGCAGCACAGTTGATGGAGACTCTGCATGAAAACCAGACCTGAACTACTGGCACCTGCCGGCTCGCTGGAGGCTTTTTTTGCAGCCATGGAATCCGGTGCCGATGCGGTTTATATCGGCTTGCGGGAGTTTTCTGCCCGTGTGCGGGCGAAAAACTTCACCCTGGGACAGCTTGGGAAAATGCTTGCCTATGCCCACCAGCGGGGGCGCAGGATTTACGTCACCATCAACACCCTGATTAAAGAGGAAGAGCTGCCCCAACTGGTGGATATTCTGACCGAGCTTGCACGGCTGCGGGTGGATGGTCTGATTGTTCAGGATATGGCTGTGGCAAGGCTTGCGCGTAATTATTTTCCGTCCATTGCACTGCATGCCTCTACGCAGATGACTACCCACAACCTGCCAGGGGTAAAATTCCTGGAGGATTCCGGTTTTCAGCGGGTGGTGCTGGCGCGGGAGCTTCAGCTTGAAGATATCGCAGCCATTGCTGCCAGAACAGATACAGAGCTGGAGATATTTGTGCATGGTGCCCTTTGCTTTTGTGTCTCTGGTCAGTGTCATTTTTCGTCTCTTTTGGGTGGACATAGTGGCAATCGTGGTCGCTGCGCACAACCTTGTCGAAGGTTGTACAATCACCGTGGCAAAGAGGGATATTATTTTTCACCCAATGATCTGTCTGCCATAGAGTTGGTACCGCAGTTGGCAGCAGCAGGAGTGGCATCACTGAAAATTGAAGGTCGTATGAAATCGGCAGATTACGTTGCCAAGGTGGTTGCTGCCTACCGGCTGGTGCTTGATAGCGATTCGGGTAAATACAAAGAAGCGATTACTGCTGCCAAGGAGCTGCTCAAGGGTTCTTTTGGGCGCACCCCCACTAAAGGTTTTCTGGCATCGTCAAATCCTGCCGATATCGCCAATCCCTGGTTAAGGGGCGGTACAGGTCGCTATATTGGCGAGGTTAAACAGGTTGTTAAGGGGCGGATTTTCTTCGCCACCCGCGATCAGTTGCATGTGGGAGACCGTTTGCGGCTGCAACCAAAAACTGACCAGCCCGGGCAGGCCTGGACATTGCGGGAGCTATATCAAAACCGCAGACAGGTGCAAAACTGCAATGCCAACACAACGGTGGAGATTGTCTGTCCTTTTGCTGCCAAAGCTGGTGACGCGCTGTTTAAGGTTGCAGCCCGTGATGCCTTTGGGATGAGCGATGAAGCAGCTAACCGCAAACTGCTGGCCAGCGGCGCAGAGATAATGGCTGTGCGGCTGCAACTGTCTTGTCACGATTCAGGCGATGGCTGGCAATTGCAGATAATCGCCCACACTGATTACGGCGAGTTTAAGTATCACTTCCTTCTTGGACAGCCTGAGCCTGCCCGCAACAGTGACATGCAGGGGGTGCTGTTTGCTCGCTTTGGCGAGACCGGAGGTACATCTTTCAGGCTGGAAAAACTGGAGGCTGTTGATTTTCCGGCACTTTTCATCCCTCCTGCCAGATTAAAGGAGATCCGGCGTGAACTGTACCGCAAGCTGGCACAGGCTGTTTTTGCAGCAATCGCACAACAGGCAGAAAGTGCAAGGCAGGCGGCGCAGGCAGCCATTAACCTGCCGGATAATCTGCAAAAAAGCCGCATTACAAAGGAAGAGCTGCTGATCAAGGTTGCCCGTCTGGAGGAGGTGCGCTGGGCGTTAAGCCATGCTGACAAGGTGATTGTGCCGCTGCAAAAAGCGGTTGCCCATACTTTTGCCCATCAGCTGCACCGCTTACGCAGTGAGGCTGAAAGAATCATCTGGCAACTGCCTTTCATGCTTTTTGATCAGGATATCCCCCTTTATACCGAGCTGATCAGCAATCTGCATAAAAACGGTTTTAACTGTTTTGAGCTGAATAACCATGGGCACCTGCCTTTGCTGCATGGTTTTGCTGGTCTGCAACTTTTTGCTGGCTACCGGTTGTTTTCATTAAACAGCCAGGCTTTGCACTGCTGGCATGAACAGGGCATCCAGCAGGCAATCCTTTATCTGGAGGATGACAAGGACAATATTTTCAGACTGTTATCCGTGGATCTGCCCATCAGGCGTACAGTAACAGTTTATGCCCCTGTGGAGGCGATGACCACCAGAATCAAAATCAAGGAAGTAAAAAGCGGCACCATGCAATCAGACCGTGGTGAGCTGTACAATATCAGAAGCCAACAGGGTTTGACTTCCATTACGGCAGAAACGCCGTTTTCACTGATCGGACGATTGCATGAACTGCGCCGTCATGACTGCAACTCGTTTATGCTTGATCTTTCCGCAACAATCCCGCAGCAACGGGATTATATTGTTGCAGCTTTCAAGGCAGATCGCGCTGTGCCGGACACTATGCTTTTTAACTATGAACGGGGGCTTGTATGAAGTTTTTGATGCAATGCGTGAAACTGTTGTTTTTACCGCTTTTGCTGCTGTCTTCATGCAGTTTGCAGCAATCGCAAGCTGATGCTGCCCAGTTTTATAATGGCATGGTTAAAAAGGTTTACGATGGCGACACGATTTTGGTTGCCACCATCGGTAAAGGCAATCTCAAAGTGCGGCTTTATGGTATTGATGCACCGGAAACATCAAAACCGGATCAGGCAGGTCAACCCTATGGCAGTCAATCCAGGAGAATTTTACAGTACAAGGTGATGGGCAAAGAGGTGCGCCTTGAGGTGCGGGAGATTGATCAGTATAAACGCTCAGTGGCAGTGGTAAGGATAGGTGATCGGGATATAAACGCTGAAATGGTGGCAGAAGGGATGGCCTGGGCTTACCGCTATTATCTGGAAGGTGATTATGCTTCTGAATATGTAAGGCTGGAAGAACAGGCGAGAAAACAGCGGCTTGGTTTGTGGAAGCAGACAAATCCGCAGCCTCCCTGGGATTTCAGGCGGCAGACGAAATGAGATTTGCTGCCGTGAATCTCAACTTGCCTTTTTGTCATAACCTCTTCATTTTATATCTGTTTTGTCTGAAATAATTATTGCCATACTTTGTATACTTAATATAAGTTATTCACAAAGTGTTTTGACAGCCAGCTAATCCATGCAGCTTTCATTTCTGTAGCTGTTTTTACACGCTTTACCCCCTTTTTATATCTGAATCCACCTGTATTCCCATATGAAATGGTGCGTAGCAATATACCCTTATTCCCACCTGTTAAGGAGCCTTATATGTCACTGGAAGTTGTCTCGGCAATTATTTTCGCACTTGCTATCATTCATGTTTTTTCAGTCAAATATTTTGAGTCTTTAGCACGTAAATGCGAAAAACATGCCGGACTGCTTCACCTTTTTGGTGAGATTGAGGTTGTTTTTGGTATCTGGGCAATGGTGCTTATGGCTTTTATGTTTGCCATTGCTGGTAAAGG
>JAVERM010000086.1:0-7711 GCA_034007105.1 Trichlorobacter sp.
TGGGACATGCCGGGGCGATTATCACCGGTGGTAAGGGAAAAGCAGAAGATAAAATCAGGACATTGCAGGAATGCGGTGTTATTGTGGCATCATCACCAACAAAAATGGGTGAAGCCATGGTTGAGGCGTTAAAAATAAAAAAGTAGCTTTGCAGATACAAAAAGGGCGGAAATTCCGCCCTTTTGTTATGTTAAAATATTACTGACCAATCTAGCTTTTTGTAATTGCTATAATACCATGATTTAAATTCAGCTTTTCCACATCAGAACAGTGACAGCTTCGACAGGTTTTTAACCAACCAATAAAAAAGCCTGTGTAATGGAGCGGGAAACGGGATTCGAACCCGCGACCTTCAGCTTGGGAAGCCGTCTGTCGTACTTTTCAGTAGGTATCACAGTTATTTATTAGTAGTCAATATTAAGTTACAAGTTAGTTACATTACTAAATAAATATGATAATATATTGCCACAAGTTGTCATAAGGTTTCAGGAATAGCAAAAACAAAAAGTGGTAGTTAGTGGTAGATGGAATGGAGGCAACGTGGCGACTTTTACAGATTTCTATATCAAAAATTTAAAGCCAAAGGAAAAGGCATATCGAGTTAGCGAAGGAAGGGGCGGATTCTGCATTATGGTCTACCCATAGGGAATAAAAACGTTCCTATATAAGATATAAAATCAATGGAAAAGATGCAGCCATAACCCTCGGGAAATATCCAAAAGAAGTTACCCTCCTCGAAGCAAGACAGAAATACAATAAAGCATACGATGCTTTCAAGTCAAGAAAAGACCCTCGCCAAGCCATTTTATCTTCCTCTGAAAATCCACCAGCAGACGACAGTCAGCTTTCTACCGGGATAACGATTAAAGAACTCATGGAGCTCTATATAAATGAATGGTCTGAGCACAACCATTCTAAGCGGTGGAGCCGAGCCAATAGGCTCTGTCTCGAGAAAGATCTAATCCCTGAATGGGGTGATAAAAAGCCTTCAAGCTTGAAACCCAAGGATGCCTATAACCTGATCGACAAGGTGGTCAGAAGAGCTCCGGCTTCTGCTCGTAATCGATAAAGGCTGCTAAAAGCATGTATGAGTATGCTCTGCGTCAGGAATATGTTGAGTTCAACCCGTTTGTGCTGAAGTTTTCTAAACACAGTCCCAAGATAATTCCAAAAGCCAGAGAAAGGATTCTCAGCGAGGATGAAATCCGCTTCCTTTGGAAGGCTATTGATGAGGGTCCGGGCACATCGGAAGTAAAGCGTGCCATAAAGCTGATTCTTGTCACAGCACAGCGACCTGGAGAAGTTACTGGTATGAGATTTAGTGAGATTGATGGTAATTGGTGGTAATTGGTGGACAATTCCGCCAGAGCGTATCAAGACTGAAAAAAAGGTGGGGTTGAGTCATATTCCAAGACCACACATGGTATATCTTACCCCTCTTGCCAAAGAGCTAATCGGTGAACCAGGTTGGGCTGGAGATATTGTTTTCCCAGCTGTAAAAGGACACAATAAGCGAAAAGGCACGAAATTAGAATATAAGCCTATCGATGCAAATGCATTAAACAAAAGGATTTCGCGACAAGATGAAAAAGGTCCCAAGGGGAAGAAAGTCGTGGTTAAGGAGCCATATTATGGTCTTCCACAATGGTGGCCACACGATTTACGTAGAACTGCAGATACAATAATGAACTCAATTGGCATTGACCATAGGCATGTTGAGATGGTGCTTAACCACTCGCTTGGTAAGGTTGAAAGTATTTATAATAAATATCAATATAACGATGAAAAAATGGCTGCTTTGATAAATTGGGAAAATAAACTGAAGCTGATTTTGAATTTTACGGAGAAATAAAATGAGTAATAGTGTTTTAAATAACAGAAGGTTAATTAGGATATGCAACAAGATCTTGAGTGAAAATTATATTGATAAATACATTTTTGGTTTGGTTGATTTTGATAATTGTAAAATAGAACGGTACATAAATATAGTTTTTAAAGATTTTTTGTCTATATTAGACATCGAAAAACCTGATGAAAGTATATTGGATTATATTTTTGATAACTTCACTTGTGATAGAGATACTGATGGAAATATTAAAAAAATTATTTACATTAAAGGACCTAGGCGAATAGAGGACGAAACGATTTTTCTTTCAAAAACATTATCTGTTCATGCTATGCTTGTTATGAGGGATTTGATTGACATCTTAGTTGATACTAAAAACAATGAACTCAAACTTGATATGAATTTGTTAAAAGTCAGAGAGATTGAGAAAAATATAATTATATGTAGAAATTTGCTCAAAGCCAATTTAAAGCGCAAGCGTAATAGTAAAAAAGGTGGTGAGTCTAAGAGCAAGCTAAAAGGTATTGAACTTACAATTTTAGAGCGTTTAAAAGTCAAGCCAAATGCTACCGGTGGCGAATTATGGCTATATTTCGCGAAATTTCATGGAGAGCCAGATCCAAATGATCCAGCGGGTAAAGAAAAATATAAGGAAGTGGATGATTATAAAATATACGTTGCTGATGGATTTATTTATGAAATTAAGCACATGAAAAAGGGCAATAGACACAAGAATATTGCACTTTCTGATGGAATTTCTAAAATCCAATTTACAAATGATTATGTGAAAAATATCAGAAATATGCTGAAAGAATAAAAATAGCACCAGCGGAAGTACACTTCCGCCATTTCCCACCTCGTTATTATCGCCTCCATGAACACTGATGACTCTGGAGGCAGTCAATGAAAAATCAAGTATTGTCAGGCACCATCTACGTCCCCCTGCAGACAGTAGTACGCATAGTTAGTTTGTCACCAAGTTCGATTAGGCGACTAGAAGTCCTTGGGGAGTTCCCTAAGAAAAGGAAACTGTCCGCTCGAAGGATCGGCTATGTCCTGGCAGAAGTAACAGCCTGGGCTGAAAACCGCGCAAAGGTCTAGTTATGAATAACCATAACTGGGTTACTGGACGCATTATTACACTCTATCGTGATGTGGAATACACTGATATTCCTGAAACTATTATCTCTTCGGACGACCCAGAGTCGCGCCTGATAGCAGCTGAGGATCTTAATCTTGCGATAACCCTGGCAAATAGATGTCTTAAACTTGGGCAGGCAACTGCAATATGCCTCTTGGCAGCTGGTAAAGCAAGCAACCATGCTGATGCAGCTCGACAAGCTGGGATCACCGAGGTTCAGTTGCATCGAGCCATCAAGTGGCTTAAGCAACGACTAGAATCATTATCTGCATGATTTTGCTGCAAAATCCGGTGTAACTGGACACGTAATCCGGAATTGAATGGACGCCTAATCCGGAATTAACTGGACACTTTTTTGCTGATTTCCGGATTTGACCTATCCTGCTTTTATTGGATAGATCTTTTTGTTAAAACCTTACAAAAGGAGACACCATGAAAAAGCAAAAGCGTTATATCCATGAATTTAAATCAGAAGCTGTAAAACTTGTCCTTGAAAAAGGTCAATTATACTGAAGACCCAAAGCAGGTATTACCCATCATAGCGACCGTGGGGGGCAGCCTTAAAATGAACTGGTACACCATCAAAGTTACGCAACCAGAGCTATAGCCAAGGCATCTATTCAGGAGTATATTGAAATCTTCTATAACAGACAAAGATTGCATTCCCGTTTGGGTTATATTTCACCAGCCAAGTTTGAAGAAAATTACTATAAAAAACAAAATTCACTCGAAAAGTGAGTGTCCACTATTGACAGGAGAGGTCAGGGCAGGTCGATCTTTTTCTACTGACAGCCATTATGTCTAAAGAAACCTGTAGTTTGACAGCCAAACCCTGTGGAAAACCGTAAACCGAGCGACGATGAGCGCGCCTCTTGGGCGCATCGTCACGCAAAACCATCAAACGACCGAAACAACTGAAGTACGAATTTCAACATGAAGAGATTCTTTTATAGCCAGAAGAATCTTGGACAAATTCTCCATGGTAGGGTTTCCAGAAACTGAGAGCATACGGTGCAAGCTCTTGCTTGGCTTGCGCACGACCTGAGCAAGTTGCTCAAAGCCAACCGTCGCATTCACCAGGTCACGTAAAATTAGCTTGGCGGAATCAGGCTCACCATTAACGAACAGGGTAAGCGCTTCATCCAGTAAAGCTTGGGCAAAAGCGGAATCTTTCTGCACCCTTGCCACAACAGTCTGTTTATAATCTCTTGTAGATGCCATATTACACCTTCTCTCTGGATTTATTCCTCTTGTATGACTCCCAAATCTCCAGAACCCGTTCAATATCTTTTCGTTGCCCCTTTTTGGTGCCACCGCCAAGCAAAATAATGATCCGTGTACCGTCCTTGGCAAGATAGATACGGTATCCCGGTCCCCAGTCTATCTTGTACTCACCAATGCCAGAGAACCACTTCACACTGGAAAGGTTCCCAAGTTCCATCCGGGCTTTTGCCACAGCGACCTTCGCAGCAGCCTGTGGATCAAGGGTTAAAAACCACTCTTCGTAAGGACTGCTGCCATCTTCTAGCAATAATTCAAGTACGCGATAGCTCATGCTTGTATGGTAACGCATATGTTACTCACATGCAAGAACAAAAAAAAGAAAAAAATTTGGGGGCAGTGAAAGTTTTCTGGAATTCGGTTCACAATGAAAAATGGAGGGACAAAATGAATGGAGGGAAACAAATGCTGACAGTAATAAATCTCGACAGTTACAACAAATACTACGGCAATCGTCAGCTGAGGAAAATACCAAGGCGACGAAGATGGCGGAAATGTGGAAATCATAGCCACCCCAGATGATGTTATCCATTGAGAACAAAAAGGGCCAAGTCGAATACAGACAATCTGTCCTGTACCTGAACAGCTGACACAGTTCAGCACAGATCAACTGCTTCTGGAACTGGAGCGTCGGGGGATCAAACTATGAAGTTTTTTCAAATCTGCAAAGCAGTATTTAACCATGACTCTACATACTATTTTGGCATCTTAGGCGCTGAGGAAGCTTGCTTCTGGAACATGCCCTATCAGCATAATAGCATCTGGATGGTCGCTTGACAATACAATCCACGCTGCAAAGGACTCTATTGTTGTTCAAATTCATAAAAGTCAACACATCAGCAACTTATTGAGGAGACACCATATATGGGTAAAAAAATTGAAACGATGTCACCTGACCAAATCGCCGCCAGGGGGCGCGAATTAATCAAGTTGGCCAAGCGAAAAGAAGCCGAATTGCGCCAACAGGAGCTTTTGCAAATCGGTCAGATATTCCAACGCGAAATGCTCTCTGCTTGGCCTTCAACTTGGGATGAATTGCAGTCGGAACTTGAACAGGTTATCGACCGGAAAGTTTCTAAACCACATTGGATTCAAAAGGCATAAAAGCGGACGGTTTTCTATGGCACTCCACGCAATGTGGATTGCCACCAAATCACAAAAACACCTGAAATAACTATGTTTATTGGTATACCGTGCGTATACCTCAGGCTGCATAAATACTTTTAACATCCTGATTTATAATAGGATTTTTAGTTTACTGGAGGATTGTATCGTTATGGAAACGTTTAGCTGTAGGGTTTCAACCGTTGAGGATAGTGCCCTAAATACCCTAGCGAATACCTGGAAATGCAACAGAGCAGAAGCAGCGCGAAGATCAATCAAGCTTGCATTGGAGCACACTGAAACAGCGGCAGCATTGGACACCAGTCGGATGCTTTTGTATGAAATTTTGTCACTCCAGAAGGAGTCAATTCATCTATTGAGTGAGCTGGCAAAGTTCACGCCACTGATCACCAAGATAAACCGTCTTGAAGAATTTACCGTTCAGGGCTGTCTGTCTGCTGGGATTTTGGCAAAACAAGCAGGTCTCTTTGACGCAGCAAGGGACGAATATTTTTCCTGGAAACAGAATAAGGAGAACACCAAATGAGCGAACGTTCAAGATTCTCGGGCACTGCTTCACTTTTCAATCGGTTTAATTCATTCATTTTTGCGGTCAAGTTCTGGGTGTACATTGCATTGGCGGTTGCCATCATTATTTTTGCATGGCGAGCTTACCCGGTACTCAAGGAATGGAGCTTATTAGAATTCATTATCAGAGCATCTCTATACGAATTCACTGTCAAGACAGGGCAGCCTTGGCCGTGGTTAGTGGAGCAAAAGTATCACACTGCAGCAGTAACTCAGATGCAAGAATATCATGACATTTATCGGATCATTCTCAACTCCTTGAAGAAATCCGGGTATGAAGGGCTTGGTGGCGGGTTTCTTGTCATCGTATTAGGATTCTGGCTGGGGCGAAAAGAAGCAAGATCTCAAACAGAAGATCGTCATCGGCGTGAGTCTCAACTGGTAACGCCAAAAGAACTAACCCGTTGTCTGAGTAAGACAGAGGGTGATGGACGAATAATTTTAGGCGAAGTCCGACTGCCACGAGCTATTGAGGTGCGCGGTTTGTTTGCCATCGGCATACTAGGTGTGGGCAAAACCCAGCTTCAAAATCACATCTTGGATGCGGTTGTGGAGAGAGATGAGCGTGGCATCATTTTCACTGCAAAAGGGGATGACTTTATTGCCACTCACTGGAGAACAGGTGATGTGATCTTCTGTCCGGCTGACGCACGGACAGTTGGATGGTCGTTAATGTATGACATCACGGATCTGAGCGATTTTGACATTGGATGCGTTGCTTGGTGCCGCTCTTCCAGAGCCGATGAATGATCTGAAACGCGGTGTAGGTTTTGCCGGTTCCGGTGGCCATGACCAGCAGGATTCGTGGCTGACCTTTGGCAATGGCTTCAACGGTACGGTTAATGGCAATCTGCTGATAGTAGCGAGGGGCACGGTCTGAGCCGTCATAGAAGTAATCAAATGATGCTATCTGTTCTTGCTGCGGTGTAGCAATCCCCTTGTAAACCTTGTATCGCTGCCATAGTTCTTCTGGAGAGGGGAATTCATCAAGTGAAAGGTTGCGCTCAACAGCTCCAGTGCTGGCGGTACGGTCATGCTCTACAAAGCCATCACCGTTTGAGCTGAAAGCAACCGGAATATCCAGAGTGGAGGCATAGCCAAGAGCCTGTTGCATGCCAGCCCCGACAGAATGAGCATTGTCTTTTGCTTCTATAACAGCAACAGGGATATTGGGCTTGTAATACAGGATGAAGTCGGCACGTTTGCGGCTGCCACGAGCAGAGCTGGTACCTTTTACGTAGATACGACCATCAGTGAATGAGACCTCTTCACGAACCTGGCGCAGCAGATCCCAGCCCGCTTTTTTAAGGGCAGGGACGATGAACTGGGTGCAGATATCGCGTTCTGAGAGGTCTTTTTTAGAAGACATAGTAAGTGCTCGCTAGCTAAGTAGATGCTAGTTATTAGTAGAATTTGATATATAAGCCAATACTTGACGCCCGATTTGACATCTGTTTCTATCAAGCCGAAAATAGGGATATCAAGAATACAAAATTGGCACACAAAAAATTTGGTGGGTACTTATCATGCGAAAGCAAAAAGTGGTAGATAAAGTGGTATGCAAAATTTCAAGCAGTTACGAAAAACCTGTAACTACTTGAAATTTTGGAGCGGGAAACGGGATTCGAACCCGCGACCTTCAGCTTGGGAAGCTGACACTCTACCACTGAGTTATTCCCGCATTTGAACTTGAAATTTATAGCAAATGATGTTGCAATCGTCAACATAACTGTGTGGCAAGTTATGTATTA
>JAVERM010000087.1:0-7709 GCA_034007105.1 Trichlorobacter sp.
TTTTTTGTCTGCTTCAGCTTGAAAAACAGTTTACGCTGCGCCTGAGTGGTACCGATTTTCAGCAGGCTCCAGGCTGATACAATGTAATTTTGAATCTGGGCGCGAATCCACCACACAGCATAGGATATCAGCCTGAAACCGCGGTACGGGTTAAATTTTTTAACCGCAATCATCAGACCAACATTACCTTCCTGGATAAGGTCAAGCATTTTCATGCCGTAGTTGCGGTATTCATTGGCTATTTTCACCACAAAACGCAGGTTGGAAGTAACCAGGGTCTGGGCTGCCTCAAGGTCATTATGATCGTACAATCTTTTGGCAACACGTTGCTCTTCCTGCTCGTCAAGCAGCGGAAATTTACGGATGTCAGCCATATAACGGGTAAGGCTGTCAGAAAGTGCTGGTACGTTTGCATACATGGCAGTTAACCTCCTTGTTTGTTAGCACTCATGTTCATCGAGTGCTAACTTTAGCAAATCAAACAAAATAAATCAAGGGGTTATCTTGTTGATATCTGTCTGGTCTGTCTTGTTTTGCAGGTTTTAGTAGGCAGCTTTTAACTGGACAGTACTAAAAATGTTGTGTTAATAAAATCAGTTGCTTGACTGGGCTGTTAAACAGATTGTCAAGCCAGATTTCTTTTTGCGGAGGTATTTACAGTTATGTCCGGCCACAATAAATGGAGCACCATAAAACATAAAAAAGGTGCTGCCGATGCCAAACGGGGAAAAATTTTCACAAAACTGATTAAAGAGATTTCCATAGCTGCAAAGCTTGGCGGAGCTGATCCTGCTGCCAACCCCCGATTACGTACAGCCATAGATAAAGCAAAAAACGAGAATATGCCCAAAGATAATATTGAGCGTGCCATTAAAAAAGGCAGCGGTGGCATGGAGGGGGTAACCTACGAAGAAATAGTTTACGAAGGTTATGGACCGGCTGGCGTGGCTGTGCTGGTGGAAGTGATGACTGACAACCGTAACCGCACAGTATCAGAAGTGCGCAGTATTTTTACTAAAGCCAACGGTAATATGGGTGAGACCGGTTGCGTTGCCTGGATGTTTGATAAAAAAGGTCTGCTGGTTTACGATGGCAACGTTGATTTTGATCAGCTTTTTGAAGCAGCACTTGAAGCAGGCGCAGAAGATGTAACTGCCGAAGATGATCAGATTGAGGTTACCACTGAGCCGGCAAGTTTTATTGAGGTGCGTGAAGCACTTGAAGCTGCCGGTTTTAAGCATCAAGTAGCAGAAGTAACCATGATTCCGCAAACTCTGGTCAAGCTGGAAGGCAAACAGGCTGAAAGCATGTTACGCCTGATGGAGCGACTTGAAGATAACGATGATGTACAAAATGTGTATGCCAATTTTGATATCAGTGCAGAAGAGATGGAGAAAATGGTCTGATTTCTGTTCGTAAAGGAACCAGACCGTGGAGAGCGCATTATGGAAAACATTCAGCTTGCTACCTTTGCTGCCGGTTGTTTCTGGGGGGTTGAAGAAAGCTTTGCAGAGGCTGATGGTGTTGTTGCAACCAGGGTAGGCTACATTGGTGGCAGTGTTGAAAATCCGTCCTATCAGCAGGTTTGCAGCGGCACAACCGGACACGCCGAAGCTGTTGAAGTAACCTTTGATACCTCTAAAACCGGCTATGATAAACTGCTTGAGCTGTTCTGGCAGATACATGACCCGACCCAGTTAAATCGTCAGGGACCAGATATCGGCAGCCAGTACCGCTCTGCCATATTTTTCCACACTCAAAAACAGCAGGAGCTGGCAGAGGCAGGCAAGGAAAAGCTGAACAGCTGCGGTAGATATCAGCGTTCTGTTGTTACAGAGATTGTTCCTGCCACAACTTTCTGGGAAGCCGAGGAATACCATCAAAAGTATTACAGCAAAAACTCGGTTGGCTGTGGTTTTTAGTGCGTGTTCTGGGGATTGATCCAGGTTCAAGGATTACCGGATATGGCATTGTGGAGCAACAGGGCAACCGGCTTTTGCATGTTGATAATGGTGCCATTTTTACGGACAAGGCCAAAAGTTTTCCTGACCGTTTGCGCCTGATTTTTGAAGGGATTAGCCAAATAATCACAGAATACAATCCCGAAACTGTGGCAGTGGAAGATCTGTTTTTTGCCACCAATGTAAATTCTGCCCTTAAGCTGGGGCAGGCGCGTGGTGCAGCCATAGCAGCCGCGGCACATGCCGGGTTGCCTGTTTTTGAATATACTGCTTTGCAGGTGAAAAAGGCGGTGGTTGGACAGGGTAAAGCCCACAAAGAGCAGGTGCAGCAGATGATAAAAGCTCTTTTGGGGTTACCGGAAATAGCCCAGGCTGATGCCTCTGATGCCGTTGCTGTGGCCATCTGTCATATAAACTCCCATCGTTTAAGCAGCAAAACCGGTCCGCTGGTTACCAGCTCCCGCCGCCGTAATATTTCCTGGAGAGATTACAAACCATGATAGCAATGCTCACCGGCCAGATTGCCCATAAAACCCCGGATCATCTGATTTTAAATGTACAAGGTGTCGGATATCGGGTAATGATTCCGTTTTCAACCTATTATGAGCTGCCTGAAGAGGGTGAGATAACCCTGCATATCCATACCAATGTGCGTGATGATGCCATTTGGTTGTACGGATTTCGCAGCAGAACCGAAAAAACATTTTTTCAGCTGCTGATTACGGTTTCCGGTATTGGTCCCAAACTGGCACGGGATATCCTTTCCAACATCCAGCCAGCGCAACTGGCAGCATCACTGATGCAGGCTGATCTGCACAAGCTTTCCAGTATTCCGGGCATAGGTAAAAAAACAGCAGAAAGACTGGTGCTGGAGTTGCGGGAAAAGGTGGGTAAGCTGGATACCGGAGCTGAAGCATCAGCCGATAACATTGGCAGAACGTTGCCATCAGATACCATGCTTGATGATGTGACTTCTGCGCTTTTAAACCTTGGCTACAAGGAAGCACAGGTTAAAAAAGTACTGGCAAATATAGATGCAGCCGATGGTGGAACAGTGGAACTGTTGTTAAAACAGGCACTTAAATTATTGATGAAATAAAAAGGAGAGCAAATCATGTCAACAGAAAGTCTGCCCAAAGTATGTCTGGAAACCAGTAAAGGTAATATCATTATTGAGCTTAACAGTGAAAAAGCACCCATTACCGTAAAAAACTTTCTTGATTATGTGAAAGACGGTTTCTACGATGGTCTGATTTTCCATCGTGTTATCAAGGATTTCATGATTCAGGGCGGTGGTCTTGATGCTGATATGCAGCAGAAAAAAACAAAAAGCACCATAAAAAACGAAGCACAAAATGGTCTTAAAAACAAACGTGGTACCGTGGCAATGGCACGTACAGCGGTTGTTGATTCTGCCACCAGCCAGTTTTTTATCAATACTGTTGATAATATGTTTCTGGATAACCGTGGCAAACGTCCCGATGAATTTGGCTACTGTGTATTTGCAGAGGTTGTGGAAGGCATGGAAGTTGTGGATGAAATCAGGCAGGTAAAGACCGGTAATCTGCACGGGTATGGTGATGTGCCGCTGGAGACGGTGAGTATAATTTCTGCAAAACTGATGGAATAAAACAACCTGGGTACAGAACAAAAAAATTCAAGTTTCTGGTAATTAAGACGTATATAAGAGGTTGTTGAGTATTTTTACAAATCAGGAGCAAAGCCTTAAATGAATGGTTCGTCACTACGCTGGAAAATGATTGTACCGATTGTTAGCTCAATTGTTGTCGGGATTGTAATTACTGTAATTTTGGTAGGTTATGCAGCGCGGATGGTTGTGATTGCCGAGATTGAAAAATCAACTCTGGTAAAATTGCGTGATACAGTATTGATTTCCATAACCACAATGATGACCAGCGGCTCAATGTCTGAAAACAAGGAAGTCATGGTTACGCAGATGAAGGACACCGCAAGCCTGCGCCTGATTCGCGCCCATGCCCTTGATGATGATTACGGCAAAGGTGATGAATCGGAATACCCGCAAAACAGCGTTGAGCAGCAGGTAATTGATACCGGCGAGGCAGTGATAACCCGTGCATCTGATAGTGTACACGGGGTTTTTCCCTATGTTGCCGGTAAAAATATTCTGGGTATCAACTGCCTTGAGTGCCATAACTCACCGGAAGGTGCGGTGCTTGGTGCCCTTGAAATACGGATTCCCCTTGCAGAATCTTTAGAGCGGATCAGACATTATCAATATCTGTTTGGTGTTTTCGGGTTACTGGGAACATTGGCACTTACACTTTTTATCTACCTGCTTTCAAAAAGGATTTTTAACCCGCTGGAGCAGCTTGCAACCAATGTTACAAAAGTAAGTGATGGTGATTTAACCATTGCCTTTGACCACCAAAGCAAGGATGAAATCGGTATTTTAAGCCAGAGCATGAATGACATGGTTAAATCTTTCAGAGAGCTCATCGGTAAGATTTCATCTTCATCAACAGATATTGTTTCTGTTGTTGACCACCTGAGCGTGGAAGCAAGAGCCATGGCAGAAGGTTCTGAAGACCAGGCAAGCCAGATATTGCAAGTGGCAACTGCCAACGAAGAGATGGCAGCAACCTCTGGCGATATTGCCCATAACTGTCAGCTGGCTGAAGAAAGTGCCCGTGAAGCAGAAGGCATGGCGCATGAAGGTGCCAGTGTGGTTAAGGCAACAATCACGGTGATGTCCACCATTGCTGATCGCGTCAAGGCTTCTGCCGATACAGTTGCAAACCTTGGTACCCGCTCGGATCAGATCGGTGCAATTGTTGGCACCATTGAAGATATTGCAGATCAGACCAACCTGCTGGCACTTAATGCTGCCATCGAAGCGGCAAGGGCAGGGGAGATGGGCAGAGGCTTTGCCGTGGTTGCCGATGAGGTGCGGGCATTGGCAGAGCGCACAACCCGAGCAACCCGCGAGATAAGCGATATGATCAAAGCTATTCAGGATGACACCAGCCAGGCTGTGCAATCAATGGAAGCAGGTGTAGCAGAAGTTGAAAACGGTACCCGTGAGGCAACCAGCTCTGGCGAGGCACTGGAGCGGATTATGGATAAAATAGCCGCTGTTACCATGCAGGTAAGTCAGATAGCAACTGCTGCCGGACAGCAGACATCCACTATTCATGAAATCAACACCAGTATTCAGATGGTTGCCGATGTTGCCCAAAGAAGTGGTGATGTGGGCAAAGAAGTACTTGGCGAGGTGGAACAACTTACAGAGACTTCACAAGAGCTGAAGGTTGCTACTAATCGTTTCAGATTTAATTAATTTCATCCGGAAAAGTTCTTTTCCCAATAAATAGCAGACCTTTGAAAACATTATGAGTAAGGCTGGATACAAGGCTCAGGTCACGCAGCAACGAGACATAACAAAATAGTTAGTCGAGGAAGCGAGTACCGTGCAACAAAGTAGCCAGCCTTTGCAGTAGTTTTTCAAAGGTCTGATAAACTCTCCCTGATCCCTTTCAGACGCAATTGCAACCTTTCACCCCCGCCCCAGCTGTCAACTTCGGGAATTGCAGCAATATCAATATGTTTTGCAATCTGCTGCCCAGCCATCTGCCAGCCAATGGCAGGGTAAACGGTTTTATTTTGTTGCAAGCGCATTTTCAGATGACCATTACCTATTGTGCGTGCTTCCAGCACTTGCAGATTGCGGATAAGCAATGTTGGCTCGGGATTGCCCACCCCGAAAGGTGCCAGGTTGGAAAGCTCTTTAACCAGTGATATTGATAACTCTGCTGTTGTAATTTCACTGTCAATTTTAAGGATCGGTGTAAAATCATTTTCAGCAAACTGTGCAGTTGCTGCCTTTTCAAAGGCTGCTGTAAATGCCGGCAGCTCATTTTTATGCAGGGTTAAACCTGCGGCAGCACGGTGCCCACCGTAACGCAGCAGATGCCTGGCACAGTTGTGCAGTGCATCAAGCAGATGAAATCCGGATATGCCGCGACCCGATCCTGTAAGGGTGTCATCGTCACGCTCTGCCAGCAAAATAACCGGCTTGTGGTACAGTTCTGTCAATCGCGAAGCCACAATACCCACCACCCCCTGATGCCAGAATGGCGAAGAAAGCACAACTCCGTCTGGCTGCTTGTCTTTGGCTTGCAGCTCAAACAGTGCCTTGGCTTCTTCAAGTATCCTGCGCTCAACCTGCTGCCGCTCTGTGTTGGCAGCATCCAGTTCCTGTGCCAGGGTTAACGCCTTATTCATATCCCGCGACAATAAAAGCTCTACCCCGGGCAGTGCAGATTCCAGCCTGCCGACAGCATTAAGCCTTGGTGCCAGACGAAAACCAACCTGACCGGATGAAACAGTTCCGCTAATTCCGGCAACTTTTTTAAGGGCAGCTATGCCTGTACGGCAATCGTCAGCCATCCGCTTCAGACCGGCAGCCACCAGCAACCTGTTCTGCCCGGTAAGCGGCACCATATCGGCTATGGTACCAAGGGCTACCAGATCAAGAAAACGGCGCAGATCAGGCTGATTATCGGCAAGCAAACCATGTTTGCGCATCTTTTTACGCAAAGCCACCAGCAGATTAAAGGCTACTCCCACACCGGCAAGCCCTTTAAAGGGGTAGGGACAATCCGCACGTAGCGGATTTATAACTGCCGTTGCAACCGGCAGCTCTTCCGGTGGCAGATGGTGGTCAGTGATAATCAGATCAACACCCTGCTGACAGCAAAAGGTTGCTTCCTGTAAAGATGTGATACCGCAATCAACAGACACAATCAATCTGTAGCCATTATCAATAATCTGCTGCAAGACTGTAACCACAAGCCCGTAACCATCATCCAAGCGGTTGGGGATGTGGTAATCAGCCTTAATCCCCATTTCTGTAAATGCTTCCACCAGCATGGCAGTGGCAGTTATACCATCCACATCATAATCACCATAAACGCATATTTTTTCCTGATTTTGGGCAGCTTGCAGCAGCCTTTCAGTGGCTTTGTCCATGTCAGCCATTACAGTGGGGTCTGCCATATCAGCAAGAGCTGGGGATAGAAAGCTTTTTACAACCTGCTGATCACTAAACCCGCGAGCTGCCATAATCCGGGCAATGGTTGCAGAAAAACCCTCTGCCTGCATAAGTGATGCAGCAACAGCAGGATCATATGGTAGGATATGCCAATGTTTTTTCATGGGAAAAAGCCTTTGTGTTGTGTAGGATAAGGAGATGATTTTATAATATCACTAAAATCAAAATAATTGCATTTATAAGGAAATGAAGATGCCAGAACTATATATTTATGCCGGAATAAATGGCGCAGGTAAAACTACCTTGTACTATAAAGAACTGGAAAAAGGTGCTGATTTAGGGCGTAGAATAAATATTGATGAGATAGTACAGGCTATTGGCGACTGGAAAAACAGTACTGACCAAATCAGAGCTGCAAAAATTGCCTTAAAACAGATAAGATTATGCCTGCTAAACAGGCATACATTTAATATAGAAACAACTCTAAGTGGTAAAGGTGTATTAAATCTGATCACAAATGCTTTAAAGCAGGATTATAAAATAACTGTTTTTTATGTTGGTTTGGAAAACAGTGATTTAGCCAAAGACAGGGTGGCTTTACGTATGTTAAAAGGCGGGCATTTTGTTGATAACAAAACAATAGACAGAAGATACCCTAAATCATTTGCAAATCTTTCAAAAGTCCTTCCATTAGTACATAAAGCTTATATTTTTGA
>JAVERM010000005.1:0-44271 GCA_034007105.1 Trichlorobacter sp.
TTTGCCTTTACCCCGATAATCCCGCTTATGCAACGTGATCTTGCCATCAGTAACAGTCTTGCCGGAGGTCTGGCTTCTCTCAATTATGTTGGTTATCTGGCTGGCGCGCTGGTTTGTGCTTTCTGGCCACAGATATTGCGGAAAAACATCCTTAATCTGCTCACCTTGCTGACCTGCATCCTGACAACTTTCCTGATGGGTCTCACTCAATCGGTTATTTTATGGGGTATTTTGCGCCTTCTGGCAGGCTATGTCAGTGCCGTACTGTTTGTTGCCATTGCTGTTGAGGTAAGCGAACGCCTTGTTGAATATGGCTACAGCCGTTTTGGCAGCGCACTTTACGGCGGTATCGGACTGGGCATAGCCTTTAGTGGTGTCATGGTACCTGTAATGGACTGGCTTGGCGGCTGGAGCTTTACCTGGCTGGCAATGGGCGGATTCTCGCTTTTGCTGTCTGCTGCGGGGGTGATGGTTGCAGGCAAAAGAACAGCTGCCTTGCAGGTTGCAAATAAAAATTCTGCTACGGAAAGCAAACAGGGCAGGACAGGCAAACTGGCAACAGCCTATTTTCTGGAAGGCTTTGGTTACATCATAAGCGGTACTTTTTTAGTAACCATGATCGCCAACACCCCAGGGCTATCAGGTTTTGCACCTTATAGCTGGGTTGTTGCCGGAGTGGCAGCAGCACCATCCACCATTTTGTGGCAACTGTTTGCACTTCGTGTGGGTACACATCAGGCCTTGATTACTGCCTACCTTGTGCAGGCAGGCGGACTGTTTCTAAGCATCAATGCCAATACGATGTTCCAGGCAGGACTGGCAGCAATAATTTTTGGTGGCACTTTTCTGGGAATAGTTGCCCTGGTGATGTCGGAAGGTGCCAGACGAAGCGGTAAAAACAGCAGTCGCGTGGCAGCAATCCTCACCGCCTGTTTTGGTGGCGGACAGGTTATTGGTCCGCAACTTGCCGGAATTTTAGCAGACCTTAAAGGGGATTTTACACTGCCCTTACTGATGGCTGCACTGGCTATACTTGTGGCAGCCGCTCTGATTGCCACAGATAAAGGCTTTCAGAAAGCCCCAATTAAATCAAATATATAGTCACACAAGGACAGTTCTTGATTGAAACTGATGCTGTTGTCAGCTATCTTTTACAGCAGATTTTTCAAACACAGGACGGACACCTAACCAAATGCACCCATCTGACGCAATCAGAATACTTTTTGGCAAAGCAACTGACCTAAGGCGAGTTACCACGGCAGAAATAAAATCTGCATTCAGGCGACGTGTACGCACTTTGCACCCTGATTCGGCACACCACACCAATGCAATGCATTGCGGTGAAGCGGTCAGCTCCCTGGTTTCAGCACGGGACATCCTCATTGAGTACCTGCGTAAAGCACAAGAGCAGGCTTCACGCCCACACCCATCCAGACCCCAATGGTCACCACCTCCACCAAAAGCACCGGTTCGCCCCACAATAGTAAAGCCGCGCCCTGTGGTGGAACGATTGCCAAAAAAGGAAGATGAACGCTACTACAGCGGCGTTTTCCCCACATACAAACTTAAATTCGGTCAGTTTGTCTATTTTGCCGGCGAGGTCTCCTGGCAAGACCTTGTCCGTGGTATGCGCTGGCAGCGTGACCAACGACCTGCCTACGGCGAAATAGCAAAAGCCTGGGGCTGGCTGACAGAAAAAGATGTGCAATCTGTCCGTGCAGCAACAGAAATTCCCGGGTTATTTGGCGAACGAGCCGTGATTATGGGGCTTTTGACAGAAAAACAGGCAGCATTTTTAGTACGCCACCAGCACCATTGCCAACCAAGGCTGGGGCAATATTTTGTTAAGGAACGGATTATGCTGACCACGGACATCAACCGGATGCTCACTGCCATGCAAAGGCATAACGCCAGTGTTGAGCGGGGAAATGGTCCACTACCTCCATTTAATCCGGCAGGTTTTGTGCGCTGACAACCAGACAGTGATGAACAACTGACCTCTCCCCCTCTTAACCAAGAGGGGGAATTTGTTTTGGAACATTCTCTTGCAAAATACATCACATAACAAAATTATCCGCTGCACCTGGGCAGGCACTGACCCGCTTTACTGCCATTACCATGATCATGAATGGGGAGTGCCGGTACATGATGACCAGCGTTTTTTTGAGTTTATTCTGCTGGAAGGTGCACAGGCAGGGCTTTCCTGGATTACGGTTTTACGCAAGCGGGAAGCCTACCGTAAAGCCTTTGCCGAATTTGATTCAGCCAAGGTAGCAAAATTTGATCAGGCAAAACTCGCTGAATTGATGGAGAATAAAGAAATTATCCGCAACCGCAAAAAACTGGAATCTGCCATCAATAATGCCAGGGCTTTTTTACGGATTCAGGAAAAGTTTGGTAGCTTTGATGCCTATATCTGGCGTTTTGTGGATGGCAAGCCGCTTAAAAACCGTTGGAAAACTGCTGTAGATATGCCTGCCAACACCCCTTTGTCCGACCGTCTGAGCAAAGACCTTAAACAACATGGCTTCAGCTTTGTGGGCAGCACCATCTGCTACTCTTTCATGCAGGCTACAGGCATGGTAAATGACCACACAACAGACTGCTTCCGCTGGCAGCAGCTTGACAGTCCTGATTGACAAATCACACAGTGCTACATAACTTTAATGAATCATATGGTTATTCTGGAAGCTTATAAACAGGCTTTTGAAAAAGGAATGGGTTGATGGCACAAACAGACTATTACAAATCACTGGGCGTTGAAAAAACAGCTTCTGCCGAGGAAATCAAGAAAGCATTCCGCAAACTGGCAGTAAAATACCACCCTGACCGCAACCAGGGTGATACTGCTGCCGAAGAAAAGTTTAAAGAGATAAACGAAGCATATGCAGTACTTTCTGATCCTGAAAAGCGCAAGCAATACGATACTTTTGGCTCCAATGATTTTCACAGGCAGTATAGCCAGGAAGATATTTTCAAAGGCTTTGACTTCTCGGGAACCTTCCGCGATATGGGGATGGAAGGCAATGGCGAAGATATTTTTTCAAGGATTTTTGGCTCGGCATTCAGACGCAGCAATAATGGTGCCGGTTTCCGCAAAAAACCGCAGCGGGGCACTGACCTTAGCCTGGATATTGATGTGGGCTTTCGTGAGGCTGCTCTGGGTGGTGAAAAACTGGTGGCTTTCCGCCGTAACGGCACCCGCGAAGAGCTGAAAGTACGCATCCCTGCCGGAGTTGATAACGGCAGCAAGGTGCGGATAGCAGGCAAAGGTGGAGAGGGCAGTAACGGCGCAGCAAATGGTGATCTGTTTCTGGTTTTGCGGGTTGCCAATGATCCGCTATTTACCCGCGAAGGTGGCGATCTTTTTGTGGAACGGACAATAAACTTCAGCGAGGCATGTCTGGGCACAAGCCTGGAAATCCCCACTTTGGAGGAAACAAAACGGATAAAAGTACCTGCCGGAATACAGCCTGGCACCAAAATCCGCCTTAAAGGCTTTGGCATTAAAACACCTGGTTCCAATGCAAAAGGTGATCTGTACGTAAAGATAACAGTCCGCATACCGGAAAACATAAACAGCAGCCAGAAAAAACTGGTGGAGGAGCTGGCCAGATCAGGCTTGTAATGGATTTGTAATGGATAGTTAAGGTGTGAGGGGGAAGCAAAAATGCAAAAAAACAATGAACCAACGCCAATTGATGGCATCAGATATTTTCAACCAAAAACCGGCTACAGGCTTACAGGTCGTGATGACCTGGTAAATATCCCTCTTGATGACCTGCCGCTGCCACTGCAAACAGCAGACTATGCAGTTGCAGAAGAACAGGGTGAACCTGACTATGATCAGGTGGGCAACGGTATCTACCATGCCTTGCGTTACAACCCTGATTGCCATAATGCGGCACGTTACGCTGATCTGCTGCAACAGGCTTACCCCCATATCATCGCTGAAATCGGCGGTGAAATAATCATGCTTGATGCCAAAGAGGTTGATGTGCCGTATCTGGATCGCAAGGTTGCACTGCTGCGGATAATGGCTTTGATTTCACCGGAAAATGCCGGTTTGTGGCGTGAGACAGGAAGAACACTAATGGAGCGTGGCAACCGGCTGGAAGCAACCCACCTGGCGGTTAAATCCTGGTTTGGTGCAGAGAAATTTCTGGCAAAATCACTGGAGCTTGAACCCGATGACCTGCACACAGTTTACCAGTATGGCGAAGTGCACTATATGCTTGGACATTACGATGAAGCAGTGCAACACTGGCAAGGTATTATTGATAAATGCAGCCCGGACGAGCGCAAAAATCTGGAAGAGCGTATTACAGCCATTAAAAACAATACTTTGCCCAGGGTTCCGCCAGTGGACTACCTGACCGCATTGGCAGCAGCGTTTGAACTGTATATGGAGGGGGAGTTGCAGGAAGCAGCGGCAATAGTTGAAGATGTGCTGGCAGATCAGGTATTTTCAGGGCAGTTTTCACCAGCAGGTATTCGTGGCTTTCTGGATAAATGCCACGGTAAGCCTGAAGCAGGTTGCAGCATAAAAGGACATTGTTAACATGTTTGCATACAGCTCGGCAGATTGGCTTTTTATCGGATTTATCCTGGTGGTAATTTTTGCTGCAATTAAATTAAGCGACATCATACAGCGCAAAAAACGCTGAAAATTTTTCTGGAAAACTGTTTCGTTCTGAGAGAGGCAATTAAATGGGGAAAATTTTACTGATCGATGATGATCCCGGCTTTACCCGCCTGCTTGGCGATTACATCACTGAGCAATATCCGCATTTGCAGGTGGATATCTGTAATAATCCGCTGGAAGCCCTTTCCTTCATAAGGCGTTCACCATACGATCTACTGCTGATTGACTATGAAATGCCTGCCATGGATGGACGCAAGATCATGAATTTTGCAGTGCAGGCAGGAACCAGCAAAAACCGTATTGTTATTCTTTCCAGCCGTGATGCTGATTTTCTGCATGACCAATGCCCCATGGGCAGTTGCCTTGCCGTACTTAACAAGTTTGAAGTCCGTCAAAAAGCTGTGCTGGATATGATATTTGATTCACTAAACGAAAAAGCAGCCCAAAACACAGCCACGCCAACACCATAAATCAGACTAAAAGACAGAAATCCGGATAAAATGAGCCGCAAGAAAAAACAAAACCAGCAAACAGCCAAACCAGCAGAATTTCGTACTGCCAGCTTTGCACAGCTTAAATCCCTGACGTTTGATACTCAGCCAGAACCAGAGCCGGTGCGCATAAAACCTGTTTTGCAACAACGTAAAGCAACACAGGATACTGATGCAGAGATTTTCATACAGGCGATGGAAGGCGTAACTCCACTGAATGCAGCAGCCAGCCTGAAAAAACAGCCGGACATTAAAAGTGATGATTCTGAAAACATCTACCGCAAGCCTGCAATCACAGACCTGCCTGTTGAAAACAACACTGATTTTTTGAAAGAAATAGAACGGTTGCAACTTGATGTACGTTTTGAGGATGAGCTGCCAGAGGCAGAAGAACTTAAACCGCTGGGGGGTAATCGCCTGAGAATGCTTAAACGCGGTATAATCCGGGTGGATCGCCAACTGGATCTGCATGGTTTAACCCGTGATGAAGCCACCCAGGCACTGGAAAGCTTTTTGCGCTCTGCCCGCAATGCCTCTGAAAAAGCGGTTTTGGTTATCACTGGCAAAGGGCTGCACTCAGCAGGTGAACCAGTACTTGGTCAGGCTGTTACTGCCTGGCTGCGGGAGCAGGGACGCACCCATATCCTTGAATTTACACCTGCACCAAAAGAGTTTGGCGGCAGCGGGGCACTGATTGTCTTCCTGCGCAGCCTTGACAAAACAGATACACAGTAATTATCATTTAAAAACCTGCATATATCAAAAACAAAGGGAGGTGCAAACCCGAAATGCCAGTATACGAATACCGTTGTAATACCTGTAACCATCAATTTGAAATGCGCCAGAAATTTTCTGACCCACCGGCAAAGGAATGTCCGGTTTGCGGCAAGGAAGTACATAAAATGATTTCCCGAACAGCCTTCAGCCTTAAGGGCGATGGCTGGTTTGATTCCGGCTACTGTGCAAAAAATGATGCCCCAAAACCTTCATGCTGCCAGGCTGGAGGCTGCTGTCCGGCAGCAAACACTGCGTAAACAGCTTTGCATACGAGCTATAACAAGAAAAGTTCTGTACAAACAAGAATGTCCATATATTCGCAGATTACTGATAGTTACAGTTATACCAACAACAATTTAATATTCCTGCTTGACACATTTACCAGAGATTTTCTAGTCTGTGCAGCATTATGTCCAACAAACGGTTTAGCATATTATCCTTCATAGCACTGATTGCCGCTTTAGCCATGCTGGGCGGCATTATCTCCACAACAGCCATACTTTCACCTGTTGCTGCCGTGGATATATATCTTGATGCTGATATACAACAGGATTCAGACGATAATTTTCCCTGCACCACTTCTGACTGCACCTGTTCAGTTTGCGCCAATGCAACCATACTTAACGATATCCCCAGCGTAAAATCACTTACTGCATCAGTCGCCGCACATGTGGCCATGCCACACCATTACCATCCCCAGGAATATCTTGACTCCATAGAATATCCTCCGGAATCAGCCTGATTCCATTTTCAATTCAAATAGTTACTTAAACAAAGGATACGCTGTCAAACAAAGGTGACTGCAATCGCTGCGGCATCTTTATGCGTTTTTGCGGCATATTGCTGCCCTTTACATAATCTGGAGGTATTGATCAATGAAAAAATCTGCCATTGCAGCAATTACAGTGGCTGTTATCGCAATCATAGGTTTTGTTATTGTAACTGTAGGAGACACCAAAGCACTTAACGTAAATGACGTGGGCAGTGACCCTGCATCATTTACGGGCACCATCACCATTACCGGCATCATGGGCGGTATTTCGCGGCAGGATCCATCAGTATTCGGCATTATGGATATAAAGGAGTTACAGTGTACAACCCAGGGCTGTAACAAGCTGTTCATCCCTGTCAGATATCAGGGCAAGTTACCGAAAATCGGCGATGAAGTCAGGGTAACCGGCAGCTTTACCAGACTTCCGGACGGCTTTTTGTTCAGCGCGCAACAGCTCAGGATTGTGCGTAATCACAAGATGGGAGGATAGATGACACTCTCAAAACTTGTATTCAGGAACATCTCCCGCCGTCGCGGCAGATTCGTATTTACCCTGCTTGGTATCACCATCGGTATCGCTTCTTTTGTCACTTTCCAGTCCATGGGAGGCAGCCTCAAAAAAGAAATATACCGAGAAACCAACTCCCTTGGAGCCAACCTGGTGGTCATCCCTAAAGGTTCGTGCGGTTATGAACAGCTGTCTGTACTAACCGGAGACCAGATGCCCACCAATATTACCATGGATGAAGTAAGCAAGATCGCCGCTATTAAAGGGCTGACTGTTGTACCGTTTCTTGCACAGAAAACCGCCATAAATAATAAACCCGTTTCTGTCAGCGGCATCAAGTCAGATGCAACTCTTAAACTGAAAGACTGGAAAATCAGACAAGGAAGTTATTTTAGCCCAGATACAGAAAACAGTGTAGTGATCGGCACGGCACTGGCCGAACAGTTCGGGCTGCAACCAGGCTCTACCGTCACTGTACGCAGTGAGCAGCTTACCGTTGCCGGTGTGCTTGAACGTACTGGCGGCAGAGACGATTACACCATGTTTATTGAGCTGCCAACGGCTCAGAGGCTGTTCAAGGCAGTTGACCGGATTTCCTATGCTGCAGTTACTGTGGATAACCTGGAGCTGATTGACCAGTACATTGAGCAGATCACAGTGGAAACCGGCGGATTAGGGGTAATATCTGACAAGCAGATGCTTAAATCAGTGCTGGCTATTGTCGGTTCGGTAAACATCACTTTGCAGCTGATCGCTGCAATATCAGTGCTGGCCGCAGCCTTTGGCATCATCAACACCATGATGACCGCAACCTATGAACGCAAGCGGGAGATCGGAATTTTGCAGGCACTGGGAGCACGGCAGAGTACTATTTTCAATGCTTTCATTCTGGAATCCGGCTTTTACGGTCTTATTGGAGGTATTACTGGTGTCTTTACCGGCCTGGCTGCCTCCATTGCCGTTGCTCCATACATCGGCAATAACGCTTTCACCACGCTGGTTAAAGGTTCCGGCACCGGCTCGATAATTGATTTCAAATTGATTATCAGCTCTATCCTCTTCTCAACCATTATTGCTGTTATTGCCGGAGTATATCCGGCCTGGCGGGCAGCACGGCTTTCGCCGGTGGAGGCTATAAGCTATGAATAACATCATCAAAACCGAACAGATCAGTAAAACATACAGAACAGGAGACATAAACACTTTGGCACTTAGAGAAGTTTCTATGGAAATAACCAAAGGATCGTTTACATGCATTATAGGTCCTTCCGGGCATGGCAAAAGCACCCTGATGCATCTTTTGGGAGGGCTGGATCGTCCCAGCAGTGGTAAAATATGGCTTGATGGCACAGAGCTTGGCAAGCTGGACAACAACCGCCTGGCCGCACTGCGTGGAGCAAAGGTGGGCTTTGTCTTTCAGTTTTTCAATCTGCTGCAAGGTCTGACAGCACAGGAAAATATTGAGACTGCCATGATGCTGACCGGAGCATCTGAAAATGTACAGACAAAGCGAGCACTGGAACTGCTGGATATGGTAGGGTTGGCTGACAAAGCCGGATCACGACCGGCACAACTTTCAGGTGGCCAGCAGCAGCGGGTGGCCATTGCCAGGGCTTTGGCCAATGATCCGGATATTCTACTGATGGACGAACCCACCGGAAACCTGGATTCTGTTGCAGAAGCAGAGGTACTTGCTATCCTGCGCACTTTGCACAGCAAGGGTAAAACCATTGTCATAGTGACCCACAACAATGAGATCGCAAAGACAGCAGAGCAGGTCATCAATGTTAAAGACGGGCAGATAATGCAATAAAAGTCTTTATGCAGAGTTTTATACGCTGATTTGCGCACACTAAAACGGGCTGTTTTTTTAAAAAGCAGCCCGTTGTTATTACAGATATGCAGGGAGATTAACCGCTGCTCCTTTTAACATCAATCAGGGACGGCAGCGGGGCGGAATATAACTGCAAAACGGTTCTTCAGCCATATAATCTCCATAAACAGCATCTGCTCTTGCGCGGCAGCCACCGCAAACATTTACAAACTCGCACTTCCCGCACTTGCCCTTATAAGCCTTGAAATCACGTAAATCCTTGAAAATCTCCGAGTTCTCCCAAATCTCCTTAAAGGGAGTATTTTTAACATTGCCGGCTACACGGTGGAAGTAGGAACAAGGCTTTACATTGCCAAAGCAATCAATAAGACAGATGCTTTGGGCAGCAATACAGCCCTTACCTCCACCGGTGGAAAAGCTTAAAGAACGACGCTGGAAAGAAATCCCTTCTTCCTTTGCCCGCTGGGGCGCAATCCGGTAATAATGTGGCGCACAGGTGGGGCGCATCAAAATATCATCTTCAATTTTTTCCTGCTGATAATGCCATTCCAGAATCTCTTCGTAATCTTCCTTTGAAATCAGCTCGTTCATAATCTCTTCGCCCCGTCCGGTGGGCACAATCATGAACATGTACCAGGCAGTTGCTCCCAGTTTTTTGGCGAGCTTAAAGGTATCAGCTATATCGTGCTGATTTCGTTTGGTAAAAGAAGAGTTAATCAGAAACTTGATGCCGTTTCTTTGCAAGGTTTCAGCTGCACGTATAACTCCGGCAAACGCTCCGGGCGACTGGCGGAAGTCATCATGTATTTCCGCTGTGGAGCCATCCAGAGATAGAGAAACCATCTTGAGATCAGCCTGTTTCATTTTCTGACAAACTTCATCGGTAATCAAAGAGCCATTGGTCGCCATGCAAACCCGCAAGCCAAGGGAGGTACCGTACTCGGCAAGCTCAAAAATATCCGGACGCATTAAAGGCTCTCCGCCTGATAAAACCAGCACCGGCTTTGAAAAAGCCGCAATCTCGTCCAGCAATTTTTTCCCTTCTTCAGTGGTAAAATCACCTTGGGATGAAGTCATTTCTGATGAGCAGCGACAATGAACACAGCTAAGATTGCATTGCTGGGTGGTTTCCCAGGCTATCCATTTAGGTATAAATTCCTGCATCAAATCAGCCTCCGATGAACAAGTTAAATATTTCAAACTATATAAAGTACACTATTTCAGTGATTATTTCCTTAAAAAGGTTTAGCGCAGGCAAGTCATTCTGCAGGAAGCGTTAGACACCCCACACCGTCATTCTGCAGGGAGCGTTAGCGAACTTGCAGAATCTAAAGCCGAGATCCTGCGACTGAAGCGCAGGATGATGAATATTTTGATTTTATTCGCGTAAATTCGTTCAATTCGTGGCTAAAATATTTTTACATCTCTTTCACACCTTGTCCAGATGCTGCTTGATGCTCTTTGCCAGCTCGGCACCTATGCCATTTACAGCCATCAGCTCTTCAAGCGTTGCCTTGCCAACTCCTTCAACAGAGCCAAAATGCTGCAACAAAAGCCGCGCCCTGCCCGCACCGATACCAGGTAAATCCTGCAAGGCTGTTTGCAGCAGGCTACGCTCCCGCAGGTTGCGGTGATAAGTGATGGCAAAGCGGTGGGCTTCATCACGAATTGCTGCCAGCAGCCTGATTACCGCACCATCCTGACGAAGGCGTAATGGATTACTGCGTCCGGGCAGAAAAACACGCTCTTCGCTGCGCTCTACTTTACTGCTTTTACCCCTATCCTGCACACGGCTTTTAGCAAGGGATACCACCGGAAATCTGCCGCCAAGCCCAAGCTCATCCAGCGCAGCCAGGGTGCTGTTAAGCTGTCCTTTGCCGCCATCCACCACCACCAGATCCGGCAAACCCCAGTCGTTAATTCTTTGATCACTGAAACGACGGCTAAAGACCTCTTTCAGCATGGCAAAATCATCCTGACCTTCAATATGTTTGATGCGGTAGCGGCGGTAGGCTGCCTTGTCAGCAGCTCCGTCTGTAAAAGTCACTCCGCTGCCCACTGCGTATCTGCCCTGAATATTGGAGATGTCATAACACTCAATCCTGCGGGGCAGTGCAGGCAACGCAAGCTTTTCCTGTAACTTTGCCAGCGTCTGATCCGCAGCCTCGTTTCTTGCCAGCTTTTCCTGCAATGCAGCCAAAGCATTACGCTCGGCAAGACGCACCAGATCAAGCTTGTCACCTTTTTGAGGGGATAAAATCCGTACCTTTTTCCCTTTCTGCTCGCTTAACCACCCGGCAAGCAAAGTGCTGTCTTCCGGTTGCGTCGGCAGCAACAGCTCATCGGGAATAAACTGGTCTTCGAAATAATGCCTGCGGACAATTGCCGAAATGGTATCAGCCTCATCCATGGCTGCCTTGCCAAACATGGTGGTGCTGCCAGAAACAGAACCGCCGCGGATAAACATAATTACCACTGCCAGATGACCGTCTTTAACCGCAATGCCCAACACATCACTATCACCGCTGCTTTTCACAATTTTCTGGCGTTCAAGGGAGGTATCAATGGCTTTAATCAGATCCCGCCATTTTGCTGCTTCTTCATACTGCATAGCTGCGGCGGCAAGCTTCATCCGCTGCCTGAAGCCGCTGATCAGGTCACGGCTTTTCCCTTCCATAAACATAATGGCACCGCTGACCAACGTCGCATAGTCCTGCTCTGTAATCAAGTTATGACAAGGTGCGCCGCATTGACCGATCTGGTGGTACAGGCAAGGGCGGGTACGATTCATACACACTTTTAAAGGGTAGTGGCGCAGCGGAAACATCCGCTGCAACTGCCGTAAAAGATCACGGGCAGCGGCAGCAGATGCGTAGGGACCAAAATAACGGGCACCATCACGGCTGATTTTGCGTACAACAGTAAAACGGGGAAAACGCTCGGTTGGATCAATGCGCAGAGAGAAATAGGTTTTGTCATCTTTCAGGTTAAGATTGTAGCGGGGCTGGTGCTGTTTAATCAGGATATTTTCCAGCAGCAGTGCCTCTTTTTCCGTATCAGTCACCATAAAAGAGATGTCAGTGACTTTGCTCATCAAAAAGCGGATCTGGGGGCGGCCATCGGTGTTGCCAAAGTAGCTGCGCACCCTTTGGCGCAGATTGCGGGCTTTGCCAACATAAAGGATGCTTCCTGCGTCATCCTTCATCAGATATACGCCAGGCTGGGTGGGAAAGCTGGCTATGCTTTGTTTCATTTCCATATAATCAGGTTTTACATATTGTCAGCAGCAAATGGAAGCAAACATTTGCCACCGGATACGGTTTCTGACAGTGTATATCCATCAGGTCGGACAGTTGACAAAAGCTGCCTTTGAATGCTATTAAATCATCATTTTATCCAAGTGTTTCTTGACAGTTATGCTTTTTCGATTCTGTCAGTCAAGAAGGGGTTTCCTGTGAAAATGCTCAAAAACATCAAGGTAATGGCAACATCATTTGTCTGCCTATTTTTTATATTACAACTGAGCATTTTTCCTGCCTTTGCCCAAACCACCGAAGATTCACATATTTTCCTTGATGGATTTAACGCCTACCAGGTGCAGGACTATCCATCTGCGATACAATATCTGTCTGAAATCCTTGAAAAATATCCGGATACCCCACTGCGTGACATGACCTGTTTCTGGCTGGCTCGCGCCCAGTTCAAGGCTGGCAATAAAGAGGAAGCAGCCCGCCTGATGGCAGAATTTAACCGTGATTATCCGGATAGCCCCCTTGCCGGAACCATTGAAGAAGAGCTGCAAACCCTTGCCGCTGATTATGCAGCAAATGGCAAAATAACCGTTGCTGCCCAAAAGGACCAACCAGCGCAAGCTGTGGAAATACCACCAGCGGATGACAAAAAAGAGGTGGAAGAACTGCTGCTGGCTGCTGCCAGGGAAGCCACGGCACTGGAGGCACGTAACAAGGCCATTGCCCAAAAGCGTGCCAGTGAAGAACGGCTGAAGCGTGAACAGGAAGCAGCCAGACTAGCTGCTTTGCAACATGCTGAGCAAAACGCTGCAAATGAAGCAGAGAAAAAACGTGCAGCAAAACTGCATGCAGAAGAAAGGGCAGCCAGAGAAAAGGCAGAGCTTGAGCGTATGGCAGCAGCCAAAGCAGCGGCTGAGCGTGCAGCACAGGAGCGTGCCAAAGCCATTGCTGTCGAAGAAAAGCAGAAAAAAGCTGCCCAGCAGCTGGCAGCTGCAAAGGCAGAGGCTGAAAAGCAGCAGGCAGAAAAAACCAGGCTGGCGCAGGAACAGGCAGCCATGCGCGAAAAAGCCATTGCCGAGTACAAAAGGATTCTTGACCAATACCCTGGCACAGCAGCTGCCCGCACCGCTGCTGAACGTCTGGACACTCTGGGTGTGGCTGTTGCAAAACCGCAAAAACAGCTGCCACTGGCATCCATTGCAGAATCAGGTTCGGCAAACACCCAGATTTTTAATTTTGAGGTTGCACAATACGCTGCCTTTGAATTTAACCCGCTTTATCCCTTACCCCCCGTACTGGTGGCAAAACCAGCTGCAATCCCTTTCCAGATTATCAACCGTGGTAATGGTCAGGACAGTTTTTACTTAAGCTCTGGTTTTCCCTCAGAATTTGGTATCCGCTTTGCAGCAGCCACCCTGCCGGATCAGGCAATCAACCAGACCCCGCTGATTGCGCCCGGCGAAGTGTTTAACGGAGTTATCCACCTTACCGCACCGGCTGCAACCATTGACGGACTGCGCATAAGCTACCCGATACAGGCAGCCTCACGTTTTACTCCTGAAGTAAGCCAAAGTCGCGAAATTTCATTTAAGGCATCGGCTCCACTGCTGCGGGCAGTGCTAAGAACTGACAACCTGAAGCCACTACCAGGAGAACAGACCCGCTACACGGTTACGGTGCTTAACCTGGGCAGTTCAGCAACAGACAATGTTTCTTTGCGCATCAACCATCCGCCCCAACTGGAACCTGTACAGCCGGTTGCAAGCAACTTGCGCCGCGAAATGAAGGCAGCACTGGTACTGGACAACATTAACCTGAAGCCGGGGGAACGCTATGATCTGGAAATACCGTTTACTGTAAGCGAAGATGCCCTGGCTGATGAAGAAATCACCATCCGTGCCGACCTGATTGACAACAGATCACGAATCAGCAGCAGTTTCCTTTCCAATGCGGCAAAAATCCAGCCTTTAAGCCAGGTAGCCTTAAAGTTGGCTGACAGTAACATCATCACCATTCCGGGGCAGACTTTACGCATTCCTGTAACACTGGTTAACAAAGGCAACCTGCGTGAAAGTTTTGCTCTGGCTGTAAACGTACCGGCAGCGGGCAAGGCTGTTATTTATCATGATTTAAACCGTGACGGTAACCGCCAGCCTGATGAGCCGGAAGTTACAACTATCAACTCCCTTGCGCCCCGTGAGGAAACTGCCTTGCTGCTTGAAATCAGCACGCCTGTCAATGCAACAGATGGTTCTGAAGCCGGCATCAGCCTCACTGCAACACCGCAATCAACAAACGGGCAGGCAGTTCAGGCATCCGGACGGATGGTTTTCTCCCGCCCGGTAGTACAGTTTTCCATGCAGGGTCGTGATGGTCGCCAGACACCTGGCGATCTGATGACCGTTGAACTGACTGTCTTTAACCGTGGCTCAAACCTTGCCCGCAATGTAGAGCTGGTTTCATCCTGGTCAGAGCAGATAGAACTGGTTGCTGCCGATGCCACAACAAACACAACGGCAGGCAGTGCCAACTGGCTGTTTACCGAGCTTGGTGCCGGTGAAAAACGGGTTGTCAAAGCTTCCTTCCGCGTTAAACCAGGCATCACCGTTGGCACCGGATTGCAACTTAAAAGTACCCTTGGCTATCAGGATCAGCTGGGGAACAGGTATTAAACATGATTAAAAAACTTGCCCTAACAATACCGCTACTTGCTTTATGCCTGCTGTTCGGTAATGCCGAAGCTGCTGATTACATCTACACTCCTGCCCTGACCCAGCCTGCTGAAAGCTTGCCTGCGGACGGGGTTTTAGTGCGTGAAATCACAATCAGCAAAGGTGATACACTGTCTGCCATCTCCAGACGTTTTACAGGCAGAGGCAATTATTACCCGCAAATCCTGCTGTTCAACAACATCAAAAATCCCAACCTTATTTACACCGGCGACACCTTGCGCATACCTGTAAAGCATAATGCTGCACCTGCAACCACCAGCAAAAAACCGCTTAATGCCCAACACAATACTGATGCAAATCAGCGTGTTACCGTAACCTATAACCAGCAGCAAAAAAAACCTGCACCTGTTCCTGTGCATACACAGGCAACAAGTGAACATAATGCTGCGGGAAAACAGATTAAACCGGAAAGACAAAACACAGAGCAGCAACTACTGGCAAAGATTGACCAGCAAATCAAGGCAGGCAACTGTCGGGCAGCATTGCCGCTTCTGGATGAATTTATTGATAAGTACCCGAACTCGACATTTGCACCTGAAGCAGCTTTAAACAGGGCAGAGTGTTATATGAGGATAGCAACACCCTGACATATCTTTAACAGAGCTTTGAAAAACTATTGCGGAGGTGTTACATACAACACCCCTTCCCCCCTCGTTTTAATCTGTTCCCCCTCACCACTTAACAGGCTTTTGAAAAACGTTATGAGGAAGGCTGGATACAAGGTCGCAGGTCACGCAGCGACGAGGCATAACATTTAAAGTTAGCCGAGGAAGCGAGTACCGCGCAACGATGTAGACAGCCTCCGCAGTAGTTTTTCAAAGCTCTGTTAGGCCTTACGGAAATAAACAAATGAAACACTTAATACTAGGCACAGCAGGTCATATTGACCACGGCAAGACCTCACTGGTCAGGGCTTTGACCGGCATTGATACCGATCGTCTGAAAGAAGAGCAAAAACGGGGCATTACCATTGAGCTTGGCTTTGCCCATCTGCCGCTTGATGATGACACCACCATCGGCATTGTGGATGTGCCAGGGCATGAGAAATTCATCCGCACCATGGTGGCTGGCGTGGCTGGCATGGATCTGGTGATGCTGGTAATCGCTGCTGATGAAGGGATAATGCCCCAAACCAGGGAGCATCTGGATATTTTACGCCTGCTGGGTGTGAAGCAAGGGCTTGTGGTGCTCACCAAATCTGATCGGGTTGATGATGAATGGCTGGAGCTTGTCACTGAGGAAGTACGGGATTTTGTGGCAGATACTTTTTTTGCAGCAGCTCCGATTGTCGCCGTATCTTCCCGCACCGGCAAAGGGCTTGATCTGCTGAAGACCGAGCTTGCCGCACTAACAGAAAAAGTTGTGCCAAAAGACAGGGAAGGGCATTTTCGCCTGCCCATTGACCGCGTATTTACCATTACCGGCTTTGGCACTGTGGTAACCGGCACGCTGCTGGCAGGCACGATTAAAATCGGCGATGAGGTGGAACTGCTGCCATCGGGGCGCACGGGCAAGGTGCGGGGCATACAGGCACATGGTAAACAGGCTGAAACCGGTCAGGCAGGTCAGCGTCTTGCTATCAACCTGCAAGGGATTGCCCACGAACTGGCAGCCAGAGGTGATCTGCTGGTACCGCCAAAGGTTTTTCGCACCACCCGCAGAATTGATGTACGCCTTGAACACCTTGCCTCTGCCCCCAAAGAGCTGAAACACCGCACCAGGGCAAGGCTGCACACCGGCACCAGTGATATTTCTGCCCAGATTGTACTGTTTGACCACAACCTGCTCCAGCCCGGGGAAACAGCCTATGCCCAGTTACGGCTGGCAGAGCCGCTGGTGCTGGTTTCCGGCGACCCATGTCTTCTACGCACCAGCTCCCACTCTGCCACCATTGGCGGTGCTGTGGTGCTTGATCCTTTCCCTCCTGCCCATCGCCGCCGCAGTGACGAGGCGGTTGCACTTTTACAGGCACTTGATGCAACCGAGCATCAACGCACCTGCGCCCTGATTGTTTCCCAAGCCAGGCTTTCCGGAATTTCCATTGAAAATATCCAGCTTCGTTCCGGCATTCCCCGCCGCCAGCTTGATGCCGCATTACAACAGCTGCTTGCCAAAGCCCAGCTGATACAGATGACCCGTGATCCGCGTATTTTTCTGACCAGCAGTGCTGTGGAAGAGTTGAAACAGTTGCTGATGTCTGAACTGGAAAAATTTATGCAAGCTGCCAGCCATGCCAGCGGCATTGGCAAAGAAGAACTTAAAAGCCGTCTGCCTGAAAGGAGCGACCCCCGCTTTTTTGCACCGCTTTTAGCTATGCTGGAAAAAGAAAACAAGGTGATTGTGGATCGCGAACTGATTAAACCGGTCAACTTGCTCCGCAAACAGCAACCAAAACAACATAATCTGGCAGATAAAATTGTCCAGCTGTTGGACAGCTCCGGCAAAGAGCCGCCAACAACCAAAGAGCTTGCCACAATGCTTGCTTGCACCGAGAAGGAATGCCTTGCCAACCTTGCTGCTTTAAGTCGGGAAGGACAGATTACCAAAATTGCCGGCAACCTGTTTTACAGCAACAGCACAGTTGCAAAATTTCAACAACAGCTGCTTGACCATCTCCATGAACATGGCGAAATCACCCCTGCTGTATTCAGGGAGCTTACCGAACTTTCCAGAAAATATATGATCCCCTTGCTTGAATACTTTGATCAGCAAAAGCTGACCATACGGGTGGGAGACAAACGGATTTTGCGTGGCAGTTTATGAAAGACCCAAATCATACAGGTTGAGAATACTACGCAAATAGGCTATGCTGTTCAAGTTACTGATTTTCTTGCGGTTAAAAACATTTAAAGTAGGATAAAATTTCAGACAAGGAGGCAAAACATGGCAACCAAGTACGTATATTTCTTTGGTAACGGCAAAGCAGAGGGCGGGACGGAAATGAAAAACCTGCTGGGTGGCAAAGGGGCAAACCTGGCAGAAATGACCAGTATCGGCCTGCCTGTTCCCCCGGGATTTACCATCAGCACAGAAGTATGCACCTACTATTACGCACATCAGGAAACCTACCCGGAAACCCTGGCTGAAGAAGTTAAGGCAAACCTGAAGCAGGTGGAAGCGATTCTTGGTCGCACCTTTGGTGATGCCCAAAATCCGCTGCTGCTCTCCATCCGCTCCGGTGCCAGAGCTTCCATGCCTGGCATGATGGATACAGTACTTAACCTGGGGTTAAACGATACCACAGTGCAGGGGATTATCGCCCAGTCTGGTGATGAGCGTTTTGCCTATGATGCCTACCGCCGCTTTATACAGATGTACTCTGATGTTGTTATGGAAATGGACAAGTATGAGCTTGACCACCTGCTGGAACTGAAAAAAATGGAAAAAGGTGTGGAGCTGGACACCGAACTTACTGCTGCTGACTGGAAGGATCTGGTAAGCCAGTTTAAAGCAAAAATAAAAGAGAGCCTTGGCAGGGATTTTCCGGAAGACCCGCTTGAGCAGCTTTGGGGTGCCATTGGTGCTGTTTTCGGATCATGGATGAACCAGCGTGCCATCACCTACCGCCGCCTGAACAACATACCAGCTGACTGGGGCACAGCAGTTAACGTCCAGGCAATGGTTTTTGGCAACATGGGCGATGATTGTGCCACCGGTGTTGCCTTTACCCGCGATCCTTCCACAGGTGAAAACTACTTCTACGGTGAATACCTGATTAACGCCCAGGGTGAAGATGTTGTTGCCGGTATCCGTACACCGCAGCCGATGAACAATCATCAGAAAAAAGACGGTGATCCCCCTTCCATGGAAGAGGTTTTACCAGAATGCTACAAACAGCTGGCAGATATCCGCAGTATCCTGGAAAAACATTATAAAGATATGCAGGATATTGAATTTACCATTGAAAAAGGCAAGCTTTTCATGCTGCAAACCCGTAACGGCAAGCGCACTGCCCAGGCTGCCATCAAGGTTGCGGTTGATATGGTAAAAGAAGGTCTGATTGATGAGAAAACCGCTGTACTGCGGGTTGCACCAGAGCAGCTTGATCAACTGCTGCACCCCTCACTTGATCCCAAAGCAACCAAAACCGTCATTGCCAAAGGTCTGCCTGCCTCCCCTGGTGCAGCCTGCGGTGCAGTTGTTTTCACTGCCAATGAAGCCGAAGAGCTTGCCAAAAGCGGGCAGAAAGTCATTTTGGTACGTATAGAAACATCTCCCGAAGATATCCACGGTATGCATGCTTCCCAGGGCATCCTAACTGCCCGTGGCGGCATGACCTCCCACGCTGCGGTGGTGGCGCGGGGTATGGGCAAATGCTGCGTGGCAGGCTGCGGTGATGTAAAGGTAAACTACGCCGAGCAGTGCTTCCTTGATAAAGACGGCAACACCGTTAAAAAGGGAGACATGATTACCCTGGACGGCTCCACAGGTCAGGTAATGCTGGGTGAAGTACCCACTGTTCCGCCGCAACTAACCGGTGATTTCGGTACCCTGATGACTTGGGTGGACAAATTCCGCACAATGAAAGTACGCACCAACGCCGATAATCCCAATGATTCAAAAGTAGCCCGTGAATTTGGTGCAGAAGGTATTGGCTTGTGCCGTACAGAGCATATGTTCTTTGATGCCGAGCGGATTGCAGCTGTGCGGGAAATGATTCTGGCTGCTAACGTTGAAGGACGCACCAGGGCACTAGACAAGATTTTGCCAATGCAAAAAGGTGATTTTATCGGCATCTTCCGTGAAATGAAAGGGCTGCCGGTCACCATCCGTCTGCTTGATCCGCCTTTGCATGAATTTTTGCCCCAGGAAGAAAAAGACTTGAACGAGCTTGCCAAAACCATGGGCGTACCTGCTGCCACACTTAAAGCCAAAGTTGATTTCCTGCATGAATTTAACCCGATGCTTGGGCACCGTGGCTGCCGCCTTGGTATCACTTTCCCTGAAATTTATGACATGCAGGTACGGGCAATCATGGAAGCTGCCTGCGAGCTGGTCAAAAATGAAGGTTTCAGCATTGTACCGGAGATCATGATTCCGCTGATTGCCACTGCCAAAGAGCTTTCCATCCTTAAAGCCAATGCTGTAAAAGTCTGTGATGATGTAATTGCCGAGTACGGTGTAAAGATTGACTACCTGATCGGCACCATGATTGAACTGCCAAGAGCTGCACTTACCGCTGATGAAATTGCTGTTGAAGCCGAATTCTTCTCCTTTGGCACCAACGACCTTACCCAGACCACCTTTGGTCTTTCCCGCGATGATGCCGGCAAATTCCTGCCATTTTATGTGGATGCGGATATTTTGCCGGAAGACCCATTTGTTTCCCTTGATCAGACCGGAGTTGGTCAACTGGTGAAAATGGGTTGTGAAAAAGGTCGTGCCAGCCGTGCAGATATTAAGCTTGGCATCTGTGGTGAACATGGTGGTGATCCGGAATCAGTCATCTTCTGCCATAACATAGGTCTTGATTACGTATCCTGTTCACCTTTCAGGGTGCCGGTTGCCCGCCTTGCTGCCGCACATGCTGCATTGGGCGGTGGAACAGACAACACAAAGTAATTTCAACCAGTAGTCTGTCTTGCCATAAACCCCACCAATATCCTCCCCTTAACCTAAGGGGAGGAGTTATAGGCGATGTCATCCTGCGCACCAGAACTAGTCATCCTGCGCTTTAGTCGCAGGATCTGGTTTTAGATTCTGCAAGTTCGCTAACGCTTCCTGCAGAATGACGGTATTGGGGAGTTATGGGCCACTGACCACAAACAGAGGCATTATCCTGCATGGCACTACCACCAATGAACAAAATCTCCATCAGCTTTTTTGATGATCGGGAAGTGCGTGCCGTCTGGGATGATGCAAATTCAAAATGGTGGTTTTCTGTGCTGGATATAGTTGCTGTACTGCGTGGTGTTGATGATTACACCAAAAACCGCAACTACTGGAAGTATCTGAAAGCAAAACTAAGGCGTGAAAACAATGAACTGGGTAGTGATACTACCCAGTTCAAATTCACTGCTCCGGATGGCAAAAAGCGTGCAGCCAATGTTCTTGATTACAATGGCATTATTGAGCTTGCCAAAAACTTCCCAAGCAAACAGGCCAACCGCTTTATAGAATGGTTTACATACAGCGATGAAACCATTGATGGCAAAAGCAAATCCAAAGCCTATGCTCTTTTTGACAGCAGCCTGCTTGATACGATTGAGGTGGGAACTGTTAAAGGATTGCAGCAGATTCATGGTTATCTGTTTGGCGGGCTTTATGATTTTGCCGGACAGATACGCACCCTGAACATAGCAAAAGATGGTTTTCAGTTTGCCCTGGTCAGGTTTTTACCACAAACCCTGCAACAGATAGAAAACATGCCGGAAAGCGATTTTGATGAAATTGCTGATAAATATGTGGAGATGAACATTGCCCATCCCTTTATGGAAGGCAACGGCAGAAGCACCCGTATCTGGCTTGACCTGATCCTGAAGAAAAACCTGCAAAAATGCGTTGACTGGAGCCTGATCAACAAAAAAGCATACCTTGATGCAATGGCAAAAAGCGTATCAGACCCTGCGCGGATAAAAGAGCTGTTAAAAACATCCCTCACCAACAGGATAAACGACCGCGAAATGTTTATGCAAGGTGTGGATTACTCCTACTATTATGAGCAGGAAGACCTGGTCATCAGCTCCCCCCGTTTACAGCCCACTTTCCCTTATTAAAGTAACCCAGGCATGACGCAAAAGCTCCAGCACCGGTGATTGCCGCTCTGCCTCCAGATGGGCAATCCCCCGCAACCTGATTTGCGGCACAGCACCAGGATCACAATCTTCAAGTCTTACCCTGAAACGGGGAGAAAGTGGCACAAGCTCATGGTGCTGACTGGCAGCATCGGTGGGGATAAGACCACCATATACTGAAGCAAGTGATGGATCATCCAGCATTGAAACAGCCACCTTGTCAATCTCGGCAATACGGCAGTAAAAAGCACCGTACTCAACCGCATCAGGTATAAAACGTGCCTTGCCCCCCACCTGCACCCGCTTTAAATCCTGCTCCTCCAGATAAACATCCACCCGGCTGGCACTGAGATCAGCCACACTAAGCACCCATTCACGCCCAGCCACCCAGCCGCCAGCCATGGTATCATCATTGCGGTAAACCACCACGCCATCAAAAGGTGCAGCAAGTAAAAGCCTATCCATCTCGGCACGCACACTGCCAACTTCGCTGCTACTACCCTCCGAGCGTTTGCGCAGTACATTACCCTGGGCGATCAGGTCTTCACTAAAGGACTGCTGGCGCAATTGCCAGGAAGTAACCGAGGCACCGGGTAGCACCTGTGACATTCTTGTTTCCAGATCAGGGGAATGGATTTTTGCCAGCAGCTCGCCTGCCTTTACTTCACTGCGCAAAGGTGCAGGGCCATAGACCACAACCCCTGGCGTTGGTGCAGTAAGCCTTTGTTCGCTGATGGCACCCAGTATGGCAGGTGCCCGCACCGTGGTTTGCCAGGGCAGCAAAAACAGAGCCAATGCAGCAGCCAGCAGCAAAAAAGTACGTGCAACTTTAAGGTTAGGGGTCATATTGCCTTTACGCTGCCACCATACTTTCAGCTCATTGGTAACAGGCAGGGCAATGAACCAGCCCAGCTCCACTGCACAAAGGAAAATCCCCAGTGCTTTAAAAAACAGGTGATAAACCAGCAGGGCGATTCCGAGAAACAAAAGCAGACGGTAAATCCAGACTGCCCAGGCAAAAACAATCAGAAAACGTGCCAGCCCGGGGCTGACCACCTCTGGCTGGGGATCACCGTAACCAAACAGAAACTCGCGCAGATGCCAGCGACCAAAAGCAAAGGAACGCTGGTGCAGGTTGGGGATAGAGATAAGGTCTGAAAGGATGAAGTAACCGTCAAAGCGCATAAAAGGAGAGCAGTTGATCGCCAAAGTCATTACCCAGGCAGTGCTTGCCAGAAAAAACGCAGCACCCCGCAACACGCCGTCTGGCAGCAAAAGCCACCACCAGGTGGCGATAATGGCAAGGGAAAGCTCAGAAATAACTCCGGCACTGCCGATAATCAGCCGCTGCCGCCGTGAAGAAAGTTTCCATGCCTCATTGGTATCAGTATAAAGCATTGGTGTCATAACCAGAAAAGCAACCCCCATTGCCGGTACACGGCAGCCGTAACGAAAACAGGCGCAGGCATGTCCCATCTCATGGATAATTTTTGTGGCACCCAGGGCAAAAGCCAGGGCAATAATCCCTTCCAGCGAGCGGTAGGCACGAAAAGAATGGATAAACTGATCCCAGTGCCGCCCCACAAGCAACAGGGCAAAAGTGAGCAGCACAAGCATCAGCACCGGAAATGCCGGTGAGAAAAATGGCCGCACATAGGGGCTTAACGCCTCCAGAAAGCGTTGCGGTCGCACCAGCGGAATACGGAAGAAAAGATAGTTATGCAGCAAGGTTTTCAGCCAGTGGCGGCGCGATCTGGCTTTGGCAGCCAAAAGCCGCTCGGTGCTGGCAGGTCCTCCCCCTTCGGTAAGAAAATTGGCTTCAAGAAAAGGTGCCATTGCCAGCACATCCTCACTGGTCAGCAAAAGGGTGGTTTCACTGTTCACTGCCTCGGCAACCGCATCCGGAGTACCCAGATGCCAGCGGGTAAGCATCTCAAAACCAGGCCAGCTGATCAGATAAAACTTGTTGGCAGCCGGATCATGCAAAGACCATACCGGTGAACCGTCCCGCTGCGGCGGTGCCGGGTAAAGCCCCACATCCTGACGCAAAGGCGGCAGCTTCACCGGCGTATCGCCAGCTAAAGCCCCTACCATCCCAGACGTTGGCGCACCGCTGTAATGGGGCGGCGCAACAGGGCATAACCCAGCAGCACTTTTTCGCCGTACAGCTTGGCAGTACCGGAAAGACCGATACGGGGCAGCTCTTCCATGTCGCTGAAATCACCTTTCAGACGGTAACCAACCACACCGCCCGGCAAAAGCTCGGCACGGAAAGAGGCAGAAGTAAGGGTAGCTTCTTTGGGATGGCGGGGATCACTGGAAAGGTAAAGGATAATGCGTGTACCCGGATTAAGGGCAATGGCATCAGCCACCGGTAGGCGGATCAAAAGCTCGGCTTTATCAGGATCAGCGATGAGCAGCACCTTTTCACCAATACTTACCCCTTTGCCCACCCAATCGGTGGGATCAGAGAAAATGGCAATACCATCACGGGGCGCAACAGCCTCCAGCCGGTTTAACAGCTTGCTGGTGCCGGAAAGCTCGGCTGCCCTCTCCTCCATTTTGCCCCGCCGTGGAGCCATTTCCAGCTTGCCACGGTCATCCTGCAAAGCCAGCACCGCGGATTGGCGGTACTCCTCTGCTGCCACCTCATAGGCTTTACGTGCCATGCCCAAACGGGCAGAAAGATTGGTGCGATCCATTCTGAAAAGCAGCTGACCTTCGGTTACATCCTGGTTGGGGCGCACATGAAAACTTTCAATAACACCATCTTGCGGGGCGCGGACAAGGAAAGGATCCTTGGCAGTAACTTCTGCCGGTGCCAGCACAGAAAGATGTATTGGTATGAACATCACGCTGATTAAAATCAACAAAATCAGGGCAGTTACCCGATTGCGGCGCATGGCACGGAAAAAACGCTTGTATAAGGGGCGTTGCTTCAGGTGCAAAGCGCAGGCATGACCGTACATGGAAGCAAGCTCGGTTGCCAGGGGCAGTTCAGCCTCTGTCCAGGTATCATCACGGGCAAGCAGCAGAAAACCAAGGAAAGCACCTTCTGCCTGACGCAGCGGCAAAGCAAGACCGTTTTCAGGCCACCACTCATGCCAATCACGGGTAACACGATCAGGCAGGCTATCTTTGGTAATGGCAAATGGGGCTGGCTGCTGATCCGGCAACCTGGTGGAAAGGTTGTGCAGCCATTGCAGGTAGGGGGATTGCCGTTCCGGCAGCGGCAAGCCGGAAATGGCTGTTACACCGCCGTCAATCAGCCAGAGGGCAGCCTGACGGTACTCAAGCAGAGATTTGGTTTCATTAACCGCAATAAATGCGGCTTCATCAAGGGTACGGGCATCCCGCACCCGCCGTTGCAGTTGCAGCAACAGGCTTAAACCAACCACCTGACCCGATGCAGAGTTATTGTTGTTCATCGTTTATCCGTTTTTACAAATATCAGTTTAAATCCTGAAAGGGCATGGCACGCCATGCCCGTACAATAAAATATGAAGCAACGTAAGTTAAATGTAGGGGCACGGCGTGCCGTGACCAACTGCGCACCAAAAGCCGTCATCCTACGCACCAAAAGCCGTCATCCTGCGCTTTAGTCGCAGGATCTGGTTTTAGATTCTGCAAGTTCGCTAACGCTTCCTGCAGAATGACGGGGTGGTTGGGTAAATAACCCCCTCACCATCATTCTTACAGGTCTATCCTACTTCTTCCCAAAGGAAGCCCAGCCGCTCATACCTGGCAAAAGCTCCTGAAAGTTGCCGATAATTTCACCAGCAATGGAGGCTGTCTGGCTTAAGGGATCAATACGTCCGCCCACCCGCACCACCTGAGCCGGAAAGCTGCGCCCGCCAAGCTCTTCCACTGAAACCGTAAAGCGGCTGCCAGGCTTTAACCATGCCAGCCAGCGGGAAGGCACCAGCATCCGCACCTCAAGGCGACTGGTATCCAGAATATCCATCACCGGCTTGCCCGGGGTAAGGTACTGGTACGGATCAGCGTAAAGCTTAACCACCCGTCCATCGTAAGGGGCTTTTATTTCGCAGCGGGATGCAGAAACCTGCATGGCAGCAAGCTCTGCCTCAGCCTCTTTCACCCTGGCAAGTGATTGCTCATATTCCAGAATGCTCAACGCCTCCAGCTCGTTTAAACGCTCGTTTACCTTTTGCGCACTGCGGGCTGCATCTGCTGCTGCCTCGGCTTTTTGCAGTTGCGCCTCAATAATGGCGCAATCAAAGGAGACCAGCAGATCACCTTTTTTAAAGGCAGCACCATCTTTTAACGGCATTTGCAGCACATTGGCAGAAATCTCGGTTGATATGGTTGCCTGCTGATAGGCGGTAAGCTGAATCCGCTGGCGGCCATTATTGGCATCAGCCGCAGAAGCGATCATTAAAAACGCAAGCAGCGGCAGGATAAACATCCTGCCGCCTTGTACTGCCCATCTGCTTGCCACAAAACCTGCAACAGATTTTAAATTCATTTGCACCTCATTTTGGTTTAAGTGGTACCTACATCCCGTCCTTCTCGATTTTCCTCAGCATTGCCACTGATTTAGCACTGCCCTGCTCGGCTGCCTTCTGATACCAGGCTCTGGATTTTACCAGATCAGTGCTTACACCTTCACCACTGTAATAAAGCCAGCCCAAAGCCTGCTGTGCCTGCATATCACCGCGCTTGGCAGCTTTTTCATACCAGTTAATGGCAGCATTTTTATCTGCCGGCAGACCAAGGCTGCCGTTTGAGTAGTGCCAGCCAAGCTGACGCTGAGCAATGGCATCACCGTTTTCAGCTTTTTGCATCAAAGCACTAAGGTCAGGGTTTTCCGGCAATGCAGCAACATCTGCAACCGGTAACACTACATCATTTGCTGTTTTTTCTGCAACAGTTTCAAGCTGCTGCACAGCCTCTGCCACAACCGGCTCGGCAACAGGCGCAACAGCTTCTTCAGTTACAACAGCAGCAGCAACGGCAGCATCAACCGCTTGCGGTTGGCTGATGGCTGCTGTTTCACCGCTTATCTGTCTAGGTAGAAACTTGTTGTTTGCTGCCTCCTGAATAGGTACCGGCGAGAGATCAAGCCGTTTTTTGATTTCACCGGAAAGTGCTTTCAGATCATGGCTTTCAATGGTTTCTGGCAAAGGATCAAGACCAAGGGTGGTGTTAATCTGACCATAGGCGTTTTGCAGGGCAGCGTAGTTCTGATAACGGCGGTAATCAGCCATCAAAGAACCGGTGGCAGATTTAATGGCATTAAGGCGACTTTCTGCACCGCTGCCAGCCTGCTTGGCTGTCAGGGCATGAATGCGGGCATCAATGGTCATCAACTGATCAGCCAGATCAAACTGACGCTTGCGGCTTAAATAATCCTGGTGGGCAACATGCACCTGGGTAAGCACTGCCATGCCAAGAGCCATCCGCTGGGTCTGGGCAAGCTCTTCCTGACCTTTAGCAAGCTTGTACTGGGTTGGACCAGACAAAAGGTTAAGCAGGTTCCAGGTCATACGGGCACTGCCTTCAATCCATTTTTCATGCAGCAAAAAGGTATTGCTGTCGTAATGTCCGCCAACAGTAAGCTCAATACCGGGCAGCATCCGCAAAATGGTTTTCTTCACCTCATGGGCAGAAATACGCTTGTTGTAATCAACCTCCCGCAGTTCAGGGCGCATGGCAAGAGCCAGTGTCTCCATCTCCTCAAGGGAAAGGTTAAGTTGCGGTGGTGCCAGACTGCCAGGATCAGCAAGGGAGAAGCTTTGACCAATGGGCAGGTTAATCAAAGCTGCCAGACGTGGTTTTGCCTGGGCAAGCTCATCACGGAAAGTCTCCAGTTGCTTGACAATCTCCAGCAATGTTTTCTTGTAGTTAAGGGTTTCCATTGCCGGACGCAGCTTTTCAGCTTCAATCTTTTCAATATCAGACAGAGCAGCATTTACATCAGCCAAAAGCGGTGCAAACTGCTTTTCCAGCTCCTGCGCTCCTAAAGCCTGCCAGTATGCCTGGCGAATCTGTTGGAAAATGGTATGCACAACCTTGCGGCGGCGTTCTTTCATAATATGGGCACGCTCTGCCTGCTGCTTTGCCTGGAAATAGCTGACACCAAAATCAAGAATGTTCCAGGTCATGGTCAGGTCTGCATTCCAGTGGCCACGCTCGGAAGAGGTGGAATGGTAGGGGTCATAATCCTTTGGTCTGCGGTGGTCGTTACGATCCACAATATCACTGTAGGATGCATTGTAGGTATCCCGCTGACCGTAACCGGCAGCAGCCACCAGCCTGGGCAGCATATCAAAGGTCATCAAATCCATCTGGCGCATGGCAAGGGCATCTTCCATCAGCTTTACACGGTGATCAAGGTTGTACTTCAAACCCCGTGCCAATGCCTCCTCCATGGATAACGGTGCTGCCAGCGGCTCCTGATCACGGTACATGTTAATCCTGTCCTCGTTTACTCGGTTAATCAGCTCATCTTTGGTGAGCGGATCAGTGGTGACGGCGCAACCAGTGGCAAGCGCGGAAACCAGCAACAGCATCAGTAATCTACGTGGCATTTTCATGTCTGATAAAACTCCTTTCACTTCCTGTTTAATGTGCCAGATGCACTGTGGTGTAATCTATTAATGCTTGTCAGGGCATGGCACGCCATGCCCCTACATTTAATTTTTATCATGTCATGTTTTAGTAGGGGCACGGCGTGCCGTGCCCTTAGCAGTCTACCCTCTTTTAGCCACAACATATTGCAATGATGCCAGCAGGTCAGCCTGTTTGCTGCGTGGCTGCTGCTGACGAAGCTGTTCTGCCAACGATGGTCTGCCTTTTATCTTTGGTTTAACAAACAGGTTCTCCATCTTTTCGCGCTGCTCAAGCTCCATTGCTTCCATGTCATCAACTACTGACTGTTGTTGCTCCTGCTCATTTTGCTCTTCAGTTGCATTGTCCTGTTCATCAGCATCCTGAACTGTCTGGGCTTCGTTGGAGTCTTCAGATGTTACCCGCAGCAGGAATTGTGTATGTGCCACATTGCCTTTGTCATCACGGGCAGTAACTTTCAGGTCAACTACGCCGCTGGCATCTTTGGGTGGCTTGCCCACAAAACGACCGCTGTCTGCATCAAAGGTCAGCCAGTTTGGCAGTGGTCTGCCATCGGCAAGGGTTGCTTCAAGTGCAACTTTTGCATCGGCTTCACTATGGCGGAAGGTGCCTGTGGGCAGGTTAAAGCTGCCGATTTCATCCACTAAAATAATCTGGGATGAAGGCGTTTTCACCAGATAAAGACCGTTATCACCGCCTCTGCCATCATCACCACCTTGAACCACTACACCGTTAATGGTGAAAATAGGCATGTTGATATATGAAGGCGTACTGTCAGGCTCGTCAACAGTAATATTTGAACCAACATCCGCGGGCGGTGTCCAGACAGGAGCCGGACCGGGTATTGCAGTTTCATTGCCAGTGGGCGGCGTTACTATCGGCTGTGACGGCTCTGGCAATGGTGTTGTGGTTGGCGGCTGCTCAGGTTGTGCTGTTGGCGGTTCTACTGCTGGTGGCGGTGGCGGTGAAGCCACTGTCACAGTAACCTTGGCAGTTTCTTCTGCACCGTTACTGGTTACTGTATAGGTAAAGGTATCAGTACCGCTGAAATCGGGATCAGCTGTGTAGTTAATGCTGCCATCAGTGTTTACGGTAACTTTTCCATGCTTCGGCAAATCCTGCGGTTTAACGCTTACCTGCGGGTTATTACCATCAAAGTTGTCATTATCAAGCACAGGTATTTTAACGGTTTCACCGGCAACAATCCTGGCTGTATCATCGCTGGCATCTGCAACAGGTATTACGGTGATTTCAACTTTGCTGGTGGTTTTGCCACCATTGCCGTCGTTAATTTCAACGGTAAATTCATCTTCGCCGTTGTAGTCAGGGTCAGGTGTGTAGGTGTAGTTACCAGTGTTTTCATCAATGGTGACTGTGCCGTGGGTTGGCGGTGTGGTGACTACATAGGTCAGCTCATCACCGTCAACATCTGTGCCGGTTACTTTGCCGTCAACAGGGGTGTCTTCAGGGGTGGTGAGGTTGTAGTTACCGCTTTCAGGGTCAAAGTTTTGCTCTGGGTAGGATGGATTGGCAGGGTCGTTGGGGTCAACTGCCACAGGATTATCGTTTACAGAATCAACGGTAATCTTCAGATCAGCGGTATCTTCGCCGCCCTTACCATCTGATACTGTGTAGATAACGGTCGGTACCTCACCATGCCAGTTTTCTTCCGGTGTAAAGGTATAGCTGCCATCATGATTAACAATCAGCGTGCCTCCATCAAACACAATAATGGCTGGTGTTTCCTCTGTAATCGGGTAGTCATTCCCACCAACAGATATTTGGGTAATAACCAGCAGGTCACCTTCATCCGGGTCAGTATCATTATCCAACAGATTACCGACAAGTGGCACATCTTCATCAGTGTGGACATTATCATCAGCAGCAACCGGTGGCTGGTTATGGTCGTTGTTCGGTCCGTCAACAGGATAGCCAGGATCACCCGGGTTAAGCGGATCGCCGGTGTTTGGATCAAGAATATCGCCGGTGCCATCATCTTTGATAGTAGCAGTACCGGTTTGTGTCTGTCCGCCCAACGGCGTTACCTTCAGTTCAAAAACTTCAGGGTCTTCAGGAATATCATCATCAACAATCGGTGTACGTACCAGCACCGTACCGGACACATTTTCTACCGGCGTGCCATCATATTCATGCCATGTCGTGCCACCATCGGTGGAGTATTCAAGGCCGCTCCCTGTTTCTGTACCGTAGTCAACACCACCGCCGGTTGCCGGGCTGGAAGTTCCATCAACCAGATCAAAGGTAAGCTGCTGACCTATCGGACCTTCCACCTTAAACACACCGTATTCAGATGCTTCGTTAACGGTGATGTCGTTAATGGTAACAGGACGGTCATCGTCAGGTACAGGTACTTTAGGACCGTCCGGATGGTTTGGATCAACCGGTGCACCAGGTGTGGTTGGATCTACAGGTACCAGCTCCAGGTTTGGATCAGTCGGATCTGTAGGTTCACTGCCAGGGTTGGACGGATCAACCGGTACCCAGATGGTGCCGGTGCCGTCATCTTTGATGGTAGCGGTGCCGGTTTTGGCGGTGCCATTATCAGGGGTGACTGTCAGGGTAAAGGTCTCATTACCTTCCAGAATGTCGTCATTAACAATCGGTGTACGTACCAGAATGTTTTTATCACCGGAAGTAATCTGATCGCCTGCGGTGTAGTTATTCCAGGTTTTGCCGCCATCAAGCGAGTACTGCAAGTTATCAGAACCTGTGCTGCCGTAGTCAACACCGCCACCAGTTGCTGGATTGGTGCTTCCATCGCTCAGGCTCAGGGTAACTTTCTGATTCTTGGCAACAGTGACTTCAAATACACCATAAGGTGAAGCTTCGTTCACCGTAATATCGTTAACGCTGACCTGGCGGTCGTCGTCAAAGTTATCGGCTGTTGGCGGTACTGTTGTGGGTGGTGGTGTACCTTCGTACTGATCCGGATCAGGGATGATGTTTTCAGGATCATCAGGATCCTTGATATAGGGAACCAGCGGACTTTCGTCCGGGTTGGACGGATCAGATGGAACCCACACAGTGCCTTCACCTGCATCATTAATGGTGGCAGTGCCAGTTTGAACGTAGCCATCATTGGGGGTAACAGTCATGATAAAGGTCTCGTCACCTTCAAGGATACTATCCTGCACTATGGGTGTACGCACCAGCAGGGTACCGTCATCACTGGTGATTTCCACATCACTGCCGCTGGTGTAGGTCTGCCACTGGCTGCCGTCCCAATATTCAAGACCGCTACCGCTGTCGGTGCTGTAATCCACACCGCCGTCAGTTGCGGTATCAGCTTCACCACCAAGCTCAAGCTGCACCTTCTGACCTTTGCTGCCCCTGATGGTAAACACGCCGTATGGTGAGGCTTCGTTAACAGTAATATCGTTAACGCTGATCTGACGATCATCGTCCTTGGGTGTCGATGTGTCCTTGCTGCCGTCTGGGTTGTAGATGTCGCCCGCACCCTCATCCTTGATGGTGGCAGTGCCGGTTTTGGCGGTGCCATTATCAGGGGTGACGGTCAGGGTGAAGGTCTCATCACCTTCCAGAATATTGTCATTAACAATGGGTGTGCGTACCAGCAGGTTCTTATTGCCCACGGTGATCTGGTCGCCGTTGGTGTAGTCCTGCCAGGTGCTGCCGCCGTCGGTGGAGTACTGCAAATTCGGACCAAAGTCATCTGTCAGCGTTGCAGTGACGCCATCCAGTTGCAGGGTAACTTTCTGATTCTCGGCAACAGTGACTTCAAATACACCATAGGGTGAGGCTTCGTTAACAGTAATGTTGTTAACGCTGACCTGACGGTCATCATCAAGACCATTGGCAGGATAACCAGGGTCACCAGGGTTAAGCTTATCACCGGTGTCTGGATCAAAAATATCGCCCGTGCCATCATCTTTAATGGTGGCGGTGCCGGTGCCTGTGTTATCGGCAATGCTTTCTGAACCGTAAACCGGAGTGGCGATGAGTTTGAAGGTTTCATCACCTTCCAGGATGTTGTCATTGATGATAGGTGTACGTACCAGCAGCTTGCCACTACTGTCAGCAGTCACCACAGCTCCAGCACTGTACGCAACCCAGGTTGTGCCGTTAAAATATTCAAAACCACTGCCGTAATCAACACCGTTGCCCGTTGCGTTACCATCCGCCATTACAAGGGTAAGGTTGGTTTCAGGCAGCACAGTCACCTCAAACACAGCGTAACCGGAAGCTTCGTTAACCGTGGGGTTGCTCACCACAACCGGCTTTACCTGCAGCAAAGAGGTGTTATTGGTGGTACTGTTGCCAGCAGCATCGGTAACAGTTATTTCAACATCGTGGTTTTTAACCTCCAGATTATCAGTAATGGTCAGTGTCCAGTTTTCGTTGTTGCGGATCAGATGGCCATCGCCTTCGGTGTAGGTCTTGTCGGCGACGGTAACCGACAAGGTTTCACCATTGAGCACATTGGCGGTACCGGTAATAACCGGCGTAGTATCGTGGGTAATCAGAGAATCACCATTTACATGCGGCTCTGCCGGCGGCAGGGTGTCAATGGTCAGCTCACCCTCGGTAATGTCATAGCTAATATTACTGTCGCTATCCGTTACCTTGGCTTCTACATCATACACCCCATCGGGCAGACCGTCTTCTGGCGGTATGTTCAGCGTCCAGGTGTTGGTGTTGGGGTCATATTGCAGCGGATTGCTGGTGTTATCTTCACCATATTTCCAGGTGTACTCTTTGGGAGTAGTACCGCCTTTATCCACCGTTACGGTAAGCTCACCACCGGAAGCTTGCGGTACCTTAGCCTCACCGGTTAAGGTGGGGTTGGGCTGATTACTGATGGTCTCATTGACAGTGGGGATATCAGGGCCGGCTGTACCGCTGCCGGTTACGCTGATAATTGCCTTTGCTGGCTCGGCCTTAACTCCGGCATTATCTTCAGCCGTAAAGCTGAAAGTACGCTTGCCTGCGGAGGATTCATCACCTTTTGCATTCTGGTATTCAATACTGCGTAAAATGGCACTGGCTTCTGCCTCGGTGAGCAGCCCGCCTCCATCTTTGCTAAAGGTAAACTTGCTGTCGCTATAACTGACTGCAACAGTTAGCCCATCGATTGTATAGGTAAAGCTTGTACCATCGCTGCCATCAGCTTTTTTGGTAATATCGTTATTAAAAATCAGCTTTTCATCAGTACCATCACGCAAGCCACTGACAGTCATCTGAATGTTTTTAATACCGCTGCCTGCAACAGAACCGCTTATCCCTTTTTCAACAATCTCACCAGGAGCAGCGTTATTATCCAGGCTTACCTTGGTACCGTCTGTACTATCTGCCGCCCAATCACGGGAATCAGAACCGGTATCCAGATCAATAATCGGAGCGGTGTTATCAATGTAGAAAGTGTGAGCTTTTTCGTTACTTAAATGATTGCCTGCATCGTCGGTAATGCCGTCTCCCGTCCCGTCCTTCACGGTCAGAGTGTATTCGCCGGTGGGGCTGGTTACTCGGGAGAGGTCGATATGCCAAGTATCACCGCTGCCGGTGATCGGTGTATCAGCCGGAATAGGCACCACCACACCGTTACGGGTCAGTACAAAGTCGCGGTAATCCACCTTGATGACTGACTCACTGAATTTAACTTCAACAACTCCAACCGGGGTGGAGCGCGGACCGTCACCGCCGGTGACGATGCTGATGTCAGTTACGGTGGGGGCTGTGGTGTCGGGTGCTTCAATGTGAATTTTATAATCTTCGACCTCACCATCCATGCTTGGACCGTAGGAGCGATCGTCATGACCGTTGACATCATTACCAGTGGTTCCAGTCCAGTCGGTCGCAATGCGGAAACGGGCGAAAGTGTCAGCATTTGACTTGTCGGTCAGGTTTAGGCCAGTCCAGGTCAGGGTGACTGTGCCGTTGGTGGTGCCCGCCGCTACGGTCGCCTGGGCGCGTTCATTTGCGCTGAATTTGCCGTCACCGTTCCAGTCGATCCAGGCGCAAAGCGTGGCGTCCTTGGTATCGTCATTATTAACGATAACATCCACGCTGTAGCTGGTCATGTCCGAGCGCAGGGTGGGGAAAGTTACTGCATCTTCAAAGTCATCGGTATCGGCATCAGTATCTGCCTTGCCATCGGTCTCGGCACTGGGCCGCGAATTTTCATCGCCCAGCCAGACCTTGCTGCCCAGCAGGTTGTGGCGTGCGCCATCACCTAGGTCGGTTTTATAGGTATTGGGCGCGTCGCCAAAGTCGAGGTTGATGGTGACGATGCGGCCTGCGTCGCCAGTACTGGGAAGCGTGCTTCCCGCAGTTATTTTGTCAAGTTTTTTGAAATCAGATTTTGTACTGTCAATGACATTGATACGATAAATTGTGGTGCCACCATTGGTGAAATAAAAATAACCATTGGTGTCGAAATACTGCATCGGGTTGCTGGACGGGATGGTGTTTCCATTCAAACTTATTCCAGTGATTTCAGTAGCAGTAACTTGATTCGAGGCATTGGGGGACGTGCTTATTTCGTAAATCTTGTTGCGATGTGCAGTAAAAAGCCTTCCATCCTGAGTGAAGGCCATATCCACATTGCTACCGGCATCAGTGTCTCCGGTGATCGTCAACTTGGACAGCCAGGTTTTGTAGGTGGAACTTTCCGGGTTCAGATCATAACGGTACAGCGTACCACTAGCGCTCAACCACATGACACCGTTATTGTCGATGTCGGCAGAGTTGATGCTCGCGCTGCTTGCTGGCCCATTTCCACCACTGTAATCAACTATTTTGACAAAAGTCCCGGTTTCGGCATCAAAGCGGATAATCCCTTTGGTGCCCGAATTCAAGGATGCATATAAATGTCCATCAATCGGGTTGAAGCCCAGTGCGTTGATGGTGGAACTGGAAAAATCATCAAAGTTGCCGCCACCCACTTTGTCGATGCTATCAATCGTTCCCATGACCAGATTGACGCCGACAATATCCTGGCTGGTCTTACCTTTTGCATTACCCACCAGATAGGCCGTGGTTGTCTCCCCCACCGGAAACGCATTGCCCAATACGTGCAGGGTACGGCTTGCAGCAGCAGAATCCACCTGTCCATCATTCACCGTTAGCGTAATGGTGCGGGCGGCGTCCTTGCCTGCCGTGGTGGAGAATTTCACCGCCATCAGCGCATTAGCGTAATCCGCCTTGGTGGCATGTCCGGTGATGATCAATACGCCATTGTTATAGCTGGCTTCCAGGCCGTATTGATCCAGCACGGATTGGGCAATGGTGAGCTGATCGGCAACGTTTTTGTTTGTGGTGATGGTGACAACGGCTTTTTCCAGATGTGTGTCATCGTTGTCGACCAGGGTGATATTCCGGGTTTGGTCCAGCCCGCGCGTACCGAAAACGAACTGTGCTTCCTCGCCATAGCTGTACCAGGTGCTGTTGGTGCCGTTGCCAAATGAAGTGCCGCTGATGGTGGGCGTATAGTTACTTACATTAGTCTTGTTCTCCAGCTCTTTGTCAGCAAAAGACTGCACCTTGTTGCCAGCAATATCTTTAAGGTTTTCACCACTATAACTTACCTTTACATTGCTGCCGCTGGCAACGGCACTGCTTAAAGTAAGCCGCACAATGCTGCCATCCACCGCTATTCTGGTAACGTCATAGGTGTTGGTGCCATCGCTTACTATAAAATCAGTGGCAGCAGGTACACCAGTTTTATCAAGTGCTTCGTTAAATGTAAGCTCTGCAATAATATCACTTACCATTGTGCCGCTGCTTGTGCCTGTTGCCAGGTCTGGCGCGGATGTATCAATGGTAAGGGTGTAATTAACGCTTTTGCTGTTGCCGGCGGCATCGCTGTTACGCACCATCAGGGTGTGGTTGCCTGCTGTCAGTGCATCACCGCTGTAGGTAAAAGACCAGTTGCCGCTGTTATCCGTGGTTACAGTGCCTTTAAGCTGGTTGTTTATGTAAAAGCGTACTGTATCTTTAGGGTCGGCTGTGCCGCTGAGGGTAAAGTGGCCGCTGGCATCACCAGATGTAGTGATTATGTTACCGCTGATATTGCCAAGGTTTATATCATCAACTGTGGCATCGTTTATGGCGGTATCTATTATATAGGAGTGGTCATCGGTTATGGTATCAAGGTTGATAAGGTCTTTGCTGCCATCGGTGCTTTTTATGCTGTTGCTGTCGGCAATATCTATATTAAGTGTGCCTTGTACATCTTTGGGCAGGTTGCCTATGGTTACCTGATATTGCTTGTCATTGATTTTCTCCACCAGCTGCACCGTGGCACCGCTGATGGAGCCAGGGGCAATTACAAAGGAATCTGCCGTAACACCGCTGACGCTTTCGCTGAAAGTAACCAGGTATTTAACGCTGGTGGCATTGGTGGTTTCGGCAGTTGGGGTCTGGCGGACAATGCTTTCTACCCGCAGCGCGTCATCCAGCAACCCCTCAAACCCCGTCACTGCCAGCACACCCGCCTCAATCGGCCCGGTTTTGCTTTCCAACACCCAGTTGCCACCTTTGGTTGCTGTGCCGGTGGCATCGGTGGAAGCGGCGATATCAGCACCGGTGATGGTTGCCAGCTGGTTGATAAAGGCTTCACCTTCTGCGCCCTGGGCAATGTCGCAGCCGTAAAGCAGAATATCCGCATCAGCGGTTAGGCTTTGTTTCCAGGATTCAAGCTGCTGGGCATGGTTGGAGATGGTGTCGCTGCTAAGCACGGTGTCACCCATTTTTACACTGCCAGGGGTGCCGTGGCTAAAAAGATGCAGGGCAGTTACGTTATTTTGGCTGGCAAGGTATTCGGTTATCTGCGCCAGCGGGTCTTTGCCATCTTGCAGCACAACCACATTGCTTAGCTGGCCTTCAAGTCCTTTAAAAAGCTCGGCACTGTTTTGCAGCGAGGCATCCACAAAAGCAACTTCATGCTGGCTGGCAGTATCAACCGCATCACCAGAGTTATCACCGGCGTGGTCGCTGTCATTTGTTGCAGCTTCTGCTGTGGCTGCGGCAGCGGCATCAAACATGATACGCGGTTCTAAAGGCATGAAAAAGTTGTAACGGCTGATTATGGATGGTTGCTGGGCAGCAGGCTTTTTGCTTAACATGATGTCATTTCCTTTTTTGCTTAACATGATGTCATTTCCTCCATGCGGCTGTGTTTTGATTTATTGCTGGGAGCCTTCGGTAAAAGTTTATTTTAACACATTAAATTACTTATTTAGTAAAAGTGTTTCATTACCTAATAGATTGTACCAATTAACACGCACAAATTAAAACAGTCAACCTACGAATTGTTACAAACAGCACTGGAGTATTCATTGGAGTGTTTTAAGAGGGGGAACAACCACCCCCTCCCCCTTCGGGTACTCCCCCTTGGCAGGGGGAGAGTTTTAAAACTCCCCTCCTTTTGAAGGAGGGGAAGCCCGTAGGGCGGGGTGGTAAAAACGGGAGGCTGGGTGAGGTTACGGGGTTTTTGCCACGAAATCCATAAAATGGCATGAAAGAAATTAGCCACGAATTAACACGAATTGCACGAATTAAACCAAAAGCCTGCCACCCTACGCACCAAAAGCCTGTCATTCTGCAGGAAGCGTTAGCGAACTTGCAGAATCTAAAGCCGAGATCCTGCGACTAAAGCGCAGGATGACAACTTTTGGTGTGCAGGATGAAGGGGGTGGTGTGCAGGATGACGGGGGTGGTGTGCAGGATGACGAGGGTGGTGAGCAGGATGACAGGCTTTTGGTGCGCAGGACGATAGGCTTTACGTTCCCCCTCTTAAAATAAGAGGGGATCAGGGGGAGTTATTTATTCGTGTAAATCTGTGTTAATTCGTGGCTAATTCGGGGGGTTTGTTTATTCGCTTTCAGTCAGAATGCAACTCCTGCCGAATGGTCTGCCGTACCACTTCTGCCAGCGTCACGCCTTGCGCAGCATCCCGCAATGCCTGGTTGATCAGGGTTTGATAGTTGCCCCCCGTCATTTCTGCCCTGGCCTTGAAAACAGCCAGCACATCATTATCCAGGCGCATTGTCACGCGGGATTTCCCGCCGTATTCGACCTGTAGTCTGGCAAGCGCGGGCACGGCAGATACGGGCTTGGCATCGCTGAAATCCAGATTGGCATAGCGATCAAACAATGGATCAGAATTGTTGCTCATAACACCTCCGTTGGGGCTGGTTGGCCTTCCAGGCTGAAATAATACGAATGCGGTCATCCCTTAGCGTCCAGACCACCACCAAAATTCGACCCTTACCACCCATGCCGAGGGAAACAAACCGCTGCTCGCTTCTGGCATCCATATCCTCCCTTGTCAGCGCGTAGGGATCGAGCAGAACCGGACTGGCTTCTTCAAAGGTCACACCACTGTGGTTGATTGGGTTTTCTTGAGCCTTTTTGGGATCAAATTCTATTTCCATTGCAATATAATATGTACATTTGTAAGCACAGTCAATGTAAACTCTCATTTAGCATTTTTGTTGGGCATGGCACGCCATGCCCGTACAATAAATATGAAATTACGAAAATTAAATGTATTGGCATTTGGGCATGGCACGGCGTGACCATACAATAAGTATGAAATGGTGAATTAAAAATGTAGGGGCACGCCATGCCCCTACGATAAACATGAAATTGTGAATTAAAAATGTAGGGGCACGGCGTGCCGTGCAGGATGACAAGGGTGGTGGATAGTTACGGGGTTTTTGCCACGGAATACACGTATAAACCCAAATTTATGCATTCCCAAGCTGGAGCTTGGGAACGAGGGGAAAAGAAATTAGCCACGAATTAACACGAATTGCACGAATTAAACCAAAATCTTTAACCTAACCTGCCTGGTCACGGCACGCCATGCCCGTACAATAAATATGAAATGGTGAATTAAAAACGTAGGGGCACGGCGTGCCGTGCCCATTGGGTAAATAAAAAAGGGGTACGGTTTCCCGTACCCCTTTTTGTGCATAGTACTTAATGCGTTTTACAAGTTACTACTTGCTGTGTACAGCCTTGATAGCCGCTGTTTTACCAGGACCATGGCAAAGCATACAGGATTCATATGAAGCATATGCATCTGCGGCTGCACCTTTGAATACGCCACCATTTTGGACCATGTGGGCGATTGCAGGACCGTTATCATGGCAGCCGGCACAGGCATGGGTAATAGCTGTTGTACTTGTGCCGCCGTATGTAATCGGCAGCATTTTCCCTTTGGCTTTTTGTGCTTCAGCAGAGCTGTAATCATAGCCATCATCGGTATGGCAATGGGTACAGTTATTCAAAGTACCAGGATAGGTTGCGTTCCAGTTGGTACGTGGGGTTGCACGCATGCTGCCACCGTGGATAATGTGACCAAGGGCAGATGCAGAGGCACTCTGACCACCGCCGCTACGTCCTTTGTGGCAAGAAATACAGGTCTCAAAAGTACCCATTGATTTGCCGTAAACATGCGAAGTTTTAACCACAAGCATGCCATGGCAGGAATTACACTTGGCATCGGTTACACTTGTACGACGTTCTTCAAACTGTACATCACCAACCTTGCCGCTAAACTTGAAAATAGCTGGTGCAGGTACAATCACATGGTCAGCACCTGCCACAGTTTGCTTAAAAGTGCCACGCAAAATAGCAGTAAGTACGTTGGTTTGTGCAGTGTCAATAGCATCACCGGTTGCAGTGTAAGAATTATCAGAATTCTTTTTAAGAATATCAGTATTTTCTTTTTCCAATGCATCGGTAACGTTTATATCATCATGTTTGTTGTACTCAAGATACTGAACTGCATTATTATTATCATCCTGTACGTTCTTTTGAATCTGGATCAGTATGGAACTGGAATAAGTGTTACCATTATTGGGATTAACATACACATACTTATCAACATCATTATAAAGCGTTTTTAAATCAACTACCTTGCCGTCTTTCTTAACAACAAAGGTTACTTCCGGCCTGTTGTCTGTATTTACGGTAACATTTTTTATTTCATACTCAATCTTAGCGGCGCCGTCAGGCAGGTTGCCGTTGTACCAAGAATCAACAGTGCCTGTTGCATAGTGTACCTTATGGAAGCCTGGAGCGTGGCACTCAATACAAGCTGCATTTTTCACAATGTGGTGCTTCATGCTGCCGTCATTGTGACATGAATTACAGGAGTTGGGGCTTGGAGTAAGACCTTTTTGACCAATGCTGTCAAAACCGCTGTGGCAGGCCTGGCAGGTGCGGATGTCTTGCGGATAGCCAACATGGCTTGCATCAATACCAGCAATATCGTCAACTGCTGTAGCCTTGCCTGCTTTTACCATCTGCTTGTTAGCGTGGATGGTGTGGATAAGGTTGGTAAATTCCGCAGAGATTCTGCCTTCAATTACGTTTTGCTCGGTGTGGCAAAGCACACAGATTTTAACATCAGGACGACCTGCAAAGTGACCAGCTCTGCCACCAACCTGGTTGTAACCAATACCACCGTTTTCACCGTGGCAGGCATCACAGGATTTCATGTTGGTGATGTCACGAGCAAGGTTGGATTTGCCAGCAGGATCGTTAGGGTTTACGTATTTGCTGTTGCTGGAAGGCGTGAAGTCATAGGTAAGCATGGCTACGTTTTCAGGATTGCCAGGGTTAAATACTACTGCTGCACGGTGAATCAGGTTAGCATCATATTTTACTTCTTTTACATCTACTGTGCCCTGGGTGTTTCCTGCAAATTTACCCTCTTCAATTTTGCTGTAGCTTTCAATGTCTTCTTTGATGGTAAAGCTGTAGGTACCATTACCGTTGTCAACAAAGTTGACATCACCTGCACCAAAGTTGGTGGGCAGACCAATACGACCAGCGTTTCTGGCGTTGGCAGCTCCTTCGGCTTTGGTGATCAGGCGGTAGTTTACCCAGCTGGATTTGTCAGCTTTAAGTTGGGTAAAGTAAAAAGCAAAGGATGCAGCAGGGATGCCTTTGTAGCCAACGTTGTCTTTGTCAGTTACCATGAAGCTTACTACAGGCTTTTTGTCGGCAGGGATGGATACACGGGTGATCTGACCGTCAAATTTGATGTTGGCATGTTGGTCTTTGTTGTAGGTTACTACTGAGGAAGGTTTAACGATGTCTTCGTCTTCTTCGCCTTCTTCACCAGTGGCTTCTTCACCAGTGACTTCTTTTACGTCTTCGTATTCTACGCCTTCTTTAAGGGTGTTGCTGTCGCCATCAAGAAGGCTAGATGCAATGGCGGTGCTGGCTGCATCAATTTTACCAGTAAGGGTGATGGCCTGGTCGGTGTTTTTACCGGTAAAGTCAATGGGAAGCAGGTAGCTGTAAGGGGTGGCTGAATCAGCTTTAAGCAATACTACTGTTTGGGCTTTTGGCAGGGTAACGTCAATGCTGAAGCTGCCGTCTGCGTTGATGTCTGTGTCGCCAAGTTGTTTGCCGTCTTCTGCATCATAGGCAAAAAGCTTGTCTGAAGCTGCTGCTTTGCTAGCTCCCGCACTATAGCCATCAACTGTGCCTGTGATGGTGGCCTTAACACCACCCGCATCGGATTTCTTGCTGCTGCTGCCGCTACAACCAATAAGCGGAAGCATGGCAATCATACATAGGGAAATAAAATACCAAAGTTTTCTACCTGACATACGTCCTCCTCCTTAATTAAATAGTGCTGCAAAAAAGATTAAACAACATTTACAAAACCGTTTTTTAACCTCCTTTCCGTGATTTAAAACCAAAATCTTAAAACAACCTGCTTGCACAGGAAACATCATCAGCATTTACGTTTATTTAGTAGCAGCTGATACACCTGCATAAAGATTTTGCTGTAAAAATCTACTTAACTTTGCACATGTTTACAATAATTTTTTTGGATTATCGGCAGCGTGCAAACACAGGCAAAGGCAATAATATCAATAAGTTAGAGCTACACCCCAAAAGCCATATCTATATGCAATAGTCGTGCCACGTGCTTGGTATTTTTTGAAAACCCCAGCTATATCGACAGCTTACGGCAAAAGGACTAAAAAGCCACCATTATGGGTTTGTTCAATTTACAACACTGCTGGAATTTAAAAGCTGACTAAATCACTTTAAACCACTGTTATTGCACGGCTATTTTTTTATTGCGAGGATTGTTCAAAATACGGCAGGCGTGTGGGTGGGGCAGATAATGAAACCCCCTTCCCGTCATTCTGCAGGAAGCGTTAGCGAACTTGCAGAATCTAAAACCAAGACCCTGCGACTAAAGCGCAGAATGACAACCCCACTAAAGCACAGGGTGACGGCTTTTGGGGCGCAGGGTGACAAATAATAAAACCCCCTCCCCCTTCGGGTACTCCCCCTTGGCAGGGGGAGAGTTTTAAAACTCCCCTCCTTTTGAAGGAGGGGAAGCCCGCAGGGCGGGGTGGTAAAAACGGGAGGTTGGGATGGGGTTACGGGGTTTTAGCCACCAAACCCATAAAAGGACACAAATAACAAATGTATTCTGGTACGGGCGGTTTTTGACCGCCCTTTTTTATTCCCTTGACGGAATATTATGCGGAAGGTATGTATAACCCTATGGGCTGGGATGTTGAATATACAGATGAGTTTGGTAGCTGGTGGAGCGAGCTATCCGAACCAGAACAGGAATCTGTGGCAGCATCAGTGCGTTTGCTTGAAGAACTTGGACCAAACCTTGGTTTTCCACATAGCAGCGGCATAAATGGCTCCAAACATAATCAGATGCGTGAGTTAAGAACGCAACATGAAGGTCGTCCTTATCGCACGCTGTATGCTTTTGATCCTCGCCGGTGTGCAATTTTGTTGATAGGTGGTGACAAGACCGGAAACAACCGCTGGTATGAAACCAGCATACCAGCTGCCGACCGGCTTTATGATGAACATTTGCAGCAACTTAAAAAGGAGGGCTTGATAAATGGCTAATAAATTCACTGAACTGCGTGCCAGAATGTCTTCAGAATCCCGTGCGCGATCTGAAGCAAAAGCACAAGCCATGCTGGCTGAAATGCCTCTTAATGAGCTGCGCCAGGCACGGGGATTGACGCAAAAAATGCTTGCAGAAATGCTGCACGTACAACAGCCTTCGGTTGCCAAGCTTGAAAAGCGTACAGATATGTATATATCAACTCTGCGCAACCATATTGAAGCAATGGGTGGCGAACTTGAAGTGCTGGCACGTTTTCCGGATGGAGCAGTAAAGATTTCCAATTTTTCAGATATTGACAGCCTGCCACGCCCTGAAGGCATTAACCCCAAAACATTTTCAGCCACGAATTAACACGAATAAAATCAAAAGCTTTAACCTAACCTGGGCATGGCACGCCATGCCCCTACAATAAATATGAAATTACAAAATTAAATGTAGGGGAACGGCGTGCCGTGACCCCCTCTCCGTCATTTAGCAGGAAGCGTTAGCACCCCCCATGTCATTCTGCAGGAAGCGTTAGCAAACTTGCAGAATCTAAAAACATTAGATCCTGCGACTAAAGCGCAGGATGACAACCTATTTCAGGTCAGTTTAAGGCATGGTCCATGTCCGGTTGCTACAAAGGCAGGTGAAAGTTTTGATAATGTTTTTTGCAGTGCAGCCCGTTTATCCGGATCAGGTATCTGCTCGGGCGTAATCTGGTTTACTTCTTCCTGCCAGTTTGATTTGATGATTTTTCCGCCTGCTTCGCCAAACTGAAGCATCAGATCACTGCTGAAGAAGATTTTACGTCTGGTTTCCATCAGTAAAAGCCCATCCCACAAATGCATTTCTGAGGGGTAGCTGATAAATTCAAGCTCATAATCATCGCTGATCAGCTTTTCCCCTGGCTGTTTGATATCCTTAATAAAAATCCTTTACGCAGCTTCATGGCGTGGTACGGGCAAAGCTCGCGACAACACCAGCAGCGGATGCAATGTTCTTTATCCACTTTAAGGGTGTTGTTTTTTATTGTTATTGCCTGCGGCGGGCAGGCA
>JAVERM010000089.1:0-7412 GCA_034007105.1 Trichlorobacter sp.
TCACCGGACTGGTGTCTGCCATTTTGGGAGACAAACCGCACACAGCCTTTGCGCTGGATGCTTCAGCCGGTAAACGTAATGGTCAGACAGATCTGGCGCGTTGCCTTGGTCGTCTGGCAACCCTGGGGCACAAATTGCAGCTTGAACTTTGGGATGGCGACTTTCAGCCTGAAGCAGAACAGGCAGCCAAAAAACCTGTCTTCAGCGTGGCAATCAATGGTGCAAACTATATGAAGCCAAGACCGGTACGTCCACCGTCACCGCCCCGCCAGCTTGCCAGCCACAATGGCAATCAATCGCAAAATCAAAACAATTTGCAAACCGGAGCAAAAAATATGCAGCAGACAGATACCAATATAAACGCAGCTTCCCAGGCAACATTGACCGAATCTTTACGGGTCACCAGGGAGGGGATGGCAGTTTTGCAAAAAATGCAGGAAGAAACCGCACGGCTGCACCAACGTTTTCTGGAAGGACAGGAAACTGCAACCCGCACCATCCAGAGCCTGCTGATGCAGCAGCCACTTATGCAAGGTAGTACAGTAGAAAGTGTTACTGTGCCGCAACATATTACTCCTCCAGTTTACACGCCGCCGCAACAGACAACAGCTGCAAAAGCAGAGCCTGCGGCAAATCAGCCTGTTGCAACTGTTTCAATGCCAGTTCCGGCAGCTGCACCTGCAACAGAGGACAGCAGTAAAATCACCGCAACTTTACTGGCTGTGGTTGCAGAAAAAACCGGCTACCCAGTAGAAATGCTGGAGCTGGATATGGGTATGGATAGCGATCTGGGCATTGATTCCATCAAAAGGGTGGAGATACTTTCCGCATTGCAGGAAAAACTGCCACAGGCACCGGTAATCGGACCAGAACAGTTGGGAACATTGCGTACCCTGGGAGACATCGCAAACTACCTGCAACAGGGAGATACCCTGCCTGCCGGCACTGTCCAGACCTGCTGCATAAATCAACCTGCGCCAACTACTCTTGACCAATCTCTGGTAACCGAGACCTTACTGGCTGTGGTTGCAGAAAAAACTGGCTATCCAGTGGAGATGCTGGAGCTGGAAATGGGTATGGACAGCGATCTGGGCATTGATTCCATCAAAAGGGTGGAGATACTTTCCGCATTGCAGGAAAAGCTGCCCCAGGCACCAGTAATCGGGCCGGAGCAGCTGGGCACATTGCGCACCCTGGGAGACATCGCAAACTACCTGCAACAGGGAGAAGTAATTGCAAACTCGGCAGCACAGCCTGTCTGTTGTGCACCCCAAGCTGGCACCGCCAGCCTTGAACTTGCACAGGTTATCGACACCCTGCTCATTGTGGTTGCAGAAAAAACCGGTTATCCGGTGGAGATGCTGGAGCTGGAAATGGGCATGGACAGTGACCTGGGCATTGATTCCATCAAAAGAGTGGAGATACTTTCCGCATTGCAGGAAAAATTGCCCCAGGCACCGGTAATCGGGCCGGAGCAACTGGGCACACTACGTACCCTGGGGGATATTGCAAACTATCTTTGCCAACAGGAAGACAACGGCAAGGAGCCTGCACCGGACAAGGAAAAACCTCAACCCGCAACCATTACCGACGATGGGGAAAAAATCGAAAAACCGTTAATCCGCAGTACCATTAAACCCATAGCCCTGCCCTATTCCGGTGAAACTATTTCCATTTTCAATGATGGTGAAATCTGGGTGGCAAACGATGCCTCACCCTTTGCAGAAAAGCTTTGCGGACTTTTGCGGGCAGATGGTCACCATGTACGTCTGGTGGATCTGGCTGAAACAGAAGTCGATGCTTCCCGCAGTGACATATCCGGTCTGGTGCTGATTGCACCGATAACCGGCAGTGATGACCAGTTCCTTGAAAACAGTTTCCTGATGCTTAAAAACTGTGCCCCTGCCCTGCGCCGTGCTGCTGCCAGCGGTGGTGCCCTGTTTGCCACAGTTTCCAGACTGGATGGCTGTTTTGGCTGCAATGAGCAGAGCAAACTGCTTGATCCGCTTTCCGGTGGTCTGGCTGGTCTTGTTAAAACTGCCAGCCGTGAATGGTCAGATGTTAACTGCAAAGCCATTGATATTGCCGGATTTAAGGACAATAAAGATGCTGCCCTGGCTGTGAAGGAAGAACTTTTCCGCAATGATTCCCTTGAGGTTGGTCTTACCCCTGACCAACGTACCAGACTTGAGCTTACCGAACTGCCCCAGCCGCTTGCAGACAGCACAACCCTGCCCCTGCAAAAAGGTGATGTGGTGGTTGTAACCGGCGGAGGTCGGGGAGTTACCACCGCTGCTGTAGTGGCTTTGGCTGATGCTTTCAAACCAACCCTGCTGCTTTTGGGCAGAAGCTCAGAGCAGCTTGATGAGGCAGACTGGCTGCATGATCTGCACGAGGAAAGCGACATTAAAAAAGCGATTCTGGTACATGCAAAAGGCAAGCTCCATCCCCGTGATATTGAAGAACAATACCGCACGATTATGGCAGGACGCGAGTTGCGCGACACCCTGGCACGGGTAGAAGCTGTGGGCGGTCAGGCGATTTACCGCTCTGTGGATATACGGGACAATGAAGCTGTTGCTGCCTTGCTGGAAAATGTCCGAACTGAATTTGGTCCCATACGGGGCATTGTGCATGGTGCCGGTGTGCTGGCAGACCGCCTGATCATGGATAAAACCAAGGAGCAGTTTAACCTGGTTTACGGAACAAAAGTTAACGGACTGCGCACCTTATTGGCTGCAACAACCAGTGACAAACTGCGCTTTATCGCTCTTTTCGGCTCAACCACCGGCCGCTTTGGCCGTAAAGGTCAGGTGGATTACGCCGTTGCCAATGAAGTGCTGAACAAGCTGGCACAGGCAGAGGCACGGCAGCGTCCTGATTGCCGCGTAGTCAGCTTTAACTGGGGACCCTGGGATGGCGGCATGGTCACACCTGCACTTAAAAAGGTTTTTGCCGATGAAGGGATTGGTCTGATTTCGTTGCAGACAGGCGGTGAGTTTTTAACCAGGGAAATCTCCATTGCCGCTGGACCGGTTGAGCTGGTCGCCCTGGCAGCAGACGGCAACAGCCAGCAGATTATCACCTGCAAGCAGAGTGCAAAACCGTTGTCACCTGCCTTTAATATCAACCTTGCACCGGATAGTTATCCCTTTCTTGCATCCCATGTTATTGACGGCAAAGCAGTGCTGCCCATGGCAATGGTCATGGAATGGTTTGCACAGGGTGCCCTGCACAGCAACCCGGGGCTTTACTACCACGGCATCAATGATCTGCGTATCTGCAAAGGCGTTACTTTAGGGGCAGAAGAAAGCCTTAACCTGCAAATTATGGCAGGACGTGCAGAAAAGCAGGATTCCCTTTACCATGTACCTTTGGAACTGATTTCAACAAACAGTGAAAACGGGCGCGCAATACTCCATGCAAAAGGTGAAGTTGTACTTGCCAGACAGCTGCCGGAAGGTATCCGCTCCCTGCCGGATCCGCCGCTGGCACCATACGCACCTTTAAACAACAATATCTACGATCCAAAGCGTCTGTTCCACGGAACTGACCTGCAAGGTATCAACCAGATAACCAGTTGCTCACCAAAAGGGATTGCTGCCAGTCTTAAAGCTGCGCCTGCACCGACAAACTGGATTAAACGACCGCTGCGCAACAGCTGGCTGGGGGATCCGCTGGTGCTGGATTGCGCTTTCCAGATGATGATTCTCTGGAGCTTTCACCGCTTTGAGGCACCGTCACTACCCTGCTTCAGCGGCCGCTACCGCCAGTATCAGGAAAACTTTCCCAAAGATGGTGTAAATGCAGTTATCCGGATCACTGCCGAGCGTGACCACGGTGCCACTGCTGATATGGAATTTCTTGATCTGCAAAGCGGCAAGCTTGTGGCACGGCTGGAAGGTTATGAATGCGTGATTGACCCTGCCCTGGCAGATGCCTTTAGCCGCAACAGCCTGACCAAAACTGCACAAAACAGCAACAGCAGGGCAGCCTGATAATGTCCAAGTCTGCTGCTGTTGCCATAGTTGGTATTGGCGGACTGTTTCCCGATGCCCCTGATCTGGAGCAGTTCTGGAAACTGGTCAGAGATGGTAAAACCGCTGTGCGTGAAGTGCCGACCAACAGGTGGCAGGTGGCACCAGCAGATATTTATGACCCCGAAGTGGGCAAGCCAGATCACCTTTATTCCACCAAAGGCTGTTTTATTGAAAACTGCCCGCAACTGCCCGAACTGGCTGATCTTGATCCGCTTTTTCACCTGCTGGTAACTGCCGGCAGGCAGGCTTTTGCAGATGCCAACACCAAAGAGCTTGCACTTGCCAGAACCGGCGTAATTATCGGCAATCTGGCACTGCCCACAGAAACAGCTTCAAAGCTCTCCCACGCCTTGCTAGGGTGTACATTTGCAGAACAGTTAACCGGTAAAACCCCGTCGGATGTTTCCATCCCCTTGCCAACAAACCGTTTTGTAGCCGGTCTGCCTGCCGGTATTCTGGCACAATCCCTTGGGCTTGGCGGTGTAACCAGCACACTGGATGCCGCCTGTGCTTCCTCCCTTTACGCCATAAAGCTTGCCATTGATGAGCTGCTTTCCCACAGGGCAGATGCCATGCTTTGCGGCGGTGTATCCCGCCCTGATCCCCTTTATACCCAGGTGGGTTTTTCACAGCTGCGCGCCCTGTCCAAACAAGGTATCTGCGCCCCCTTTGATGCCGATGGTGATGGTCTGGTGGTTGGTGAAGGTGCCGGTATCTTTATGCTGAAGCGGCTTGATGATGCCCTGGCTGCCAATGACCATATTTACGGTGTAATCCGGGCTGTGGGTATCTCCAACGATATTGGCGGCAGCCTGCTGGCACCCTCGTCTGAAGGTCAGCTACGCGCCATGGAAGCAGCGTACAAGCTGGCAGGGTGGCAACCTGAAGATGTTGATCTGATCGAGTGCCATGCAACAGGTACGCCGGTTGGAGATGCTGTGGAAGTGGCAAGCCTGCGCCAGCTATGGCAACAGGGTAAAACCAATGCTGACAGATGTGTAATCGGCTCGGTAAAGTCCAACATCGGTCACCTGCTCACTGCTGCCGGTGCAGCAGCCCTCACCAAAGTACTGCTGGCAATGGCACATGAAACCCTGCCACCAACTGCCGGATTCAAAACCCCTCAACCTGCCATGGAGTTGGATAAAAGCCCTTTTCAGGTGCTTAGCAGTGCAAAGCCCTGGCAAAGGCGGGCAGACAACATCCCCCGCCGTGCTGCTGTCAGTGCCTTTGGTTTTGGCGGTATTAACGCCCATCTGCTGGTGGAAGAATGGCTGCCAGCACTGCCTGATGACGCTACAGTTGCCGTAAAAAGCAAGACTAAGGCGGAATATGAACCGATCGCCATTGTGGGCATGGATGCAAGTTTTGGTCATTGGCAAGGTCTTTCAGCCCTTGTAAAGCATCTTTATGATGACTTTACTCCGCAACCTGCACCCCCTGAAAACTGGTACGGACTGCAACAAAGTAACTGGTTCAGGCAAACGCACTTTGCAACCAAAACTACGGAAGGCTGGTTTATCAATGAAATAAACTGTTCGGCTGCTGCTTTTCGTATCCCGCCAAAAGAGCTGGCAGAGATGCTGCCCCAACAGTTGTTGATGCTGCAAACCGCTGCCAATGCCCTGGCTGATGCCGGTGAAAGCAGTGCAAATCCGCAGCGTAGCGGCGTACTAATCGGTATTGCCCTTGATCTGCACAGCACTGATTTCTGCCTGCGCTGGGATATGGAGCAAAAAGCTAAAGCATGGACAGAACAGTTGGGACTGCAACTAACCGCAGCCGAACTTAAAGAATGGACAGCACAACTGCGTGATGCCATTGCCCCACCCCTTACTGCCAACCGCACCATGGGTGCCCTGGGCAGCATAGTTGCCAGCCGCATAGCAAGGGAGTTCCGCTTTGGCGGTGCCGGTTTTACCATGTCGGCAGAGGAAAATTCCGGTATCCGCGCTCTGGAGACTGCTGTACGGCTTTTACAGCAGGGAGAGCTGGAGCAGGCTCTGGTCGGTGCAGTTGAACTGACCAACGACCCGCGAGCAGCAGTTGGCTACCAGAATTTGCAGCAATCTGATGGCAAGGGTGAAAAGATACTGCTGGGCGAAGGTGCCTGCGCCTTTGTACTTAAAAGACTTGCCGATGCAAAGCGAGATGGCAACCACGTTTACGCAATTATTAAAGGGATCGGCACTGCCCAGGGCAGTACTGACCAGGCTGTTGCCATTGCCCGAAATATAGCCATAACCGAGGCTGAAACAGAGCAAACCGCTTACCCATGTTTTGATGCCACAACTCTGCTTGGTCACAGCGGTGCAGCCAGTGGACTGGCTTCAGTCATGGCTGCTGCCATTGCGCTTGAGCAGCGGATTATCCCGCCCAAAGCCTGCCAGCAATCACTATCCCAAGCCCCATACTTCTGGCTGCGTAACCGTGGTGAAGGTGCCCGCATGGCAGGGGTAAGCACCACAAGCGTTGATGGTTCTTGCAGCCATCTGTTGCTGCAAGAATACGAAGAAGATCAGCAGCCTGCGGGTAAAACCTCCCCTCTTCCTGCCATTAAGGATCAGCTTTTCCCCATCACAGGTAACAATGCTGAGCAGTTGTCAGACAAGCTGGAGCAGCTGAAAAACCATTGCCAGAATCTGACCGAGCAGGCTTTTCATGACCTTGCAGCAATGCTTCAGCAAAATTACGATAGTCAGGCAGTTTCCGGACTTTCCCTGATTGCAACAAACAAAGAGCAGCTGCAAACATTACTTCCCTGGGCAGAGCGTGCTGTAAGCCTGGGTACTGTACCAAACGACCTGCCGCCAGCACTGCGGGAGCGGATTTTCTACAATGCCGAGCCTTTGGCTGACCAGGGCAAAATCGCCTTTGTCTTCCCTGGTTCAGGCAGCCATTACAGCGGCATGGGACAGGAGCTGCTTTGTCGCTGGTCCGCAGTTCTGCACAGACAGGACCAGGATAACCTGCGCCTTAAAGATCAGTTTCAACCACAGCTTTTCTGGAATGATACCGCAGACAACAAACAGCTTAACAACCAGCAGGCAGTGATTTTCGGACAGGTGGCAATCGGATGTGCCATCTCTGATCTTGTGCAGCTGTTTGGCATCAGACCTGCTGCCATGATCGGTTACAGCCTGGGTGAGACCGCTGCCCTTTTTGCCAGCCGCGCCTGGCACAAGCGGGATGCGATGCTGGAAAGAATGGAAAACTCCACCCTTTTCAGTGCAGACCTGGCTGGTGAGTGCCGTGCTGCCCGCACCACCTGGCAGCTTGCTGAAGATGAGACCGTCAACTGGGGTATCGGGCTTTTAACTGTATCTGCTGATCAGGTCCGTCAGACCATTGCAGAAATGAAAAAAAGCTGGC
>JAVERM010000090.1:0-7375 GCA_034007105.1 Trichlorobacter sp.
CTACAAATTCATCTTGAAAAAATAAGTTACATCAAGCAGTTATCGCTAAAATACATGTTTTACCAACGTATTGTCTGCAAGATGTAACTTATTGATTTTAATGATGTTTGTCCAGGTGCTAAAATAAAGGGTGTTTTCGCTTTTACCAATGCGGAACAGTTGTGTGGCTGCTTAGTCCATAGGTGCTAAAGGTGCCTGTTTTTGCTTGCTCGGCTTGTATCTGTTCAATCTGCAAAGAAAAATCCTTTTTTCCGCTTAAACTTTTAAGCTTTATAAAGGGAAATTCTTTCATTTGTGGTTGCTGATAATGTTTTTCTGCTTCTTTAAGGCTAACTTTTTGCTTATCCACAAAACGCTGATTTTGCATAGTTTTAGCTTCTTCAAAGCTTATCTCTGTGCCAGTTCTTTTACTTTCTCGCTGCATAAATCTGCGTGTTAACCGCTCCATATTCATATCAGCACGGTAACGCCTAACCAGCAGGTGTCTGACAACATTTTCTGGTACGGGTTGGATGCTTTTAATATGCAGATAATCAGTTAAACGCTCTAAACATTTTTGCAGGTTAAGTTGTTGCAACTCGCTTTCAGTGGGGGCAAAGATACGTAGTTTGTCACCCAAAGTACCAAAAGACTTGCCGTCTTTTTCTGAGTATTTGTAGCCAGGGAAACTAACGCCGATATTCACCGCTTTATCTGGATTTTGTTGCTCTACAAGTGCCAAATGCACCTGGGTGTAAAGCTTGCTCCAGATAAAATAAGGTGTAATTTCAGGCGTTTTTATAAGAGTGATTTCTTGATAAAAGCGCATAATAATCACTTCCCACTTTCGCCAAATACACCACCACGAATAAGGGTGGCGATAACATAATGTTGCTGCTCTATTTCTGGTGCTTCGTTTTTAAGTACCCAGTTATCAAATAAACTGTAAAAGTCTAGGTTTTGTCTAGGCTGTCTGAAAGCCTTGCCTAAAGTTGTAACTGCACCATAAGGCTCGACTGCGATTGGGAATTCTGCGTCTGGGTACCAGTTATCAATTGTTCTGATGGCATTACTTACTTTCTGTGAGTGCATTCCCGCAACCTTATTGACTTGGTAAAGCACTTTGCTTTTGGTGCTGCCTGTATCAAGGATAAGCTCTTGTGATGGGTAAACTTCTTGGCCGTAGCCCACTACTGCACGTCCTTCGACATAAAGAATAATAAATTCCTCACCTTTTAAGCCTTTTTCAATCAGCCCTGCTAATTGATTAAGCTGTGCGTCATTGCTATCAAAAGTATTTAAACCATAGTCGTGAGCATTGAAGTTAAGAGTCGTTTCGTTGCACTTTACGCTTATTGATATAGATTCAGCACCAACACGGTTACGCCATAGCCAACGGGCATTAACAATATTGGTGGCGTAACGTTTTGCTAACTCTTTTACACCTTGCTCTTCAAGATAGCACTTAACGGTATTAACTAATTTTGTTTGATAATCTTGGTCATTACAAACATTAGGCTTACCTGCAAAAGGCAAAACTTTTAAGCTCCAACGGACTACTAGGGTGTCGTTGTTAATATCCAAAGCAGCAGCATCTACTTTCTGCAAGTTTGCTTTTTCAACTTCGGCATCCAGTTTAGCGACATCATTGGCAACAGCTTTTTTTAAGCGGTTGCTAATTGTTCCTCTTACCGATTTTTCCACAATGGCTACTTCAGTTAATTTAGCTGATTCAGCTTGGCTGTCTGCTTGCCAGAAGAGGGCATCGGATACATCAAGCTTACGCTCAAAAGCTAAAACAGAAGCGGTGGTTAGTTTACTCATAGTATTTTCCTTTCTTATAAGGTTTGTGTGGTTAAGAAAAGTGATTGTTCAGCATTGTGACTATAACGCCAAAATGCTCGTTTAAAATCTTCAATACGGTGTGGAAACACCCATTTCCCTAAGCCATAAATGGCTTCAACATATTGGCTTGGATACTGTGGATTTCTCGCATTTTGCATTACCCCTGGCTCAAATTTTTCTGATATTCCTTGATAGCCGATTGGCATTGGCACAAGCCACCCTCTGCCTGATTTAGCGGATTGAACTTGCCATTCAACTGTGTCGTTTTCATTTTCAACAGGTACGTGATGAAGCGCACAAACATCCAATAGTGCGTCCAGCGCATTAGTTTCCGGTTTTTTTGCCTGCTGCTGCTCGGTAAGTTCGTTTAAATCTTTTTGTGCATCCATCAATATAAATGCTGGGGTAGTAAAGCGTTTAATCTGTGCAATCTCTTCAAGATGCAAAAACTCAACGCCTTTATATTTCGAGAGCCCTTGCACACTGCCACCCGCAATTCGTTGCTGTTGAATCAAAGTAAGGCAGTGTTGTTCTAACGCCTTTATGCCTTCATCATCAAGACTAATATCGCCGTCCTCATCTTCTTCTGCCCATACTTCTACAGCTAGGGTTACGGTTAGGTGGCATTTTCCCTCTTCAATAATGGAAGCAGTTTTCCCGTCTTTTTTGATGGGATTTCTACTTTGATTAAACGTGTAATCAGAGTAATTGTTTGGTCGATAGGCAAGTGGCTCACATTCGTGACAAGCAATTAAAACACCGCCAAGGCTGATTTCGGTTCCAAAATCATACTTTTGTAATTTCAGACTTAGCGCATGAATAGCCCCTAGAAAACCCGTTATGGCCGGGAAGCCATAGGTAATAGGGCTAGATATGCTGTTGGCGTAGTTAATGCGGACTTTTTTAAATACTAAGTAACCTTGTATTTCTTTATCTGTGTTGCTCATTATTGAAAAATCTCCATACCTTGACGCTGAGTTTCGTTAATCATTTCCTGCATTTCTTGCTGCCATTCCAAATGCTCAGCATCGGCAAACTCGTGCTTTATTTTTTTGAACTGTTGTTTTAATTGGGCGTTAAGCCAGTTAGCGAAGCGGTTGCTTATATCTTGCTGCCACTCTTGTTTTTGTCGCTGCTCAGCAAATTGTTCGTCCTGCTCTGCTCTTTGTGGGTCTAACCAAAGCTTTTCGCTTATGTGTAGTGAGTAATTTTTGCTCCACCCCGCTGGATACTCCTCTTGGATAGAGCTGGCTATCGCCAAAACTTTATAAAGCAAGCTATCTAAAATATCTTTTCTCGCATTGCGTATATTGACGTTGTTGTAGTTGGTTTTTATCAAGCGCACGAGTGCAGCAAATGTATCTCTACAACGATATTCGAGACCTTTAGAAAACAAGCTGTCTGCGTAGGGTTGGATTTTAAAGCTTTGATTTTGCTTAAACTGCGGGGGCAACGAAGGCAGCAAGTAATTTCTACCTCCTTGTTTACTGGTTAATGAGCTAACATTTTGAGGTTTGGTTCCGCCTAATTTCAAATAAGCTACATCTTTATAATCTTTATATGGTTTTGCAATCTTATTAGCTCTCCTCGCTGCACGCGACTCTTTGCTATCTTTAGAGTAGCGGCTAGAAGTTACATCCTGATATACATACCAACTTAAAGAGCTTGGAAAGAGTGGCACTAAGCAACAGTATTGCTCACCCTGCAAAGGGAACAACAGCTGTTTGTTTCTCTCATCAATTTGAGGTCTATCAAGCTCTGCTGACAAATTAAGATGAATAAAATCAATTACATTTTTAAAGTCTTTAGTCGAAGATGAAAAAAAATCATCTAAATTTCTAGGCTGTTCAATAAAAGCACGATACAAGCGACTTCCAGCAATCTCGATATTCAATAAATCTACAATATTTGTTAAATGCCTAGCATGAGCACCTGTGTTATTAGAGTTTGCATCCAGACAAGGATTTCTAATTAACTGATGCCCAAACGCATTAGCCTGCTTTTTAAATATAACATTGTCGCTTCTAACTAGCGGGTTTATTCCCTTTGATATATGAGTTGCTAAACTTAGCTCTTGCTCATAGAAGAAAATTACCGAAGCGATAAAACTATCAATAAAGCCTGTGTAATTATATTTTTCTCTTAGCTTAATTCGCCTTTCTTCAACCGCCTCATCAGTTGGCTTCTTTAGCTTAGCAATTTCAGCCGCCAGCTCTTTTTCTAGCTCTTCATACAAAAAAGCATACACTGCTTTTTGAACCTGCTCTTTTGTTATCTGATTCATTGTTTCTCCTTATTTATTACGCCAAAAGCCGAGTGTTTGGTTAAAGCACCAGCCTTGTTCATTTTCTTCCAACCCCACTGTTGCATATCTTATTGCAAGACTGCTTCTGCTTAGGTCGGGCATAGTATTTTGTAAATCATCTAATGCTTGGTTTAAATCATCGTTTAGCCAAGGCTTAATTGAGCTATTTGTTTGATTAAGCTCATAATTCTTAAACGCTGAATTATGTGCAGGCGAGTTATTAAGCCCCAAAGTTATCACTTGCTCTTTACTATAAAATTCGAAGCTTTGCTCATGTGTAGGCATGACTATCCATTGATCTTGCGGTCGTCCTTGCCTGAATGGGCTTATTGTTTGCAGGAAGGTATGAGAGCGATAAGACAAAGGCTTATCGCTTTTTTTATTACTTTCCCAGTAAGCATTTACATAATTATTTTCTTTATTGTTCATTAAATCCTGCATAACTTGTTGTTCTAAATCAATCAAACTGTCTTGTGGCTTCAAATTGTTTGATTTTATTGTTCGAGCATTAGAGTTAATGTTTTTTAAAAAATCTGTAGGTATTAAGTTTTCTATATCGTGCGAATTAAGTTTATGCGTTGCGCTTTCAAAACCAGGTCGAACAAACACAGGCCGATTTAAGCTTTTGTTTGCTAAAAAACTGTTGATATTGAATTGCATTAAAGAAATATTGGGGGTGCTTGCCACTTTATTTGGGCGATGGCGCCAAACTCGGCCTGCAAGCTGAATAATTGAGCGCATAGAAGATGGTTCTACAATAGCCCAGTCGTAATCATGGTCTCGGCCTACTTCGGCAACAGGCGTAGCCATAACAATAAAAATATGTTCTTTTTTATCGTTATTAGCAATGGCTTGACTTATTTCAGGATGCTGAAATATAAGTTCTGGTTGTTCTTCTTTCCGCTTAAGAATTTTATCTAAACGTTGCTCAAGGCGATTACGAAGAAGAAATACCTGCTTAGCGTGATAACAACACAAGTGCAGTTGGTATTGAGAACCAACCTTGCCATATTGATATATTGCTTGAGCCAGTTGCACAATATTTTTGATGTTGGCAATACGGATTAAGCCAACACTTAGGCTTGCTTGCTCATTTTTAATTTTATGACTTTCATGCAGATTTACGGATTCATTTATTAAGAGTTGACCAAGCTCTGAATAAAATTCACTTGCTTGCTCTTTGTGATAATTTAAAGCTAGCGGCAAAACACTTGCCTGCCTGCGAACGGGTAATTCGTCAAGAAATTTAGCGCGTTTTTCTACGAAGCTTTGATGCGCGTTATAAAAATCTTCGATTGTTTGAACGTGCGAGGTGTTACTTCTTTTTTCATCAAACCACGCACAGGCAACATTGGGCTTTGGTTTATTTTGACTTTCGTTGTAAACCACTCGCCCCGCGTAATAGGCACGATATAACCCAGTAATTAGATCTATTGGTAGAGTGGCCGAAGACAGCAACACACGAGAACCAAACACGCCTGCCAAGTGCACTAAACGCGCTAAGGCTGGTAAATCTTCTTGGTTAAAATCATCGGGTTCGTCAAGTATCAAATCACTAGAAAGCAAACGCAGCATGGGTACTATATATTTACCACCACGGCGGCATTCGCTTGCTTGCATAATATGGTCAATGGTGCAGCTAACTACAGGAGAGGCAAGCAACTGCTTTGCTTTATCGCTTTCCAATGCTGTGCCTAAATTTAATTCATCTAATTCTGAATAAAGCACGTCACCATCAAGCAACTCATCCAACAGACTTTCTACAGACTCACTGCCATGACTAGGTTCTTCTTCAAGTTTATTCTGCAAATCAAAAAGACTTTTGTGCGCACTACCACCCACAAGTGTCGCGAGCTGGTCATTTTCTAAGCCTAAGTCTTCCCGCAAGCTCTGCCCTGTTTGTAAGGTTAAAACCCGCAATCCCAGTGCAATGGTAAAACGCGCTCCTTTATTTTCATCGGCTAAAGCATAAGCAATTCGCGCATTAGCTATGGTTTTTCCACAACCTGTAGAGGCCATATTAACGCCGAAGAAACCATTGTCTTCACTAACAGTGCGTAATTCCTTTGCAAGCTGCACCGCTTTATTCTGCCATTTAAATCGCTGAATACTGGTATCTTTTTCTAGGCTTTTTTGTCGCTCAAGTGTTGGTAGTTCATTGGCAATTATGGGTAGTTTTCTAGCTAAATTAGCCGAAAACTTAGCTACACCTAACAAATGCTCATCTAAGCTTTGTTTTATTTCCCCTGTTGCTTGGTTGGTGTTTGCAGCCAAATCTTTAAATTCACCACTGCCTTTAACTCGCTTTTTAATGCTATCTATATCAGTGCCTAAGCTTGAGTAATTATGGTCTGCAAGCATTAATGATAGACGCGACAAATGCAGCAAGAAAGGCTGGCTAATCGCTTCACCGTTTTTTACATGTAATTCACTAAGCTGCAAAAGATACGGCGTTTTTAATGCTTTGCTCGCCCAGCGTTTTAAGCTGTTTTGCCAAGTGCTGCTATAAATGACAGGCTGCTGGATTTGCCAAAATTTATCTTGTTGTTTTAGCTCCAGCTCCTCTAATGTCTTAGGATTTTTAACCCAATAATCATGCGCTTTAAGTCTTTTATAAAAGCCTGTTTGGGTGCGTCTAAATTTTTTAGGGTCATTTTGCTTAATTTCAGCGCTTTCTGTTGGGGAATAAAACACCTTATCCATTGGTGGCAATCTATGGTGACTTACAATTAACCAAGCCAGCCATTGAGCCAAAGGCGGCATAGCATCAATATTTGCTGCATCTTTATTATTTGTATTTAACTCAGCATCGGAGTAAGGATTAGCCTTAAGATAGCTATTCAGATCACAAAACCGCTCTAGCCATTCTTCGTCTGTTCGGCATCCTTTAATTAAAAACTTAAACACCTTTAATGACAGCCATTCATGACGATATGGATCGCCCGTCCTCGCACTTGAAAAAAGTTTGCCTTGAAAGCCCAGTGTTGATTTTCCTGTGTCATGCAATAGCGCACCTAAAGTTGCCATTATTTGAATAACTGGTGTTAGCACCCAGTTATTTTCCCAACCTGATTGCAAAATATTTCTTTGCGTATAATTCACCGGCACTACGCCTCTTTCATTAAACTTTCTTTTATTCCCCACCACCCACAATAAATCACTGCGCGAGCGGCTGCGTATCCAATGGCAGCTTACGGCAGTGCTTTTGCTGGCAGTCTGGCGTAAAAGCTTTTTAACTGTTTGCAG
>JAVERM010000091.1:0-7302 GCA_034007105.1 Trichlorobacter sp.
TAGACTCCTGTCTGAAATAGCTACTGTAAAATAAGTAAGGGCAGCCCTGGGGCTGCCCTTGTTGTTTGGTGTATTTGGACAAGTGGGAGAGAGCTACTTTTTCCTGTTTTTTGCTTCCCCTGTACCGTTGTCTTTTATTTTTTTAGCAATAATGCTGTCTTTAATCTGCTCATACAGTACATCAGAGATGATCTGTTTTTTTACAAGCTGTGTTTTGTTGGCGTAAGGACGGTTTTCAACTATCTTTGCTGCTGTAGCCTTGTCAAGTCCGTTGATGGCAGAGATTTCCTCTGCTGTTGCACTGTTGATGTCAATTTTTTTCTGCTTTTTACTGGCATCTGTACTTTTTCTGGTTTTCTGGGTTGTTGCAGCTTTGTTTTTGGTATCTACCTTGGTGGGTTCATCAGCAGATACAACAGTTGCAGACAGCATCATTACACAGGCAATTGTACAGACTTTGCTTAGAAGTTGCTTCATCATGTTTTCCCCCTGTTACTGTTTTAGTGAACTGCTTGTCAGCTGTTTAGCAACAGAACTAAATGGTTGTCAATACTTTGGATGTCTGCCTATTTGAAAAAATGGTTTTTGCCTGCATAGTGTTTGTCAAAGATGTTCTTAAATGCCTGCCAGCCAGACTGCTTTATAAAATTTATCCCTCAAAAATCAAAGCCTTGCTGCTGCTTTATGCTTGACACTGTTTTGCCCTCTGCTATAGTTTTGCATCCATGTGGTAAAAAGTGGAAAAAAATGGCATATCGTGGAAAATACTATGTTCAGTGGTGAGTGTCTGACAACTATCGACAGCAAAGGGCGCACCAGCATCCCGTCCAAATTTCGGGATCTGTTGCAGGAAACCTTTGGTGACGAATGCTTTGTGATTACAAAGGCTTCGCCAGTGGACTTTGATGACGGCAGCTTTGGTCGCGGATTGTCAGTGTATCCACTTAAAGAATGGCAGGCTCTGGAACGCCGTATCCAGGCAAATGAAGATGGCTTTACCCTGATACAGCTTAACAGCCTGAAACGTCTTGTGCTGGGACCGGCTCAGGAATGCCGTCCCGATAAACTTGGCAGGGTGCTTATTTCGCCATCCTTGCGTATTCATGCCGGCTTTGAGCGTGATCTTTATATGGTGGGCATGGGTAAGCGTTTTGATATCTGGTCAAGCGAAACCTATGCCCGTGTAAACAGCCAGGATGAACGCAACTTCCCGCAGGATTCATCAGCACTGGCAGCCCTTGGGCTTTAGTTTTGGGTTCTTTTCAGCACAAACCGGTGATGGCAGCAGAGGTAATCAGATATCTTGCTCCCCGCTGTGGCAGTGTTTACCTGGATGGTACCCTTGGCGGTGGCGGGCACAGCAGGCTGATTCTGGATGCCAGTTCACCAGATGGCATCGTGATCGGCATAGACCGTGATCCGGCAGCAATTGCTGCTGCAAAGGCACAGCTTGCTGGTTATGGCGAGCGTTTTATTGCAGTAAAGGATAGCTTTGACAATCTGGATGCTGTTGCGCAAAGGCTGGGTTTTACAGCTTTAGATGGTCTGCTGCTTGATCTGGGAGTTTCATCGCATCAGCTTGACAGTGCAGCAAGGGGTTTTAGTTTCCGGCTTGAAGGTCCGCTGGATATGCGGATGGACCCTGAAGCAGAAACAGATGCCGCCTGGCTTGTTAACAATGCGTCTGCAAAAGAGCTGGAGCAAATTATACGTGAGTTTGGTGAAGAACGTTTTGCAGGGAAAATTGCCAGACAGATAGTTTCCGACAGATTAACAAAGCCCTTTGAAACCACTTTGGAGCTGGCAGGGCTGGTGTACAGAGCTATCCCCAGGCGTTTCCACGAAGAACGTATCCATCCGGCTACCCGTACATTCCAGGCTTTGCGTATGGCTGTTAATGATGAGCTTGAGCAGGTACGCAAGGGGGTTTTGGCAGGTTTGAATATGTTGGCATCTGGTGGACGGATGGTGGTGATTACTTTCCACTCCCTTGAAGACCGGATGGTTAAAAAACTTTTTAAGGATGCAGCAAGCGGCTGTAACTGTCCTCCTCGTTTTCCAGTTTGTGTTTGCAATAAAACCCCTTTGGGGCGGCTGCTGGTTAGCAGACCTGTGGTTGCCGGTGCAGATGAACTTGCCGCAAACCCCAGAGCCAGAAGTGCCAAACTGCGTGTTTTTGAGAAATTTTAATACAGGTAAATGAATCATGGAAACAGCCAAAACCAATTACGGCAAACTGATGACCAGCCAGCGTACTGATGGCAAAACCGCTGTCAGGCTGCCGGATGCCGCACGTTTTATAGTTGTTTGCATGGTTTTGATTACCCTTGTTTCAATTTTCCATGTCTGGTCGCGGTTTCGTCTGGTGGAGCTTAACCTGCAGGTGAGCGATGCCAGTCGTAAATTAAAAAACCTTGAACAGGAACAGCGGCAACTGCAACTGGAAGTTGCTTCACTTAAAACACCGGCAAGAATTGAGACAATAGCCAAACGTGAGTTGGGGATGGTTGTCCCTGGAGAAGAGCAGATTATTTTAGTGAAGGAATAGTTTTAAAACCGCACCTGCCTGGGTTTGAGGTTTGATTGATGGACAACGCCCTTGAAAGAAAAAGCAAAAAAAGAATCAGGTTTGCGGCGGTTTTATTTGCCCTTTTATTTGCCCTGATTGCTGGTAAAGCTTTTTCATTACAGGTCCTGCAACATAAAGAACTGGTTGAAAAAGCTGCAAAACAGCATCAGCGTAAATTAAAACTGACTCCACCGCGGGGTGGAATTTACGATAGAAGTGGCATAGTGCTTGCCGAATCACTGGATACGGACTCACTTTTTGCAGACCCCAAGCTGATAAAAGAGCCAGGCAAAACCGCTACTTTGTTAGCACCAATACTTAAAGCATCTGAGCAGGAGCTATTAAAAAAAATTACTGCTGACCGTAGTTTTGTCTGGTTGCAGCGTTACCTGTCACCTGAGGTTAGCGAACGTATCCGGCAGATGAAGCTGCCCGGCATTGCTTTTGTGAAAGAGAGCAAACGGTTTTATCCAAACTTTGAAACCGCATCCCATCTGATCGGTTTTACAGGGATGGACAAGGATGGGCTTGAAGGGCTGGAGCGCAGTTTTAATGACACCTTGCTTGGCAAGGAAGGTCACCTGTCCATGGAGCGTGATGCACTTGGACGTAATGTTGGCTTTAAACGTTCGGAAACAAGCGAGGCTGTTCCAGGTGGCAACCTGCACCTGACCCTGGATCTGACGATTCAGCACATTGCGGAAAAGGAGCTGTCCAAAGCGGTTAGAAGCAGTGGTGCCAAAAATGGCATGATAATTGTGGCAGAGCCGGCAACCGGTAAAATACTGGCTTTGGCTAATTATCCCACTTTTAACCCCAATGCTTTTAGTCGTTACAACCAGCAGCAGCTTCGCAACAGAGTGGTTGCAGACAGCTTTGAGCCAGGTTCAACTCTGAAAACCTTTGTTCTGGCAGCTGCTCTTGAGGAAAAGCTTTATTCAACCAGCGATATTATAAATTGCGAGAACGGCAGGTATTCATTTGGTGGCAGGATTATCAGGGATGATCACCCGAAAGGCTGGCTGACCCCGGGTGGTATTCTCAAATATTCCAGTAATATAGGTACTGCCAAAATAGGTATCAAGCTGGGTGACGAGCGGCTACACCATTACCTGACCAGTTTTGGTTTTGGACAGAAAAGCGGAGTTGAACTGCCCGGTGAATCTGGTGGGCTTTTAAGACCACCAAAGCGTTGGTATGGAAGCGATATAGCCACCATCTCCTTTGGGCAGAGTATATCAGTTTCGGCACTTCAGCTGGTGGCTGCCACATCAGCCGTGGCAAACGGTGGCATACTGATGAAGCCATATCTGCTGGAGCGGGTTACCGATGCTGAAGGCAGAAATATCAAATCTGTTTCACCTCAGGTTGTACGCAGGGTTATTTCTGAAGATACTGCCGCTTTAGTGACCCGCATGATGGAAACAGTGACAGGTAATGGTGGTACAGGCACCAATGCGGCACTTGAAGGTGTAAAGGTTGCTGGCAAGACCGGTACTGCACAAAAAGCTGATGCCAATGGCAAGGGATATTCCAAAACAAGACGTACCGCTTCTTTTGTAGGCTTTGTGCCTGCGGACAAACCTTTAATGACCATTTTGGTTGTTATTGATGAGCCGGAATCAAGCCCTTTTGGTGGAGTTGTTGCTGCTCCGGTATTTCGAGAGGTTGCCAGCAATTCCCTTTGTTATATGAAAGCAATTTCCGGCGTAGGCAAGACAAATGAAATCTGTCTGCCTGTGAACAGGGATATGACTGTACGGGGAACTGAAGAAACAGCCCAATCAGCAGTATCGCCCATTGCCGGTATAACCCTGGTTGATGTCAGCAGCCCGGAAAGCAGATCAGCAAGGTTTGTGATGCCAGATTTTACAGGGCTTGGTATGCGTCAGGTTTTGCAGGTTATGGAAAAACAACAACTTAACATCCAGGTAAAAGGTAGTGGCAAAGTTGTGGAGCAACATCCAAAACCTGGTGAGCTGATTCAGGGAGCAGAAGGAGTATGGGTGCGGCTGGCACCGGAACAGGTTTGATTTATGCAGCTTACAGAACTTTTGCATGGTGAAAATATTGTGTCCTGCAACGGAAGCCTGGCAACAGAGATCACGGCGATTGCCTGTGACTCCCGCAAGGTGGTTCCGGGGGCGCTATTTTTTGCTTTGCCAGGTGCTTTGGCTGATGGTCATCAATATATTGACCAAGCTGTTAATAATGGTGCAACAGCCTTGCTGGTGGAAGACAGCAGCAAGACTTCTAATACTGTGCCTTGGGTACAAGTGCCCGCAGGGTATGGGCGCAAGGTAATGTCACATATTGCCTCGCGATTTTACGGCAACAGCACTGACAATCTGCCTCTTGTCGGCATTACCGGCACCAATGGCAAAACCACCATCAGCTATATTCTTGAAGGGATTCTGACTGCGGCAGATATCCCTTCAGCTGTTTTAGGTACAATCAGTTACCGCTTTGGCAACCATTGCATTGAGGCATCCCATACAACTCCTGAATCAATTGAGCTGCACCGGCAGTTAAATCAGCTTGCAGCCCTTGGTGCAAAAGGGTTTGTGATGGAGGTTTCCTCCCATGCTCTTGAACAGCATCGGGTGGATGGCTGCCATTTTGATGTTGCCATTTTTACCAACCTTACCCGTGACCACCTTGATTACCACGGTGATATGGAGCAATACAAACTTGCCAAAATGCGGTTGTTCAGTGAGCTGATGCAGCCAGATGAAATAAAGCCTGTGCGCCATGCTGTAATCAATCTGGATGATCCGGCAGGTGAAGAATTTGCCAAAGCAGCCGCCTGTCCGGTGATCAGCTATGGTTTGCACCCGCAGGCCATGGTCACAGTGCAGAATTTGTCGTTGTCGGTAAAAGGTATCAGCGCAACTTTAGTAACACCGCAAGGCAGTGCAGATTTCTGCTCCCGCCTCCTGGGAAGTTATAATCTTTCCAATATTCTGGCTGCTGCTGCTGCTGGTCATGCCCTTGGTTTTACGGTGGAAACAATAGTCAAAGGGATTGAAAACCATCTGACAGTGCCGGGTCGTTTACAGGAAGTTCCAAATCAAAAACAGGTTACCTGCCTTGTTGATTATGCCCATACCGGTGATGCCCTGCAAAATGTATTGCATACATTAAGAGCTTTAAGCACCGGTCGTCTGATTACGGTTTTTGGCTGTGGTGGCGATCGTGATCTTGGTAAACGGTCTGTCATGGGAGAAATTGCAGCCAGTTATGCGGATTTGGCTGTTGTAACCTCTGACAATCCCAGAACTGAGGATCCGTTGCAGATTATAGGGCAGATTAAAGATGGTATTGCCCCGCTTGGTTTGCATGAATACCAGCAATGGGAAATTGCAGGTGGATTTATTGAAAAAGGCTTCATCTGCCTGCCAGACCGTCATGAAGCAATAAGATTTGCTGTATCCATTGCCAAGCCCGGAGATATTTTGCTTCTGGCAGGTAAAGGGCATGAAACCTATCAGATATCGGGCAGGGAAAAACATCACTTTGATGATTATGAAGAGGCAATAAAAGCCTTTGGAGAGCTTGTTTAAGATGTTCACAGTACAGCAGATAGCCGGTGCAACCGGCGGTCGGATAATCGGTCAGCAAGACAGGTCAATAAGCAGTGTTGCCACAGATTCCCGCACCATCAATGCCGACGAACTTTTTGTGGCACTGCGGGGTAAGAATTTTGATGGGCACAGGTTTATAAACGATGCAATACAAAAAGGTGTTCAGGTGCTGCTGGCTGAAGAGCGTTATCTGAAAAACATCTATCTTCCTTCTGACATAAGCTGTGTTGCAGTTAAAAACAGTCTGAAAGCACTGGGAGACCTGGCAGCCGCTTTCAGGCAACGTTTTGATTTGCCGGTGATTGCAGTTACCGGCAGCAATGGCAAAACCACCACCAAAGAGATGCTGGCAACTATACTGTCCCAAACCGCTAGCGGATTAAAAACCGCAGGCAACCTTAATAATCTGATCGGTTTGCCGCAGATGATTTTCAGGCTTGCTCCTGAACACCGCTGGGCAGTGCTGGAAATGGGGATGAGCGAGCCAGGTGAGATTGACAGGCTGGCTGAAATAGCTTCACCAACAATCGGATTACTTTTAAACGCTTTCCCTGCACATCTTGCCAGTATGGGTACTGTGGATGCCATTGCCAGAGCCAAGGGCGAGCTTTTGCAGCGGATTCGTAAAAACGGTCTGGCAGTGGTTAATGCAGATGATCCAAGAATCATATCATTGTCCCAGAATTCGTCTGCCCGGCGTATAAGCTTTGGCATCCGCCGTGGAGAAGTGCGAGCCGAAAATATCAACACTAACGGACTTAGCGGAGTAAGTTTTCAGCTGGTAACACCAAAAGGTTCAATACCGGTCAAGCTTGCTGCCTGTGGTAATCATTTTATTTATAACGCATTGGCAACGGCTGCTGCACTGCTGGATATGCTCTCACTGGAAGAGATAAGAGATGGTCTTGCTGCTTTCAGACCTTGTGCAGGACGTTTTCAGCTTGAGCAGGTTGGTACGCTGCGGCTGATTGATGATAGTTACAATGCCAATCCTGCTTCCTGTTCGGCGGCAATAGCAACACTGGCTGAGCTGAAAGAAGGGCATAAAGCTTTTGTTGTGCTTGGCGATATGCTGGAGCTGGGGGATGAGGAGATTGAGCTGCACCGCCGTCTTGGGGCGCAGGCTGCCTCTGTGGCTGATTATCTCTA
>JAVERM010000092.1:0-7223 GCA_034007105.1 Trichlorobacter sp.
GTGGTGTAAAGCGTGAAGACATCGAGCGTGGTCAAGTACTTGCCAAACCTGGCAGCATCACCCCGCACACCAAATTCAAGGCTGAGGCATACATCCTCTCCAAAGAAGAAGGTGGTCGTCACACCCCATTTTTCAATGGTTACCGTCCGCAGTTTTACTTCCGTACCACCGACGTAACCGGCGTAGCCGAACTTCCTGCTGGCACCGAAATGGTCATGCCTGGCGACAACGTAGCCCTTACCATCAACCTTATCACTCCCATTGCCATGGATGAAGGACTTCGTTTTGCCATCCGTGAAGGCGGTCGTACAGTTGGTGCTGGCGTGGTTAGTACTATTGTTGAGTAATTACAAGTGAGGAAATAATGCAGAGTCAGAAGATCAGAATACGTCTTAAAGCCTATGATCATAAATTGCTTGATGTTTCTGTTGGCGAAATTGTTGATACAGCCAAGAGAACTGGAGCACGGGTTGCTGGTCCGATACCTTTACCCACTGTAATTAACAAGTATTGTGTGCTAAGGGGACCACATGTTGATAAAAAATCCCGGGATCAATTTGAGATAAGAACCCATAAGCGTCTTGTTGATATCCTTGATCCAACACAGCAAACTGTAGATGCTCTCATGAAGCTGGATCTGTCTGCTGGGGTTGATGTTGAAATAAAACTTTAGAGTTATCTACTGAAATGGATTTCGTTATGAATAAAGGAATTGTTGGAAAAAAATTAGGTATGACTCAGATTTTTATGGATGACGGGTCAAGGGTTCCGGTTACGGTTGTTCAGGCTGGTCCATGTGTAATAGTCCAGAAGAAAACTGAAGCTGTTGATGGTTATGCTGCTGTACAACTGGGTTTTGAGCAGCTTGATATAAACAAAACCAATACACCTTTGAGAGGACATTTTAACAAAACAGGTAAAGGCGCATTCCGGTATCTTAAAGAGTTCAGGATGGCGCAATCAGCAGAGTTGGAAGCAGGTTCAGTGCTGTCTGTTGAACAGTTTGTACCAGGAGATTTTGTTGATGTTACTGGTACAAGTATTGGTAAAGGTTTCCAAGGTGTAGTAAAACGCTATAACTATGGTGGTGGACGTGCTTCCCACGGCTCACGTTTTCACCGGGCACCAGGTGCAATCGGCTGTTCTGCCACACCAGCTCGTGTTTTTAAAAACAAAGGTATGCCTGGTCAAATGGGAAATGTGCGGGTAACAGTGCAGCGGTTACAGGTTGTCAGAGTAGATGCAGACAATAACCTCCTCTTGATAAAAGGAGCTGTTCCTGGTGCAAAGAGTAACGTTGTTTTCATCAAGGAAAGTGTTAAAAAAATAAAGTAATTTTAATTGGAGTAGAGCAATGCCTACTATAGCAATGTACAACATGCAAAAAGAAAAGGTTGGCGAAATATCGCTTGCTGAATCTGTTTTTGCTGCTGAAATAAAAGAATCACTGATACACCAGGTTTTAAAAGTTCAACTTGCAAACAGAAGGGCTGGCACATCTGACTCTAAAGGTAGATCTGAAGTTGCCGGAAGCGGTAAAAAGCCCTTTAAGCAAAAAGGTACTGGTAATGCTCGCCAGGGCTGCAAGCGTGCCCCGCAATACAGAGGTGGGGGAGTTGTCTTTGGCCCACAGCCAAAGGTTTATAACCTGAGCGTTAACAAAAAGGCTCGTAAAAGAGCAATTTCTTCGCTGCTGTCTTTGCAATATAAGCAGGAAAAAATAACGGTTCTTGATGCTCTTGATTTTGAAAAGATTTCCACAAAAGATTTTGCAAGCTTTATGAAGAAATTTGATTTAGAAAGATCTTTGATTGTTACAGACAGTGCTAGCAATAATCTTTATCTTTCTTCACGCAACGTACCTTATGTTAAGTTGATAAAACCGGATTCATTAAATGTTTTCGATATTCTCAAGTATAAACATCTTGTATTGACCAAGGGAGCTGTTCCTCTTGTGGAAGGAGCATTTCAGCTATGAATATCTATTCAATAGTAAAACGTCCACATGTTACTGAAAAAACTTCGCTTGATACCCAGGCTGCAAGTGTCATTACCTTGGTAGTTGACCGCGATTCAAACAAAATTGAAATCAAAAGAGCGGTTGAGCAGTTATTTAAGGTTAATGTAACCGATGTAAGAACAGTCGTAGTAGCTGGCAAAGCAAAGCGTTTTGGGCGTACTTATGGTAAAAGGCAAAACTGGAAAAAAGCATACGTCACTTTAAAAGAAGGCCAGACTGTAGACTTTTTTGAAGTATAGTGTTGTAACTAATTACTGAAATTGGGGTTTTAGTATGGCAATAAAGACTTATAAACCAACATCGGCTGGTCGCAGACATCAGACTTGCTCGACGTTTGAAGAGATAACATCTAATTCACCAGAGCGTTCACTGCTCGCCAACATAAAAAAAACCGGCGGCAGGAATAATAATGGACGTATAACTGCACGGCATCAGGGCGGTGGTCATAAGCAAAAGTTCAGAATTATTGACTTTCGTCGGGATAAAAAAGGAATACCTGCAAAGGTGGCAACTATAGAATATGATCCAAACCGTAGTGCTCGGATTGCTTTACTGCACTATCTGGATGGTGAAAAACGTTATATTCTTGCACCCTTGGATCTCAAGGTTGGTGACACGGTTCTAAGTGGTCCTGAAGCAGATATTAAACCAGGCAATGCTTTACCGATCCGCTCCATACCTTTGGGTACTATTATCCATAATATTGAGCTTAAAATTGGAAAAGGTGCCCAGCTTGCCCGTAGTGCTGGTACTTTTGCTCAGCTTATGTCCAAAGAGGGCAAGTATTCACAAATAAAGCTACCCTCCGGTGAAGTACGTATGATCTTGATGGACTGCTATGCAACTATTGGTCAGGTTGGTAACATAGATCATGAGAACGTAAGCATTGGTAAAGCTGGTCGTTCACGCTGGCTTGGCAGAAGACCAAAAGTCAGAGGCGTTGCAATGAACCCTGTTGATCACCCGCATGGCGGTGGTGAAGGGCGTACATCTGGAGGTCGTCATCCGGTTACTCCATGGGGTGTTCCTACAAAAGGTTACAAGACCCGCACCAACAAGTCTTCTGATCGTTTCATTGTCAAGAAACGCAGTAAATAATATAGGAGAGGGTCAGGTTTATTATGGCACGTTCAATTAAAAAAGGTCCCTTTATTGATGAACACTTAATGAAAAAAGTTGAATCTGAGGGAGCTAACTCAAAAAAAATAATTAAAACATGGTCGCGTCGTTCAACTATTACACCAGAATTTGTTGGTATCTCGCTGGCTGTGCATAATGGTAGAAAGTTCATACCTGTTTTTGTTACCGAGAATATGGTTGGACACAAGCTTGGTGAGTTTGCACCTACACGCACTTTTTATGGTCATGCTGCGGATAAAAAAAGCAAGCTGAGGAAGTAATTCAAGGAGCAATTTTATAATGGAATACAGAGCTAAACTTATGTTGGCCAGACTATCTCCTCGCAAGTCGCGTATAGTGGCTGACCTTGTAAGGGGTAAAAATATCCAAGAGGCGTTGAATACCCTTAAATTTCTAAAAAATGCATCTGCTCCGGTATTGTACAAGCTTCTTTCGTCTGCGGTTGCCAATGCAGAACAAAAGGGTGTCAGTGATGTCGATGCCCTGTATGTAAAAGCTATTACCGTTGATGGTGGTGCTGTATTAAAAAGATTTTTGCCTAGAGCAATGGGCAGGGCAAGCAGTATCCGTAAACCGACAAGCCACATACAAGTGGTACTTTCAGTAAAGAATTCGAGATAGGTTGGAGGTGTAGTCTTGGGACAAAAAGTTAATCCGATTGGTTTTAGGCTTGGCGTTATCAAAACCTGGGATTCGAAATGGTATGCTGAGGCTGATTATGCCAAAAACCTTCACGAAGACCTGAAAATTCGTCAATTTCTTAAAAAACGTTTGTACAATGCAGGAATTTCTAAAGTAGAAATTGAACGTGCTGCCAACAAAACAAAGATAAATATTCATGCAGCGCGTCCAGGTCTTATAATTGGTAAAAAAGGTGCTGAAGTTGATCTGCTTAAAAAGGATCTTGCGAAAATAACTTCACGTGAAGTTTTTATAAACATAAACGAAGTTCGCAAACCGGAAACTGACGCACAGTTGGTAGCAGAGAACGTGGCGCTGCAGCTCGAAAGAAGAATAGCTTTCAGACGTGCAATGAAGAAAAGTGTTTCTTCATCACTTAAGTTTGGTGCCAAGGGAATCAGAATAACTTGCTCAGGTCGTCTGGGTGGGGCTGAAATGTCCCGGACAGAATGGTATCGGGAAGGTCGCGTGCCACTGCACACATTGCGTGCTGATATAGACTTTGGTTTTGCTGAAGCCAAAACAACATATGGCATCATAGGCGTAAAGGTTTTAATTTTTAAGGGTGAAGTATTGTCCTGATTTTAAATAGCAGGAGTAATTCAAATGTTAATGCCGAAAAGGGTTAAACATAGAAAGCAGATGAAAGGTCGTATGGCTGGAACTGCTTGCCGTAAAATTGATATTGCGTTTGGTCAATATGCTTTACAGGCTACCGAGTGTGGCTGGATAGATTCCAGACAGATAGAAGCTGCACGTATTGCCATGACCAGATATATAAAGCGTGGTGGTAAAATCTGGATTCGTATGTTTCCGGATAAACCTCTAACAGCAAAACCTGCTGAAACACGTATGGGCAAAGGTAAAGGCTCTCCTGATTCATGGGTATGTGTTATCAAACCAGGAATGATTCTTTACGAAATGGAAGGCGTAACAGAAGATGTGGCACGCGAGGCTCTAAGGCTTGCTAAACATAAATTACCTGTGGCAACCAAGTTTATAGTCAGGAGTGATAGTAATGAAGCCTAGTGAATTGCGCTCTTTAAGTGCTAATGATCTTAAAGATAACAATAAGAAACTTGCTCAGGAGCTTTTCAATCTGAAATTTCAGCTTCAAACCGGGCGACTTGAGAACACCGCAAAGATAAATCAGATCCGTCGTGATATTGCGCGTATCAATACCATTCTTACGGAAAATAAAGGTTAGGGGTTGTTATGAGTGTGCGTGGGCATAGACGTATGCAATCTGGTGTAGTTGTTAGTGACAAGATGGACAAAACCGTTGTTGTTCGCGTTGATCGTCTTGTAAAGCATTCTTTGTATAATAAGTATATAAAAAGAAGCGTTAAGTACAAGGTGCATGACGAAGCAAATAGCTGCAAAACAGGCGACAAAGTGCAGATAGTAGAAAGCAGACCACTAAGTAAGGATAAGCGCTGGTCTTTACATAAGATCATTGAAAGCTTCGTCTAGATGATACTAAAGAGGATATTGGCATGATACAAATGCAATCAGTACTGGATGTTGCAGATAACTCTGGTGCAAAGAAACTTTTCTGCATTAAGGTTCTTGGTGGTTCCAAACGCAAGTACGCTGGAGTTGGTGACATAATTGTCTGTTCTGTGCGTGAAGCTTTGCCGAATTCAAAAGTTAAAAAAGGTGATGTTGTCAAGGCTGTAATAGTACGAACTGCAAAGGTACTTGGACGACCTGATGGATCTTATATCAGGTTTGATAATAACTCAGGTGTAGTAATAAACAACTCCAGAGAACCTATTGGAACTCGAATTTTTGGTCCTGTTGCGCGTGAATTGCGTGCAAAAAAGTATATGAAGATTATATCACTTGCTCCTGAAGTGTTATAATTTTATTGGAGACTCTGATGCATACCATGAAATTTCATGTAAAAAAAGGCGATACAGTAATGATTCTTGCCGGCAAGGATAAAACAAAAACCGGTAAAATCATGAATGTATTGTCAAATAAAAACAAGGTGCTTGTTGAAGGAATTAATATTGTTAAGCGCCATGTTCGTGCACGTGGTAGCGAAGCTGGTGGAGTTATTGAAAAAGAAGCTCCATTGCATATTTCAAATGTGCAGCTTTTTTGCAGCAAGTGCACGAAGCCTGTAAGGACTCGTATCAAGGTTCTTGAAAGTGGTGACAAACAACGTATTTGCGTCAAGTGCGCTACATCACTGGATAACTAGGCAAAGGGAGATTTTTATGTCGAGATTAAGAGAACGGTACAAGTCTGAAATAGCACCCAAGCTATGTGCTGAATTAAACTACAAAAATGTCATGCAAACCCCTAAATTGCAAAAAATTGTAATAAATATGGGGCTTGGTGAAGCCATACAGAATATTAAGATACTGGATTCCGCATCTGCTGAGCTTGCTGCTTTAAGTGGTCAAAAGCCGGTTATAACAAAAGCAAAGAAATCAGTTGCCAGTTTTAAATTACGTGAAGGAATGCCTATAGGTTGTATGGTTACCTTAAGGCGTGATAAGATGTATGAATTTCTTGATAGATTGTTGAATGTTTCGCTTGCTAGGGTACGTGATTTTAAAGGTGTTTCAGGCAAGTCTTTTGATGGACAAGGTAACTATACCTTGGGTATAAAAGAACATTTGATTTTTCCTGAAATTAATTATGATCAGATTGATAAAATAAAAGGCTTGAATATAACAATTGTAACATCTGCAAAAACCGATGAAGAAGGCAAGGCATTGCTAAAGCATTTTGGAATGCCATTTAGAAATTAAATTTGATTTGACAGTTTACTATTGGAGGAGTCTGTGGCAAAGGTTTCGATGGTTAATAAATCACAACGTACCCCAAAGTTTAAGGTTCGCCAACATAATCGGTGTCCAGTATGTGGTCGTCCGAAAGCTTTTTACAGGAAGTTTCAAATGTGCAGAATTTGTTTGCGTAAATACGCTTTATCAGGTTTGATCCCTGGTGTTGTCAAGTCAAGCTGGTAAGCTTTAAATTAAAAAACAGGAGTGCGTTTCGATGTCTATGACAGATCCCATTGCCGACCTCTTGACCAGAATTCGCAATGCAAATATGGTTAGGCACCAAAAAGTAGATATACCTTCTTCCAATCTAAAGACTAATATTGTCCAAGTTCTTAAGCAAGAAGGTTTCATAAAGAACTATAAAGTAAGTGCAGATAACAAGCAGGGCATTTTGCGTGTATATCTTAAATACGTAAATGAGAAAGATCCTGTAATCAATGAAATTACCAGAGTAAGCAAGCCAGGCAGCCGTGTATATGTAAATACGGAATCAATACCTGTGGTAAAAAATGGTATTGGTATAGCCATTCTTTCAACTTCCAAAGGTATAATGACCGATGCATCTGCACGTCAGGCAGGCA